>NZ_BJBV01000001.1:0-470239 GCF_036245925.1 Shewanella sp. M-Br
GTTAGGCTATGCAATAATGCGTTGGTGAATGACTTGTTTTAGGTGAAAGGGACAGTGTATGAGTAAAGCTCCATCTTAAATAAATCAAAATATATAGAAGATGGGCTATTGCTTTTTATTAGTTTTTAATTTTGAGGTTAATTTATGACTATTCTGGATTTAAATATTCATGAAAAAGAAGACGTTTATAATAATTTGAAGTTTCTAAATATCGATATGTTACACAATGGAGTTGTTAATCTAGAAAATTCAATAAAATCACTATATAAAATAGCAAATGTCGACAATAAGATTGATATTTTTGTTGACCAAGATAAGTATCAATCCAGCACAGCATTGATTGGTAATATAAATTACTCAGAAAGTTTAACGTTGGATTGTTTGGAACCGCTTTTGGTATATAGTATTAAATGTGTTGTCCATTATGAAGATGTTCGTGCTTTGCGTTTTATTGAAAGTAATCCACCAATTGTTACTTATGTTGTAAATGGTAAGTTCTTTGCTCTAAGCAAACCTACTATTTGGCAAGTTGGTAAAAAAGTTGAATATAACTATTTAATTGAAGGCATAATAACTGGATTGGTTTTGCCTCATTATTTTGAGTTGACTGAGATTGAATATGTTGACTTAAGTTTTGACAGAATTGCTAATATAATAAATGATACTGCTACTCTTTCATCAACGATTGAAAAGAATAAAGTTGATTATGTCAATGAAATAAGAAAAGCTAATAAATCAATAGAGTTAAAGGGCTTGGAGTATAAGTCTATACTCAAAACAATTGAAGTTGCGCTCGCAGAAAAAACAAGGGTAGAAGAGTCAAATAATGAAACAATGGCACTTTTGGATAGAGTTAATAATGATGTTGAGCATTCCCATGAGAAGCTAAAAGAAATCGAAGATGCCATTAAAACTCTTGCTAATCAAGAGGCTGTTGATAAAGAAAAATTTAATTTATTTAAAATAAATGTTGGCAAAGAGATAGATAGTGTTCTTAAAACGTCGGAAGAGAATAAGAAAATATGTGATGCAACTGAAGAGAAATTACATAACCTAAAAGTGGAAGTGTCTGATGCCGAAAGAAATTTGAACTTATATACTTTCGATATGCAAGGGTTTGATAAAGAATCAAAATATCAGTTAAAAAAGTATTATATAGGTGTCGGCATACTGTTATTAATGCTATTTACAATTTTTAGTTTTATGTATTTTAGTGCAAAATCATTTTCAGAGTTGATTGATACTTCATGGAAAGTCTCTACATGGGATATTTTGCTTAGTCGATTACCGTTATTTACTGCTACTGCTTTAATTATTGGAACCTTTTCTGCTCTTTTATTTTTCCTCGTAAATCATATTATTTCTCTTAATAGCGATAAAATGAATATGCTCAAGGCATCGATTTTAGCTGAGCAAATCACCGCTACTCTAGGTTGCGAGCAAACTATGACTCCTGAGCAAGTAGTAGAGTTAAAGCGGAATACAAAAATTGAACTGCTTTTAAAAGTGTTTTCGCCAAAAGAAAGTACAAAGATTTCAACTACAAGTGAGCAAGTTGATGTGCTAGCTAAACTTTTGGATATTCTTAAACCTAAATCATAAAATGAGGATGCCGTACACCTATACTAGATATACGGCATCCTCAGATTTACATGCTTACATTATGACCAATATCAAGTTGTACACTAGATTGACAATTTATAACCTAACCGCCGTATACCTAGGCATTGGTCTTGTCATTGAACTAGTCCCAGTTCAACGCCTCAACCACCCTGAGTATGTTATTAACCTTGTATTCCTTCCCATAGCGGTCAAAAGTAATTGAACCGTGAGAATGTCCTAGCAGTCCTGCCACTAAATCCGAACTAAACTCCTTACGCTTCAATTGCGTTGCAACTGCGTGACGTATCCCATGCAGAGTTTCACGCTCACCCCAATCGAGTTTCTTCTTAAAATAACAAAACCACTTAGACACAACATGAGAATATCCCCTAGCCTCTTTCTTGGGTAATTCAGGGAATAAGCGTAAGTGACCAAGGGATCGCTGACGCTCTACAAAGTGAAGAAATCCGATTGCTATCAACTTACTATGTATTGGAATTGCTCTTTCACTACTTGGTGTCTTGATTGATTGGTCAGGGCGGCTTTCACGGATAAGGATACATGGATGACCGTCAATTATCATAAAGTCGTCGAGATACAGTTGAGCTAATTCACCGACTCTAGCGCCAGTGTATGCAGCAAGCCTTGGAATCCAGTATCTATATGAAAATTTAAGGTTATTGTTAGATGGGGTCGCTTGGAATAGTTGTTTGACTTGGAACGGAGTTAACGCCTCTCGTTCTTTGGAAACTTTAATTTTTTCAGATACTTGAATACTCATCCCAACCATAGGATTAGAAGTCCCATAGTGTGACGATGCCCACTGTAACAGAGCTGTAACTCGGGTCAGATATTTGTTGATTGTAGCTACAGAAAGGTCTTTCTTAGCGCTATAGTGCTGCTTATATTTCTGAGCCTTGTCCTTGGTGAACTGGTCAATTCTAATGTCTCCCAACAGATCAATCATATCTCTGTATGTCTTACGGTTGGTGATTTCTGTTTGTTTAGACCACGCACCACCTAAGAGCTTTTCTCGACTGTATTCTTGTGCCAACTGACTTAGCTTTGGCAATGACGATTTACAAGTCTCAATGATGGGCTTGGGTGAAACTGCGACATCATGATGACGGTTAGTTAGATCTGCTAGGTCTATTGTTACAGGCATAGTCACTGGACAATGCTTACCTTCGGCAGTCAAACGTAAGACTTTAAGAACATCCCATGATTTGCGAATAGCTTCAAATTTGTCTCTAGTCGACAATGATCGTCTCAGTTCTCGCTTCCCAATAACGTCTCTTTGAATTTCAGGAACAACAATTCTGGCATACCAAATACCATGACGAGATTGGAATAAATAAGGACTTGATAATGTTTTGATTGAACTCAAGTGTACCACCTTGTGTACCACCAAGGCTTATCTTAAGCTAACCTATTGAAAGGATTTGTAATTGGAGGTTCCCCTAGAGCCGACACCCCGGCACACGAGTCGCTTGCTGCGGTTGCTCCCTTCCGGGCCTGGCCGAGTTCACAAGTTATCATTGCGGGGGGACCCTAGGGTCACCATAACTTCGAACATTACTTTGAATGACATAAACCAAAGCATTGCTTGAACGCGAAGGATTATCCCCCATGGACCCTATGGGATCAAGCGCTAATCGATAAGATCTCTTAATATCCCACCTAACTGCACAATCTATAAGCAAATGGAGTGATTGAAATGATAAAAGCCTGCAAATGCAGACTTTTATATATGTTTTACTGAATCTCTTATCATAAAAATCAGCAGGCTACACCGCAATCATCGCCAAAGGTGGTTACAACTTGATCAAATGGCGATTTTGCTCAATTATCTTAGCCCCAACACCAGAGACATTCGCTAAGTCATCTATGGCATTGAACTTACCATTTTTAGTGCGATAGTCGACAATCGCTTGAGCCTTTGCGGCACCAATCCCTTTGAGTACGAGTAACTGCTCGGCTGAAGCGGTATTGATGTTGACTTGAGCGGCATCTGGCATAGATTTTTTCGCATCAGATGCCATTTCACCCGCTTCAGTTTTAGCCTGTACTTTCACGGCGGCCTTGGTTGGGGTTTCTGTTGCGATTGCTGGGCTTGCCAAAAAAGCCGTTAATGCTATGGCACTCATAAAAGCAGGTATACGATTTGTGGTTTTCATAACAATTCCTCTATTCCATGATTTGCGGCCTTTCGTCCTACTTCCGTGGCCTCAAATCAAAAATAGTCTAAGCTGTCCCGAAATACCAAATCGGCGTCATAAATATTCACTATCGCTAAACTTCTGTCTTCGGCTCAATGAGCCAGTGCTTGACTATGATAAAAAGATGCAAAAAGCATCCTTTTATCATTCAAATAACTAGCGGTCTTTAAAATAACAACATTCATTAAGCTAATCGAGCTAGCGCTTGGTTCAAGTCGCCGATGATGTCGTCACAATCCTCTAAACCAATAGAGATCCGCAGCAAATTATCACCAATCCCAGCGGCAGCCCTCGCCTCTGACGTATAAGGTGAATGCGTCATCGATGCAGGATGTTGGATCAGGGATTCAGCATCACCTAGACTCACCGCAATTGAGAACAACTTTAGATATCCGACAAAGGCCATGGCTTCTTCTAAATTTGCCGCCAGTTCAAACGCGATAACACCACCAGCACGTTTCATCTGCTGGCCAATGAATTTATGCCCTTGATGAGATTTAAGCCCGGGGTAATACACACGTGTAATGCTTGGATGTTCCGCCAAAAACTCTGCCACGCGCTGGGCACTATCGCAATGGCGCTGCAAACGCACATCTAAGGTTTTAAGGCCGCGTAAGATCAGCCAAGCATCATGTGGCGATATCACAGCGCCAATATCCTTTAAAATTTCATACTTCACTTTATGGAGCTGTTCTTCACTGCCACACACTATCCCCGCAATCACATCGCCATGGCCATTCAGATATTTAGTCGCACTGTGGACCACCAAATCAATGCCAAAATCCAGCGGTCTCTGCAGTAATGGCGTCATGAAGGTATTGTCGACAATACTGACCAACTGATGACGTTTGGCAATATTCGCAATTGCCGCTAAATCAAATACCTGCAAATGCGGATTGACTGGGGTTTCACAGAAAATGACCTTAGTATTGGATTTAATCGCCGCTTCTATTTCTGTTACCGATGAAAAGTCCACTAGGGACACTTCAATACCAAAGCGAGCAAACTGAGTCGTCATTAGCGCATAAGTACAACCGTATACGGCATTCGACGCCACTAAGTGATCACCCATCTGCAAATTAGCCAGCAATGCGGCGGATACTGCGCCCATACCAGAAGCGGTTGCTGCTGCGGCCTCTGCCCCTTCTAAAATCGCCATTTTACGTTCAAGCTCAGCGGTTGTCGGATTACCTAAACGCGTGTAAATATACCCCTGCTCATTGCCCGCAAATCGCTCACCACCTTGCAGTGCAGACTCAAACACAAAAGTCGCACTTTGGTAAAGCGGCGTCACTAAGGCACCAAAGGCCTCTCGCTCATGGCCGCCATGAATAACCTGTGTTGCCGCCTTCCACATCTTGCCTGACTCATCTTGCATACCTAGCTCCTTGTCATTGGCATTGAGCAGTTCCCGTTCTTGATTGATTGTTGGTGTGGAGCGCTCAATACCCGCATTATGGATAATCTAATAGATAAGTTAATGAAACATTAGCCCTATCGAATAAGCCCTACCATAACGCGGCCAAGCACTTAAGCCAGTAGCATGACGAAAATAGCAGCGATCAAAAGTGTAATTAACTTGTTACATAGCACTTTTACGTCGCACTTAGTCATTCTCTTTATCTGCAAGAATCATAAAAAATGCGCTAAGGAACAAGTCCATTAGCGCATCTACTTTCGGCTATTTGAATCGTTTAATCATATGATATTCAATAGCATCTACTCTTTAGACTTATCTTTAGATGACCGCGATACCCTATCATCAACATCGGCGAACTGGCCTTTTAATGCGTCGCGACCTTCCTTGGTAAACAGCTTGCCTGAAAACTGCTTAAGTTCGATCAACAATTCCTGATGCACTTTAGACAATTTAGGCCTTTGATCTTCTCTAAACACAATCGGCCGACACAGCGCCATGGCTTGATATCCAAGACGCGCCGTTAGCATACCGCCGCCTAAACCTTGGGCCAAGCGAGCAGACAATTTACCGGTCATTTCAACCGATAACAGCTGTGTTCCTAAATCGGTAACTAACTCACTGGTACCCGCATAAATAATATTAATGATAATACTGCGGATAAGTTTAATCCGGCTCCAATAACCTAACTCAATGCCATAACAACGGGCCACATCGCGCAGCATGCGTTGATTACGCCATAGGATAATCGCCATATCGAGCACAGCTAAAGGGCTGGCCGCCAGTAAAACTGCCGACTCGGCTGCATATCTTCGCACCACTTTCTTTGCCAGTTCATCTCGCTCCGTCAGCACTAAGTCCTCGAATAACAAGACTTTCTCGGCATCATTATGTTCATCTTTTAATGAGCTGCGAAGTTGCTGCAAACCTTGGCTGTCGCCATAGTGGCACACTATGTTATCAATAAAGCTGTCTGCCTCACCCATTTGCATGCTCTGCGCCAGCCTAGCGCCAGTTTCTTGGGTATCGGCAACCTGTTTGAGTCGCTTGAGCTTACGGTACTCACTGACTGCCCCCGCCAATGCCCACGCACTGACCACCCCAAGCACCACACCATAAAAACTAAACAACCAAGGGCTCTCAAGCCAAGCATCCCTCAATCCTAATCCTGTTTGAACGACTACAAGCAGCAATAAACTCGCTACTGCCAGACGAGCGAGCCAAGACCAACGCCGTGATTTTACAAGTTGAGGCGATACCGATTTAGCATCGATCATTTTAGGATGGGATGACAGCGTTTCATCCATCAATTCCTCAATATCAGCAGCCACTTCTTGCACTGGCGTATGCGGATCAAAGGCTTTCGCCCCTTTGAGCTCCTCTTTGCTGGGTTTGAGCTCCACTATTTGTGGGTCAAACAGCTGCTGCTTTTTCAGCGGCTTATGTTCAACTGAGTGTGCAAATGAGTTCGCAGAAGAATTAGAAGCCTGCTCGTTAGCGTTATCCGATAGCTTTAGCGTCATTCCAACTTATCTCCCAGTAAGTACTGCAGCAGATGATCGAGACGAATATGGTCAAAATGCACTTGAGAAGGGTCAACATTAACATTGCTCGGCGGCGCGAACCCAACAAAATTAAACCCTTGGTCACGCCAAAAATGCGCTTCAGGTAAGCGAGTGGGCACTTCGCCGGGAAACAAGGTCAGGGCTTTACCATTGAGTCCCATCCCCTGCACGACTTCGACCTCACCGTCTTGAGTTGTCACCATGCCATGGCGAGTCGCCTTGATGGCGCTAATCGCCATCGTCTCCACTTTACAACCATCGAAACTGGCAAAATGCTGGCTGTGTTTCAACATATCGGTCAGCAGGGACAAAACATGGCTCTGCTGATCGCGAGTCACATGGTCAACCTTGCTCGCGGCAAACAATAAACGGTCGATGCGGGGGGCAAATAAACGCCGTAAATAACTCGATTGGCCAAACTGAAAGCTTTCCATAATGGCATTGAGCGCCGCGCCCATATCCTCAAATTGCTTTTTACCGCGATTCAACGCACTAAAACAGTCAACGAGTACTAACTGCCGATCAAAACCGGCAAAGTGGTTTTTATAGAAAGGCTTAACCACTTTAGCCACATATTCTTGATAACGTTTTTCAAGTACATGGAATCCACTGTGTTTATCGCTTTGCGAAAGCTCAGCAAACTTTTCATCATTAACCAATAACAGGGGGAAAAAAGCCAATAAGGGAGCGCCCTGCCATTCACCTGGCAATAACATGCGCCCAGGTTGCGCTTGGTAATAACCTTGCACGTGCACTAAATCATTGAGTAATAGCTGATATTGATCGGCAATCTGCTTTAATTGCTGTTCATCGGCGTTCGCGGCTAAATCCAATGATGTCAAAGATTGCTCAAACTCGGCATACAAGGGAGAGCTTTTAAGATTCTCGATGCGAACTTGTTGAGCGCGACACCAAGTTACAAAGTCTTGGCGCAACATAGGTAAATCGAGTAACCATTCGCCAGGATAATCGACTATGTCTAAATATAAGGTGGCGGTATCAGAAAACTTTGCCAGTAAGCCCTTCTTAGGTTGGTATTTAATCGCCAATCGTAACTCAGAAATAGTACGAGTGGAGGCTGGCCAGGTCGCAGGTTCGGAAGTGAGCGCTAACATGGCGCCTTGATAATCAAAACTGGCGATTTCAAGATCCGGCTGCATGGCACGCTTAACACCGAGTAAACGCTGATCGCGGCTCACCTGCCACAGTGGCAAAGCGCTGTTGTTGCGGGCGTGGGGTAAGGTTGAGACAGGTCCAGAATTGAGTAACTGATTGACTAACCCCGTGATAAATGCGGTTTTTCCCGCACCAGAAAGCCCCGTCACGGCCAAACGTAAATGCCGGTCTGCGGTGCGATGTAGCAGGGATTGGCCCTTTTGGGTTAATTTATGGAGCGAGGCATCAAGCATTCCCATAGAGACTTCCCTTATGTCGAATGATGTTAACTTATGTCAAGTGATGTTGACTATACACTGGAATGGAGCAGAGATTAAGCAACAAGGGCGGACATGGCCGCCCTTTAGAAGGGTTACAAACTATTGATTTGTCTTTTTAAATCAAAGTTGTCAGAGGTGACATGGCGTTCTAAATTTTGTAGCCTGACTTCCAGACTTCGAAATTGACGACTCACGTCGCTTAGCGCTTGCTTTGCGGGTTCCCCCGACTGCCACGGCTTCTTCTTCACCTCGATATCGTCTCTATCGTAATGCTTTTGCGGCTTGATGTCTAAAATCACCCACAAAGCGACATAGATGATAAATACCACACCTGAGCCGCCGAGTAAGAAGATAGACACAGTCAGCACTCGCACTAACCAAGTTTCAATCGCAAAGTACTCGGCAATCCCAGCACATACACCCGCTATTTTGCCTGACTGGGGAATGCGGTACAAAGTACGGCCATTAGATCCTCTCATGTTTCCCCCTCCATTCGGGCGATTCTGTATCCAGAATGGCCTCTAAGGTCTCGATACGAGCCGCCATTTTATCGGCCTTGGATATCAAATCATTGAGTTGTGAAAACTCTTCCTCAGTGAGTCCCTGGCTCACTTGTCGCTTACTGCGATAATGAAGAACTAACCATATTGGCGCGACTATCACCATGAAAATAATAATCGGCGCCATTAGCACGTCCATATCCATAACTCACCTCTGAATTGTTATTCTTTTGACTTAATTGGCGTTTTACCTTTTACCTTGGCTTTGAGCGCTGCCAGTTCTGCATTCACAGAATCTTCCGCTTCTAGCGCCGCAAACTCATCGGCTAAGGTCTTCTTGCTGCCAAGATCGTAAGATTCAACTTGGGCTTCTAAGCCTTCGACACGGCGCTCATATTGCTCAAACTTGAGCATAGCATTGTCGATCTTGCTTGAATCTAGCTGCTTTTTCACTTCTAAGCGTGATGACGCTGTTTGAGTGCGCAAAATAATGGTCTTTTGACGCGCTTTTGCATCGAGCAGCTTTTCTTGCAACATGCCCACTTCATCTTTCAAGCGTGCGATATGTTCATCGATGACGGCTAACTCTTGATTCAGCGTATCTGCTAAACCGGTCGCTTTTTGTTTTTCAACTAAAGCGGCTTTCGCTAAGTCTTCACGGTCTTTGGACAGTGCCAGTTCAGCCTTATCTTGCCAATCTTGCACTTGCTCTAACACGCGGTTGATACGACGTTGCAGCTCTTTCTTTTCAGCTAATACTTTAGCTGAGGTAGAACGCACTTCAACGAGTGTGTCTTCCATTTCTTGGATAATCAGTCGAACCATTTTTTCTGGGTCTTCGGCTTTATCCAGCAATGCGCTGATATTAGAGTTAATGATATCGGCGAAACGAGAGAAAATTCCCATAATCCTATCCTCAAATTGATGTTGGTCTCGTACAAGGTAATACACTAACCGTGCCAACTTTTACTTCCTGTTTAAATACAGCAACTTAAACAAAATATTAACTTTTACTTCCTTTTACGCTTCAAGCCACTTATTATCATTTTCACCAAATTTTAGCGCGAAAGACTAAAAAATATCGTGGATAATAAATTTCAGCAAGACAACCTTATCGGTCAATCTAACGCCCTACTCGAAGTGTTAGAACATGTGTCGCAAATAGCGCCTCTGTCTAAACCCGTACTGATTATTGGTGAACGTGGTACAGGTAAAGAGCTTATTGCCGAACGCTTACATTATCTGTCTAAGCGCTGGGATCAAAGTTTTATTAAGCTAAACTGTTCATCTTTGAGTGAAAATTTACTCGAGAGTGAATTATTTGGCCATGAGTCAGGAGCCTTTACTGGCGCCAAAGGCAAACACGAAGGCCGCTTTGAGCGCGCCGACGGCGGCACCTTATTCCTCGACGAATTAGCCAACACCTCAGGACTTATCCAAGAAAAGCTCCTGCGCGTTATTGAATACGGCGAATTTGAGCGGGTCGGCGGCAGTAAAACCGTGCAGGCTGATGTCCGTTTAATCTGCGCCGCCAACGAAGATTTACCATCACTTGCTGACGCAGGCGAATTTCGTGCCGACTTGCTCGATAGACTCGCCTTCGATGTAATTACTCTGCCACCACTGCGTTGCCGCCCAGAAGACATAATGACGCTGGCGGAATATTTCGCCGTTGGCATGGCGCGCCAATTAAAACTGCAGCTGTTCAGCGGTTTCAGCGCCCATGCGGTCGAGCAATTAATGACCCACGACTGGCCGGGTAATATCCGTGAACTTAAAAACGTAGTCGAGCGCAGCGTTTACCGTAATGGTGGTGAAAATCGGCCCATCGACCATATCACCCTCGATCCCTTTGCTTCACCGTATCGGCCTAAAACGCGGATCAAGACCCGCGAACGTCAAATCACCTCAGTAACGCCAACAACTGTTGCCAGTACGCCACAATCTGCGCCGACATTTGAGGCTGAAGTACAAGTCAATACTGAGTATTCAACGAATTGCTTTAATTTTCCGTTAGATTTTAAAGAGCAAACGGAGCAGTACGAAATGGATCTGATCCAGCAGGCACTCTCAAACAGCCAATATAACCAAAAGAAAACCGCCGACATGCTCGGGTTAAGCTACCACCAACTGCGTGGCATCCTTAAAAAGTACAATTTACTTGATAAAGCATAAGCAGATTGCCCACGGGGGAGATGCACTGCTAAAATAGCCGTTCATAGTCGATAAAATAATGATTTATAAATGAGTGTGCTAATTAGACGCCTGTGCCTAACAACTGCAGTTTCTTGCATGAGTTGGTTGTTGGTCGCGTGTGGCCCCCAACGACTCCCTTCTGGTTTGGTGTATTGCTCCGAAGGGAACCCTGAGTCTTTCAATCCACAATTGGTGACATCTGGCACGACAATCGATGCCACCTCGCATCAAATTTATAGTCGCCTAGTGGATTATGACACCCAGTCAGGCAAGCTTGTCCCTGCCTTGGCGACGAGTTGGGCCATGTCTGATGATGGCTTAAGCTATCGTTTCACTCTCAGGGAAAACGTGCAGTTCCAGCATTCAAAGCGTTTTTACCCAACTCGCCCCTTTAATGCCGACGATGTGTTGTTCTCCTTTAATCGTATTATCGATACCCAGCATCCTTATCATTTTGTCTCCCGCACGGGTTATCCCTTCTTCCAAAGTATTGGCTTTTCTCAGCAAGTTAAAGGGATAGAGAAGATAAACGATCATGAAGTGGTCTTTTACTTAACCCGCAAAGACGCTTCTTTTCTGTCGAATTTAGCCACCGACTTTGCGGTGATCTTATCAAACGAATACGCGCAGCAGCAGTTAGCTTTAGGTCATCCTGAAAACGTCGACCACTTTGCCATTGGTACAGGACCGTTCACTTTAGTGCAATACGCTAAAAACGAATATATCCGCTATCGCCGTAATCCCGATTTTTGGGGAGAGCCAGCAAAAATCGATATGCTGGTATTTGATATCACGCCCAAAAGTACAGTTAGGCTCGCTAAGCTTATCGCGGGGGATTGCAGCGTTTCTGCGCTGCCCAAAGCAGGTGAACTGCCTGTTATCAAACAGCATCAAGAATTAAACATCGAATCACAACCAGGTCTTAACGTAGCATTTTGGGCCTTTAATACACAAAAGCCACCGTTAGATGATGTTCGCGTACGTCGTGCACTTGCCTATGCTGTTGATAAACAAAATATCCTGCGAGCGGTTTATCAAAATACTGCCATTGAAGCCACCGGCGTTCTGCCGCCAGCATCATGGGCCTACGAAAATAACAAAGGACTTGTCGATTACAATCCGCAAAAAGCACGCGACCTATTAAAAGAAGCTGGTATAAAAAATCTCAGCATCAATATTTGGGCCATACCGGTTGCCCGCGCTTATAACCCCAATTCGTTGAAAACGGCCGAATTAATTCAATCCGATTTAGCAAACATCGGCGTAAAAGTGAATATCGTCAGTTACGATTGGAGCGTATTTAATCAGAGACTGAGCCGCGACGACTATGATTCTGTGCTGATTGGCTGGAATGCTGATAACAGCGATCCCGATAACTTTTTTAATCCGCTGCTGAGCTGTGCAGCAATGCAATCAAACAACAATCGTTCTCGCTGGTGTAACCCTGAGTTTGATGCCATCTTAAACAGCGCAAGGGAAGTATCAGATCAAGCGGAACGTAAAGTGATTTATCAACAAGCAGAAGCCTTTTTAGCTGAACAAGTACCTATGCTGAGTCTGGCCCATGCCAAACGTGTAGCGTTAACTCGCAGTGATATCAAGGATATGCAGCTTACGCCTTTTGGTGGTATTTCCTTCACCCATACTAGCCAAGCACCAAAGGAGGCGAATTAATGTTTACATACCTACTGCGTCGCCTCAATTTATTTCTTGCTACTTCGTTAGTCATGGTGGGTGTCTTATTTTACGCTACAGGCTTGTTTCCAGTTGAGCGCACCTATGCACTCACTGGCATACATACACCGACGGCGAGCCAACTGGTTCAAATAGAACAGGACTACAAATTAGATAAAAACCAAGCGTGGCAATTTATCGCTTACCTACAACAAAGGCTTAGCGGTAATTTAGGGATTTCAGTCACGTCACATCAAGAAGTCGCCGAAGAACTCAGTGCCGTCCTGCCCGCCTCCTTCGAACTTGCTGTGATGGCGGGCATTATCGCAATTTGCTTGGGCGTGCCCTTAGGCGTGCTCGCCTCCCAGAGTCAACATAAGCTCACCCAAAATACCATTATGGCGATTACCCTAACGGGCTACTCTGTACCCGTATTCTGGTTAGGCCTTTATCTTTCGCTTTGGTTTGGCGTCGATCTTGGTTGGTTACCAATTTCGGGACAAATCAATTTGCTCTATGAAATCAAGCCTGTCACAGGCTTTATGCTAGTGGATACCTTGTTGTCAGAGTCTGAATACGGCATGTCGGCATTTAAAGATGCCCTGCTGCATATCATTTTGCCTGCCACAACACTGGCCGTGTTACCTTTTACTGTAGTGGTTCGTAGCACCCGTTCGGCAATGGTGAATGTGATGAATCAAACCTTTATCCGCGCCGCCGAAGCCAGAGGCATGCATACTGGCACGATTATACTGCGCCACGCCCTGCCCAATGCGTTAATCCCCGTACTTAAACATTTAGGGCTAATGCTTGGCTCATTTGCCAGTTATGCCATAGTGGTTGAAATGATTTTCTCTTGGCCTGGTGTAGGATCTTGGCTGGTTTCAGGGATTTACCAACGGGACTATACTGTTATCCAAGGTGGGATTTTGGCCGTGGCCCTATTGATTATCTTCCTAAGTATCTTGATTGAAGTGCTGCACACAGCCTTTAATCCACTGAGCAGAAAAGACCTTTATGCCACCAGTTAAAATTTATCAAGAAGATCAAATTGCCTCCCCGACTATGCGGGTTTGGCTTAACTTTTCGGCTAATCCTTTCGCCTTAGCGGGTCTGTGGACGATTGCATTTCTGCTCTTGCTAACCCTGTTTGGCCCTATGATTGCGCCCTTCCCACCAGAGGCACAAGATCCAAGAGCCTTGCTGTTACCACCCTCTTGGGACCCTTCAGGGACAGTGGCGCACTTTTTAGGGACTGACGATCTCGGCCGCGATATTTTTAGCCGATTATTACACGGCGCGCACTTGACCTTTGGCATGGCGCTGCTGATCGTCGTTACCGCATTATTCACAGGCTTTATCATAGGGTCGTTGTCGGGCATGATGCGGGGCTTAAAGTCCAGTATTCTCGGTCATTTGCTCGATGCGCTGTTATCGATTCCTTCATTATTAATGGCCATTTTAGTGGTCGCTGTAATGGGACCAGGGCTTGAAAACGTGTTCTGGGCCGTCGGGATTGCCTTAACCCCACAATTTGTGCGCTCCATACACCAGTCAGTGCATGAAGAATTACAAAAAGAATATGTCACAGCCGCGCGTTTAGACGGCGCGAACTCGATGCAAATTTTTTGGTATGTCATTATGCCAAACGTGTGGGAAGTGGTGATTATTCAAACTACACTTGCCATTTCAGCTGCTATTTTAGATATCGCTGCCCTGGGTTTTTTAAGCTTGGGCGCACAGGCGCCGAGTCCAGAATGGGGCGCAATGGTCGCCCAAGGGATGGATAATTTACTAACTGCACCTTGGGCCGTAACTATCCCAGGCTTAGCGATTCTTTTCAGTGTGCTTTCCATTAACTTGGTTGGCGATGGCCTACGGTCGGCGCTTGCGCCCATCAGAAACTAACTTATGCCCTTACTCGACGTACGAAATCTAACGATTGAACTCGATACGCCCCACGGTAGAGTGCGGGCGCTAGAAAAAGTCAGCTTAACACTCAATGCGGGCGAAATTCATGGGCTAGTTGGTGAATCTGGCTCAGGACGAAGTTTGTTAGCCAGAGCGATTTTAGGCATCCCCGGCCCCAACTGGACTATTACTGCAGACCGCATGATGTGGGATGGCAATAACTTGATGGCCATGAGCTCAAAAGAGCGCCGTAACCTGATGGGTTCAGACATGGCAATGATCTTCCAAGATCCGTCTGGCAGCTTAGATCCAGCACAAACCGTTGGCAGTCAGTTAATGCAAGCTATGCCTAAAAATCCCAACGCCTATTTTTGGCAACGGCGCAGGCATGCAAGACTTACAGCACAGAAATGGCTGCATAAAGTCGGGATCAAGAATCCGCGGCAGGTGATGTCTAGCTACGCATGGGAATTATCCGAAGGCGAATGCCAAAAAGTGATGATTGCGATGGCGGTTGCTAACCAGCCTCGCCTCTTGATTGCAGACGAACCCACAAGCTCGATGGAGCTCAGCACTCAGGCGCAAATTTTCAGATTATTATCCCAATTAAATCAATTACAAAACGTATCGATTCTATTGATCAGCCACGAGCTGGAAACCTTAGCCCAATGGTGCGATCACTTATCCGTGCTCTATTGCGGTCAAGTCATGGAATCTGGGCCGACGGACGAAGTGATTAAGCAGCCTTATCATCCTTACACTAAGGCGTTACTCGAAAATATGCCCGACTATTCAGGCTCTGGTGGTCACAAGGCGATTATGCCTACCCTACCGGGTTCTGCGCCCGCCTTACAGCATTTGCCTATTGGTTGCCGTTTAGGGCCACGCTGCCCTGAAGCACAAAAAAAATGCGTTAATCAGCCAAATTTGAGTCATATCAAAGACCGCTATTTTGCCTGTCATTTCCCTTATCACGGCGAAACCCATAATGACGACCCCACTGCTTAAAGTTAATGACCTTTATAAAAGATATGATACTGGTTATAAGGGCTTTTCCCGCCAATATAACGATGCATTAGCGCCCGTATCCTTTGAACTCGAACGCGGTGAAACCTTAGCGATAGTGGGTGAGGCGGGTTCAGGTAAAAGTACCCTCGCCCGCATTTTAGTCGGTGCAGAGCCCCGCAGCGGTGGTGAGATTTTTTTCGAAGGTGAAGCCTTAGATAGCCGCAATGTGAAGCAAAGATGCCGCTTAATTCGGATGATTTTCCAAGATCCGAATACTTCACTGAACCCGCGCCTAACGATTGGTCAATTGCTCGATGAGCCGCTGCGTTTCAACACTCAAATGTCTGCGCAATCGCGGCACACCCAAGTGGTCGATACCTTACGAAAAGTAGGTTTATTACCCGAGCACGCGGAGTTTTATCCGCACATGATTTCCGAAGGGCAAAAACAACGAGTCGCAGTAGCACGAGCCTTAATGCTCAATCCTAAAATTATCATTGCCGATGAAGCCTTAACCGCTCTGGACCTTTCGGTGCGCTCGCAAATTCTTAATTTGCTGTTAAAACTGCAAAAAGATCTCGGCTTGTCTTATATCTTCGTGTCCCATAATCTCAATATTATTCGCCATGTCAGCGATAAAATTATGGTATTGCACAAAGGTGTAATGGTTGAAAAAGCTGATACAGAACAAATATTTAACTCACCAAAACATGAATACACCCAGAGGTTGGTCCAAGAGCAGAGTCTGTTTGTTCACAAACGCTAAACTGCTCCAACCACTTAAATAATCAGGTGAATTGGCTAAAAATAGGTGCCATTTACCCGCCGAAATATTTATCCTATTGGTCATTTTGATAGAAGAAGCTTAAACATGATTATCAAACCAAAAATTCGTGGATTCATTTGTACCACTACACACCCTGTCGGTTGTGAAGTAAACGTTCAAGAACAAATCACCTTAACTAAAGCAAAAGGCAAGATCGCTAACGGCCCGAAAAAGGTATTAGTGGTCGGTTCATCAAGTGGTTATGGTCTGTCTTCACGTATCGCAGCCGCTTTTGGTAGCGATGCTGCAACGATTGGCGTGTTCTTCGAAAAGCCAGGTACTGAAGCGAAACCAGGTACTGCAGGTTGGTACAACTCTGCCGCTTTCGACAAATTTGCTAAAGCGGAAGGTTTATATTCTAAAAGCATTAACGGCGATGCCTTTAGCCATGAAGCTAAACAAAAAGTCATCGAGCTTATCAAGCAAGATCTTGGTGAAATTGACATGGTTGTTTACTCACTGGCATCACCAGTGCGCAAACTCCCAGATTCAGGTGAGCTTATCCGATCAGCTTTAAAACCCATTGGCGAAACTTACACAGCGACTGCCGTTGATACCAATAAAGACTGCATCATTGAAGCCACCGTTGAGCCAGCAACTGAGCAAGAAATTGCTGATACTGTCACTGTTATGGGCGGCGAAGATTGGGAACTGTGGATCAAAGCCTTATCTGAAGCCGGTGTATTAGCCGATAACTGCAAAACCGTAGCCTATAGCTATATCGGTACTGAACTGACGTGGCCAATCTACTGGCACGGCGCCCTTGGCAAGGCCAAGATGGATCTGGACCGCGCAGCAAAAGCGTTAAATGAACAACTGTCAGCCACTGGCGGCAGCGCAAACGTCGCAGTGCTAAAGAGCGTTGTGACTCAAGCGAGTTCGGCCATTCCTGTCATGCCTTTATATATCGCTATGGTATTCAAGAAAATGCGTCAGGAAGGTCTCCATGAAGGTTGTATGGAGCAAATCTATCGCTTATTCAGTGAGCGTCTATTCCGTGCCGATGGTGCAAAACCTGAGACCGACAGTGATAATCGCTTACGTTTAGATGACTGGGAACTGCGTGAAGATATTCAGCAACACTGCCGTAATTTGTGGCCACAAGTGACCACAGAAAACTTATCAGAATTGACTGATTACCGTGAATACAAAGCTGAATTTATTAAGTTATTTGGTTTTGGTATCGAAGGCATTGATTACGATGCCGACGTTAACCCATACGTTGAATTTGACGTTATCGAACTCTAATCAACTCGATAGCGAATCACTGCTTATCACAAACGTTAAACGCCACTTTTTAGTGGCGTTTTTATTTATAACTCCCAGATTAAGATGCGCTACACTAGCTGCAGTTGACCCCTAATAATCCCTCAATAAGGAAAATCAATGAAAATTAGCGCAAGAAACACCCTCAGCGGTACAATCAAATCCATAGAAATGGGCGCTGTAAACAATGAAGTGACAATCGAACTTGCACCCGGTGTCGTACTGACCTCTGTGGTGACTAAAGCTTCCTGTGAGCGCCTAGGGCTCAAAGTGGGTGATTCGGCTTATGCCCTCATCAAAGCCAGCAGCGTAATGATTGGCGTTGATGATTAACCATTCAATTCAGTAACGTGGCGATTGAAGTAATGGAATATGGAGTCTGACAGTGTTGCTATAGCAGATATCCTTCGAACTTCATAGGTAAACTTTATCGAATTAAAAAAACAAAAAGGCCAAGTGAACTCACTTGGCCTTTTCTATTTAATCAGTCGGATAGTAAATTTAATAACTCGCTATCCTCACTGAAATTATTCTTCTACAGGGTAAAGCACCTTGGCATTGGCTTTAAGCGAATCGATCAAGCCACGGTAGTCTACTTCACTGTATTGTGCGTTCAGACGTTGTTTAAGTGCATTAACTAGCTCATCACTCACGCCTTCTGCAGCATTGACTTTATCCAGTGCAACCACAGCATAACCGTTTGCTAAACCGACGATATCGACAACAGGAGTTGTACTTGGTGTTGGCATTTGGAACGCTTTGCCTACAATCGCAGCATCAACGTCTTGCGCGCCACGGCCTAGTTTCGCTTTAGACACTAAACCAAGATCAGTTGCACCCGCTTTAACTTGTGCCATCAGTTCCTGTGCTTTTGCACGGGCGGCTTCGTTTGCTTGATCTTGCTTCAAGCGCTCAGTGATGTTGGCTTTCACTTCAGCTAAGGCCAAAGTACCCGCATCGTGATGTTCTTTCACTCGGATAACAACAACATGGTTAGGTTCAAGCTCAATCACTTCACTGTTTAAACCTTTCAGCATTACAGTTTCAGAGAAGGCTGCTTTAACTAAGTCAGGCTTGTTTAGCTCAGCCGGTGCGTTATCGCGAGAAAACAGTGCTGTAGTCTTAACATCAACGCCAACAGCTTTTGCGGTTTCAGATAGTGTATCTGGCACTTCATAGCTGGTATCCGCTAATTTACTTTGTAAGCTATAGAACTGGTCAACCGCTTTCTTATCTTGCAATTGAGCCACTATCTTAGCTTTCACATCAGCAAATGGTACAGTCGCGCCAGATTGCACATCTAATAGCTTGATAATGTGGAAACCAAAGTCTGTTTTAACCACCGCAGAATGTTGGCCTTTATTTAATGCAAATAAAGCGGCATCAAATGCGGGGTCCATTACACCAGGTTCAAACCAATCCAGTTTACCGCCCTGCTCTGCACTCAAAGTATCATCAGAGTTAGCTTTAGCCAGATCAGCAAAATCGGCACCGCTATCTAATTGCTTAGCGAGATCTTCAGCCTTGGCTTTTGCTGCCGCTTCATCGTTACCTGGCATAACCAAAATATGCGCGGCAAGACGCTTCTCGTTAGAAACATATTGTGCTTTATGTTCTTCGTAATACGTTTGTGCTTCTTCATCAGAAACTGGATTATTTTTAGCAAAATCAGCAGCATTCAGTTCAACATATTCTAAGCTCACCATCTCAGGACTCATAAACTGCCCTTGGTTTGCGTCGTAATAGTTTTTCACTTGCTCGTCAGTCACAACCGCTGTCGCTAAGAATGGTGCAGAATCGACAATAACATAGCGCACATCACGGGTTTGGCCTTGTAACTCAGCCAATTGCTTAGCTTCGCCAGGTAACACGAATTCAGTACCCACAAGGGCCGCAGTTAACTGACGACGGGTCATATCGACACGCATCATGTCTCTGAAAGTCTGTGGCTGATAACCTAACTGACGCAGAATCGCCTGATAACGATCGTTATCAAATTTGCCATCAGTTTGAAATGCCGGTTCAGCTCTCATTGCAGCAACAATTTGCTCGTCAGATACACGTAGACCCATAGCCTTAGCAGCTTGATCTATCAACTTGTCAGCCACTAAGCGTTCTAATACGCTCTGCTTAATGCTTTGTAAGTATTTTTCGTCAGCAGATAACGCAGCAAACATTTCACCTAGCTGTTGCTCCATGCGAGAGCGCTCGCTCTGGTACGCCTGCTCTAGCTCGGCTTTAGTGATCTTGTCACCGTTCACTTCTGCCGCAGGCACATCAGTTGTTGAACCTAAGTAACTACTGACTCCTGCAAATGCAAAAGATAAAATCACAAGTACGAGAATGCCTTTAGCAATCACGCCTTGCGAACCATCGCGGATCTTTTCTAACATCAGATTTCTCGCTTGTTGCGATTAACAAAATAAAAAGGCGCATCAGGTTGAGATGCGCCTTTCTGTAATTTATGGGGAATATTCAGACGCTACCACTGGTAAATTCTAAAACCCCGAGTAATGGTAGAAATTAAGCTTCATATTCCATTACTTTCAATTCGTAAAAAGCACTGATAAACAGTGCTTGTCATTACGAACGCCTTACAAAGGCTACGATATTAATGATTAATTAACAGCGTCTTTCAGTGCTTTACCAGCTTTGAATGCAGGAATTTTAGCTGCTGCGATTTTGATTTCTTCACCCGTTTGTGGGTTGCGACCAGTACGCTCAGCGCGTTCACGCACTTCAAAAGTACCAAAACCAACAAGAGAAATTTTATCACCTTCTTTCAGACCTTCGGTCACAGCAGCGATAAAAGAATCCAGTGCTCGGCCAGCAGCGGCTTTAGAAATGTCAGCACCAGATGCGATTTTCTCGATTAGTTCAGATTTGTTCATGTCATCCCCTTGAATGTAATTTTTTTGCGCCGCAACCAAATCCGTCTCTAGAGCGGTCTGCGGAGGCTTTTATAACAAGCTTGAATTCAAAGTTCAAGCTGAGTTCGAAAACCAAAGAATTAAAACTGGATACAGCTCAAAGCCAGTTGCGCCAAGGGCTTGGAGCAGCTGGCTCTCCACAGACCTAGGCTACCACAGGTCTGCGCTTTGTTAAGCCCCTTTTTTCATTTTTTTTAACGCGATAGCGCAATTTCTTGCGTTATGCCAAGTTTTTAACCACTTCGAAGCCTTCAACTGGTCTTTCTAGGGCCAGTTTTAACACTTCATCGACCCAACGCACGGGACGAATTTCTAAATCGGCAATCACATTGGCAGGAATTTCTTCCAAATCGCGCTCATTTTCTTTTGGAATAAGCACCAATTTTATGCCGCCGCGGTGTGCTGCTAGCAGTTTTTCTTTCAAACCACCGATAGGTAACACTTCACCACGTAAGGTTATTTCACCTGTCATGGCCACATCAGCACGCACGGGGTTACCCGTTAAGCTTGATACTAACGCGGTACACATAGCCGCACCAGCAGATGGACCATCTTTGGGTGTTGCACCTTCTGGCACATGCACGTGGATATCACGCTTCTCATAGAAATCCGCATTGATACCTAATTGTTCCGCACGGGCGCGAACAACTGTCATCGCTGCTTGAATCGACTCTTGCATCACGTCGCCAAGGGAACCGGTATAGGTTAACTTCCCTTTACCTGGCACTGAGGTTGCTTCAATCGTCAGTAAGTCACCGCCCACCTGAGTCCAAGCTAAGCCAGTCACTTGACCGATTTGGTTCTTAGACTCGGCTTTGCCGTAATCAAAGCGCTGCACGCCAAGGAAAGACTTAAGATTCTCTTGGTTGACAGTTACAGACTTGACTGACTTATCGAGCAAAATCATTTTCACGACTTTACGGCAAATCTTAGACAATTCACGCTCGAGTGAACGCACACCCGCTTCACGGGTGTAATAACGGATAATGCCAACGATAGCACTATCATCGACTTTAATTTCAGTGGCTTTTAAACCATTGCGCTCAATTTGCTTATTCAGCAAATGTTGCTTAGCAATATTCAGCTTCTCGTCTTCGGTGTAACCCGACAAACGAATGACTTCCATACGGTCAAGAAGTGGCCCAGGAATATCCATAGAGTTTGACGTTGCAACAAACATCACATCGGATAGGTCGTAATCGACTTCGAGGTAATGATCGTTAAAGGTCGCATTTTGCTCAGGATCTAACACTTCTAATAAAGCAGAAGCCGGATCGCCGCGCATATCAGAACTCATCTTGTCGATTTCATCGAGCAAGAATAACGGGTTTTTCACGCCGACTTTAGCCATCTTTTGAATGACTTTACCCGGCATAGACCCAATGTAAGTACGGCGATGACCACGGATTTCCGCTTCATCACGCACGCCACCGAGGGCAACACGCACATACTTACGACCGGTCGCCTTAGCGATCGATTGACCTAGCGAGGTTTTACCCACACCTGGTGGCCCCACTAAACACAGGATTGGCCCTTTAAGCTGACGCACTCGGCTTTGGACTGCCAAATATTCCAAGATACGTTCTTTGACTTTTTCAAGACCAAAATGATCGGTGTCGAGTACTTCTTGGGCTTTGGCTAAATCACGTTTGATTTTAGAGCGTTGGCTCCAAGGCACAGCCGTCATCCAATCGACATAACTGCGAACAACCGTCGCTTCAGCCGACATTGGTGACATCATGCGTAACTTGTTAAGCTCGGCGAGGGCTTTCTCTTTCGCCTCAGCGGGCATGTTAGCCTCTTCAATCTTACGATTTAAGGCTTCAAATTCGTCATGGCCTTCATCTAGGTCACCCAGTTCTTTCTGGATGGCTTTCATCTGTTCGTTCAGATAGTACTCACGCTGACTCTTTTCCATCTGTTTTTTAACGCGAGTCCGGATACGTTTCTCAACCTGTAATAGGTCGATCTCCGATTCCATCATCGCCATTAGATATTCCAGACGTTCGCCGACGTTGACCATCTCAAGCACAGATTGCTTATCTTCAAGCTTAAGTGGCATGTGTGCGGCCATAGTATCGGCCAGACGCGCCGCTTCATCGATACCCGATAAAGAGGTCAAGACTTCTGGCGGGATCTTTTTGTTCAGCTTGATATAACCTTCAAACTGACCAATTGCACTGCGCACTAACACTTCTTCTTCTTTGTCTTCCAGCGGTTCTGATTCCAGATACTCAGCCTTAGCCACAAAAAATTCTGTTTCTTGGGTATAACGGGTAATACGGGCGCGACGACCGCCTTCAACCAGCACTTTGACTGTACCGTCTGGCAGCTTAAGTAACTGTAAAATAGAGGCAACCGTACCCACTTCGAAGATGTCATCTTTTGATGGTTCATCGAGCTCGGCATCACGCTGCGCCACTAAAATAATTTGCTTATCCTGCGCCATTGCCGTTTCGAGACATCGAATAGATTTTTCTCGTCCGACAAATAACGGAATTACCATATGGGGATAGACCACCACATCTCGCAGTGGCAGCACGGGGAGTTCGATATGCGCTTCACGCTCTTGGGTCATAGTTCGATTCCGTTTTGGTGAAATGGATTAATACTGGAGTATATTGGGACGCTTTATGGAGTTTCAATGGCTAATACGAAAAAAGGAGTCCATTGGACTCCTTGTTTTTCAGTTTATTAGCGATCAGTACAATTATTGTTCGCCTGATGCCACTTGGGCCTCATTGTGCTCGTAAATCAAGATTGGGGCAGATTCCCCTTTCACTACTGATTCATCCACAACGGCCTTCACCACACCGTCAACGGATGGAATATCGTACATGGTATCCAGCAGAATACTTTCAACGATGGAGCGTAGGCCACGGGCACCAGTCTTGCGAGACATGGCTTTGTGAGCAATCGCTTTAAGCGCATCTTCGCGGAACTCAAGCTCAACCCCTTCCATCTCAAATAACGCACTGTATTGCTTAGTTAGGGCATTTTTAGGTTGAGATAGAATTTGTACTAAAGCTTCTTCATCCAGCTCAGTCAGAGTCGCAACCACTGGTAGACGACCGATAAACTCAGGGATTAAACCGTATTTGACTAAATCGCCAGGTTCTACTTGCGATAACGTTTCAGAGATCGTCGCCTTCTCTTTCTCGCCTTTCACCTGTGCACCAAAACCGATACCCGAGCCAACGTGCGCACGTTGCTCAATCACTTTCTCAAGCCCTGCAAACGCACCACCACAGATAAACAGGATCTTAGAAGTATCGACTTGTAAGAATTCTTGCTGTGGATGCTTACGGCCACCTTGTGGTGGAACCGCGGCAACAGTGCCTTCAATCAACTTAAGCAGCGCTTGCTGTACACCCTCACCCGATACGTCACGGGTGATTGATGGATTGTCTGACTTACGGCTAATTTTATCGATTTCATCGATATAAACGATACCACGCTGCGCCTTCTCAACATCGTAGTCGCACTTTTGCAGCAACTTTTGAATGATGTTTTCAACGTCTTCACCCACATAACCCGCTTCAGTCAGCGTAGTAGCATCTGCCATAGTGAAAGGCACATTGAGTGAGCGCGCAAGGGTTTCAGCCAGTAGAGTTTTACCGCTACCCGTTGGACCGATAAGCAAAATATTACTCTTGCCCAGCTCGATGCCATCTTTAGGCGATGCATTTTTTAAACGCTTATAGTGGTTATACACTGCCACAGAAAGCACTTTTTTCGCTCTGTCTTGGCCAATAACATAATCGTCTAAATGTGCACGCAACTCATGTGGTGTCGGTAATTTATCGCTATCACGCTTTGGAGAGATTTCTTTAATCTCTTCACGAATGATGTCGTTACATAACTCAACACATTCGTCGCATACATACACTGATGGGCCAGCAATGAGTTTTCTGACTTCATGCTGGCTCTTTCCGCAAAAAGAGCAGTACAGCAATTTACCGCTGTCACCATTATTTTTGTTGTCGCCCATTAATTACCTCATTTGCAGTCTGCTCTACTGCCTGTCTTAAATTTGCTTAACTTTTACAAAGCATAGCTCAGTCAAAAGCAAAAATCAGCCGCGTTTCGTCATCACAGAGTCAACTAAGCCATATTCGACGGCTTGAGTTGCACTCATGAAGTTGTCACGATCAGTATCGCGTTCAATCACTTCGAGCGGCTGACCTGTGTGTTCAGCGAGCATTAGGTTAAGCTTATTTTTAATGCCTAAGATTTCTTTGGCATGAATAGCAATATCTGATGCTTGACCTTGGAAACCACCCAGCGGTTGATGGATCATCACGCGAGAGTTTGGTAAACAGTGACGCTTACCCTTCTCACCACCAGCTAACAAGAAAGCGCCCATACTAGCGGCTTGGCCGATACAGACAGTGCTAACATTCGGTTTGATAAACTGCATGGTATCATAAATCGCCATGCCTGCGGTGACAGAGCCACCAGGAGAGTTAATGTATAAAAAGATATCTTTATCTGGGCTTTCTGATTCTAAGAATAATAGTTGCGCCACGATAAGGTTTGCCATGTGTTCTTCAACTTGACCTACCAAAAAGATAATCCGCTCTTTCAACAAACGAGAATAAATATCGTATGAGCGTTCACCCTTAGCAGTCTGTTCGATCACCATAGGCACTAAAGCACTTTGTATGTCTGACGCATTATGCATTATTCACTTCCCTAAATAAAAATGGCTCGCATGAGGAGCCTCATACGAGCCATTATAAATGGCGAACAGCTAATCAAGTCAAGCTTAGCTTATGCGCGACCGGTAGCCTTGTTCATAAATTCTTCAAAAGCGACCTGTTTTTCGGTCACTTTGGCAGATTTCAACAGTGCTTCAACCGCTTGCTCTTCTAAAGCAACGTTGCGCATGTTTTGCATCAGCTCTTTGTTGCTGTTGTAATAAGCAACTACTTCACTTGGATCTTCGTAGGCTGAAGCCATAGAAGCGATCAAGCCTTGTACGCGTTCATCTTCCGCTTTCAGTTCGTTAGTCTTGATGACTTCGCCTAATAGCAGACCGATTTTAACACGACGTGCAGCTTGTTCAGTGAACAATTCAGCTGGCAGTTCTGGCATGTTAGCCGATTGGCCGCCAAAACGTTGCATGGCTTGTTGACGCAGAACGTTAACTTCGCCATCGATCAATGCTTTTGGCAAAGTGATATCGTTGTTAGCTAACAGACCATTGATCACTTGCTCTTTCACGTTAGCTTTTAACGCTTGCTCAAGTTCACGGTTCATGTTTTTACGGATTTCAGTTTTAAGGGCTTCTAAGCCGCCTTCGCTGATACCAAACAGAGCAGCAAACTCATCGTTTACTTCTGGCAGGTTAGCCGCTTGCACTTCTGTCAGCGTAATCGCGAACTTAGCCGCTTTACCTTTCAGGTTTTCAGCGTGATATTCTTCAGGGAAGTTCACGTCGATAACAAATTCTTCGCCCGCTTTGTGACCTAAGATACCTGCTTCAAAACCAGGGATCATACGGCCGCTACCTAATTGCAGTTCGAAATCATCAGCTTTGCCGCCTTCAAATTCTTCACCGTCAACTGAGCCAACAAAGTTCATTTTCACTTTGTCGCCATCAGCAGCTTCACGCTCAACAGCAGCGAAAGTCGCGTGTTGTTTACGTAAGGTTTCAATCATAGTGTCAACGTCAGCATCAGTCACTTCAGCTTTTGGCTGTTCTACTTCGATTGCATCTAAGCCTTTCAGCTCAACTTCTGGATAGATTTCAAAGGTAGCGATAAATTCGAATTTTTCGCCATCAGTAGAACCAGGAACAAAAGTCGGTGCACCCGCTGGGTTTAACTTCTCAGCAATAATTGCTTCGATGAAGTTACGTTGCATCACTTCACCCATGATGTCTTGACGAATCGCTGCGCCGTAACGTTTGTTTATAACAGTAACAGGCACTTTACCAGGACGGAAACCTGGGATACGAGCACGCTTAGCTTCACGTTGTAAACTGTCTTTAACCAGCTTTTCAATTTGTTCAGCAGGAACAGAAATGGTCAGGCGACGCTCTAGGCCTTGGGTTGCTTCAACAGAAACTTGCATTGTTTTACCTCGAAATTTGTCTAACGTCCTTTGTAATAGCCGATTCATCAACTATTCAGGTATTCGTTTCTTGATCATTAAATTTGACTACAATGCCCACCACAACTGGCTTTAGGCACAGGTCGCTCATAGTTGATATCTATCAAGACGCGACATTATAGCCACCGTTTTCTGCAGAGTCGAGCCTCAACAGCCGAATCTGGGGTATAAAAAAAGCGACACAAGGTCGCTTTTTTTAATTTGTACTCAAAGTACTAAAAATGGGGTGACTGATGGGGCTCGAACCCACGACAACCGGAATCACAATCCGGGACTCTACCAACTGAGCTACAATCACCACTGAAACTGGTACGCCCGGCAGGATTCGAACCTGCGACCACCCGCTTAGAAGGCGGGTGCTCTATCCAACTGAGCTACGGGCGCATGGTTTACAGAATTTTCTGTATCCTAACCGATTTGGAAAGCATTTATGCTAACCCTATCATTCGCCTATTTGAGTTCAAATTATTTTTGAATTCATCGAAGCAAACGACAATAAAGTGGTCGGTGATAGAGGATTCGAACCTCTGACCCTCTGGTCCCAAACCAGATGCGCTACCGGACTGCGCTAATCACCGAAGGTCTTACATTTTACTTGGTATCAACTCAGAGGGTTTCCTCTGGTCCGCTCTCATCCAAAATTTGGATGCACTATCGGACTGCGCTAATCACCGAAGGTGTTACATGACAGTTTCAGCGCAAGATGAACACATCTGCCTGAGAACGGAGCGCATCTTATCCCCTCACTTTACACCCGTCAACGATTTTTTTATCGTTCGACTCTAGGTGCTGAATTATCAGGCTAATCTGGTTTTTTTTATCCACTTGGCAACGGCTTTAACCATGACACAGTAGCTGTGCCCTGTTAAAATAGCCACGATTGCCAATCTCTGTGTTAACTACTGTTTTCACCATCGCCCATATAAAGGATATCCTACACCCATGACAGCCCAAATAATCGACGGCAAGGCGATTGCTCAATCCATCCGCACTAAGCTCAGCGAAAAAGTCACCGCCCGCAAAGAGGCTGGACAGCGCGTACCGGGTTTAGCCGTAATATTAGTGGGAGCCGATCCGGCATCACAAGTTTATGTTGGCAGTAAACGTAAGGCTTGTGAAGAAGTTGGATTTATTTCTCGTTCATACGATTTAGAAACAAACTGCACTGAAGATGAATTACTCAACCTGATTGATAGTCTTAATGATGATCCGACAATTGATGGCATCTTAGTGCAACTGCCATTACCCGCGCATATCGAAGACTCAAAAGTCATCGAGCGTATCCGCCCAGATAAAGACGTCGATGGATTTCACCCGTACAACGTCGGCCGTTTAGCCCAGCGTATTCCGGTGCTGCGCTCTTGTACCCCAATGGGCATAATGACACTCATCAAATCCACCGGCGTTGATACCTATGGTTTAGATGCTGTTGTGGTTGGCGCATCGAATATTGTCGGCCGCCCAATGACCTTAGAGTTGCTGCTGGCTGGCTGCACCACCACTACTTGCCACCGCTTCACTAAGAATCTTGAACAAAAAATCCGTCAGGCAGATCTCGTGGTCGTTGCAGTGGGTAAACCCGGCTTTATTCCTGGCGAGTGGATCAAGCCTGGCGCGATTGTAATAGATGTGGGTATTAACCGTTTAGATAACGGCACCTTAGTCGGCGATGTGCAATATGACATTGCTGCGCAAAATGCCAGCTTTATCACTCCAGTCCCCGGCGGTGTCGGCCCGATGACGATTGCAAGCCTATTAGAAAACACCTTATATGCCGCCGAGCAGTATCATGACTAGGTTCTAGGTTCTAGGTTCTAGGTTCTAGCAAGCATAAAAAAACCTGCATGATGCAGGTTTTTTATTTACTGAAGATTTTCTTGAATTAAAAATATAGCGAATAAGCTTATTTCTTACGCCAAGTGGTGCCACTTGGACCATCTTCAAGCACAACGCCCAAAATATCTAAACGATTACGCGCCACATCCGCAGCAGCCCAATCCTTTTCGGTACGAGCACGGTTACGCTCAACGATTAAGGCTTCGATTTCGGCCACTTCATCGTCACTACCGCCACCTTGAAAGAAGGCCTCTGGCTCTTGGCTTAATAGACCTAACACATCCGCTAATTGCTTCAAGGTGACTGCTAACGCAGATGCCTGTGCCATATCGGTCAGTTTTAAACGATTGATCTCACGCACCATATCAAATAGCACTGAGTAGGCTTCAGGTGTATTAAAGTCATCATCCATCGCCGCTTTAAACTTAGCAATAAACTCTTCAGCAGGCGCCGCAGCGACAGTCAAGTCGACATCTTTAATAGCGGTATACAAACGCTCTAAGGCTGAACGCGCTTGTTTCAAGTTATCTTCTGAATAGTTCAGTTGGCTACGATAATGACCAGATAATAAGAAATAACGCACAGTTTCAGCATCATAGTGACCAAGTACATCGCGAATGGTGAAGAAGTTGCCTAAGGACTTAGACATCTTTTCACGGTCAACCATCACCATGCCAGTGTGCATCCAATAGTTGACGTATGGCGTGTCATGGGCACAGCAAGACTGGGCGATTTCATTCTCATGATGTGGGAACTGTAAGTCAGAGCCGCCGCCATGAATATCAAAATGCAGACCTAAATGTTTGCTGTTCATGGCCGAACATTCGATATGCCAGCCAGGACGACCCGGTCCCCATGGGGATTCCCACGTTGGTTCGCCAGGTTTCGACATTTTCCACAACACAAAATCCATTGGATTTTGCTTGGTTTCGTCCACTTCAACCCGAGCACCGGCTTGCAGTTGATCTAAATTCTGGCCCGATAAACGGCCATAATCAGGATATGAGGCCACGCTGAAAAGCACATCACCATCGCTCGCCACATAGGCATGGCCACGGGCGAGTAATAACTCAACCATGTCGATGATTTCGGCAATATGAAGGGTCGCGCGCGGTTCAAAATCGGGACGCAACATATTTAAGGCATCGAAGTCTTGGTGCATTTCACCAATAAGACGCTCGGTTAAGGCTTCACAGCTTTCGTTATTCTCGTTAGCGCGCTTGATGATTTTGTCATCAACATCAGTAATATTGCGCTGAAAATTCACTTCATAACCCGCGTAACGCAGGTAGCGCACTATCATGTCGAAGGAAACAAAAGTACGGCCATGACCAATATGACAGAGATCGTATATGGTCACACCACACACGTACATCCCAATTTTTCCGGGATTAATTGGCTTAAATTCCTGTTTTTGGCGGGTAATACTGTTGTAAATCTTCAACATCGATATTCTCTTCAATGATACATTCAGGTGTAAAATCAAGGAGTCAGTCTATCACGGCCTGACAGGTTTTGAATACTGCACTTTGCGCGCAATCCGAGATAAGTTAGAATCGCGCCACTATTTACACAGAGTATGAAAACATGATCACATTACACACTAATTTGGGCGACATTAAACTGCAACTGAACGCTGAAAAAGCACCGTTAACAGTAGCAAACTTCATGAAATATGTTGACGAAGGTTTCTTCGACGGCACTATCTTCCACCGTGTGATAGACGGTTTCATGATCCAAGGTGGTGGCTTCAACGAAGACATGAGCCAAAAGCGTTGTAACGAGCCAGTGAAGAACGAAGCCAATAACGGTTTATCAAACCGTACTGGTACTGTCGCTATGGCGCGAACTTCAGATCCACATTCAGCTACTGCGCAGTTCTTCATTAACGTGAACGATAACACTTTCCTCGATTTTAAATCAGAAACCTCACAGGGCTGGGGCTACTGCGTATTCGGCGAAATCGTTGAAGGCATGGATGTTATCGAAAAAATCAAAGCCGTTAGCACTGGTAACCGTGGTATGCATCAAGATGTGCCATTAGAAGCCATTGTGATTGAAAAAGTCAGCGTCGCGGCATAATACGGCGAATGCGAACTCTATTTATAGGCGATCTACACCTAAGTGCAGATCGCCTTGATATCACCCAAGCGTTCACTCGCTTTCTCGACACTGAACTCGATGATGCCGACGCCCTTTATATCCTAGGCGATTTGTTTGAAGTCTGGGTTGGTGATGATATTGCCTTGCCTTTTGCCCTCGACATCGCCGAAAAACTCAAGCAAGTATCACAAAAGTTGCCAGTGTATTTTATCCATGGCAACCGTGACTTCATGCTAGGCAAACAATTTGCGCGCGCCGCAGGCATGCAAATTTTACCCGAAGTCACTCGCCTCAATTTATACGGTGTCGACACTGTAATTTTGCACGGCGACAGCTTATGTACTTTAGATAAGGCCTACCAACGCTTTCGAAAACTGCGCAGTTTATCGCTGTCTCGTTGGCTGTACGGTTGTTTATCCAAGAAAACCCGTCAGGGCATTGCTGATAAAATTCGCAGCAAGAGCAAGAACAGCAATAAGCAAAAAAGCTACACTATCATGGATGTAGAGCCCAATGCGGTCGATGTGTTATTTGCCAAGACACACACTAAGCATATGATCCACGGTCATACCCACAGACCAGCCATTCATCAACTTGCTAATGGCTGTAAGCGTATAGTGGTTGGCGATTGGTATGAACAAGGCAGTGTGCTCAGTGTGAGCGCTGAAGGGATTAATTTACAGTCCTTACCCTTCGACCCGATGATGACCTAAAGGCATTGGCTTAAGTAGGCCTCATTTAGCGTTACTTAAGCTTAAATAGCTTAAATCTTTAGCTTTAATAGCTTGAAAATACTGTGATTAACGGTTTTTTAGAACCGTTAATCGTTTCAGCTATATGGACTTAACTCTACTCGTTTGGGGAAGCAAAGCCGTTCAAATTAATTTAATAGAGGCGACCCACTGTGGAAACGAAACTCATCATCCTGCGCCAAAATCAACTCCGCTTCTAACTCGCCAAAGTACTTCACTCGCTCACTAATATCCTCAGGTGAAACCAACTGAGCTAACGCAAGATAATCTTGATAATGTCGCGCTTCAGAGCGCAGCAGTGACACATAAAACTTACTCAGCTCACCGTCTAAATAAGGCGCGAGTTTAGCGAAGCGCTCGCACGAGCGAGCCTCAATATATGCCCCTACAATCAACTTATCCCGCAAAATATCTTTCTCATGGGTTGTCACATGACTCATCATCCCCTTGGCATAACGACCCGCGCGAATATTGCGGTAATCAATACTGCGCTTGTGCATTAAATCCAATACTTGTTCAAAATGATGAAACTCTTCTTTAATCAAGCGGATTAAAGGTGAAACTAAATTCGCAGCAAACTTAAAGTTGGGCTTAGGTATAAGGTCAGTTACCAACTCATTCTTTTTCACATCACGGGCTAAAAAACTTTCCACATCATGTTCTTGCGAATAAATAAACTCTTCATAAGGTTTAGCCCACGCCAACAGAGCTCGACCACAGTCTTTATCTAACGCATATTTTCGTAGCAAAAAAATCGCTGTCTGAGCGGCTTTTAACTCACAGTTACAATGGTCGATCAGCAACTCATCCAAGGAATCTGATTTTATCGCGACATCAATCCAAGTTTGCGGTGTTTCACAGTGAAGAAATGCGTGGATGGGGGCAAGAAGTTGCAGCATGGACTCACTCAATATCATTCTGAATATCGCGCTATTTTACGCATATTTACTCATAAGCTATAGCATTAGGCTTAAGTAAACTTGACGCGCTGAACTTTTTGTTCAATAAATAATCTACACTCTAAAGAACTGAGATCCTGATCACACAGCCTCTCACTTCTCTATGTGTAACCAATCGATGGATAAAGAGACAGGACACCATTTTAACCTCGATTGTAGAGCTGTTATCAGCTCGTCTGACGTTTGGCGAGCCATTCATCAATGCTGAACAAGGATAATTATAATGATACTGAATCACTTAATGGGGCTATACACTCATCCAAAACAAGAGTGGCAAACAATTGAAAAAAACCATGAGGCACTGAAAAGTAGCTTAAGCCATGTAGTTCTTATCGCCTTAATTCCGGCGGTGTGCAGCTATATAGCTACGGCTTACATTGGCTGGAATCCTGGCGCTGGCGATCCTATTTACCTTACACCACAAAGTGCCCTGTTTATGTCCGCAGGCATGTATTTAGGCCTAATTGCAGGCGTATTCGCCCTTGCCTATTTAGCCTATTGGATGGCAAAAACCTTCGATGCTAACCCAACTTACACCCAAGCATTAGAGCTCGCGTCCTACACTGCAACCCCGTTGTTTATGGTCGGTTTAGCCGCATTATATCCAGTGCTATGGTTTATCATGATAGTGGGGTTGATTGGTTTAGCCTACTCAGTGTATTTACTGTACGCGGGGGTCCCTATCATTATGAATATCCCCGAAGAGAAAGGTTTTATCTACGCCAGCTCTATGGTGACTGCTGGCTTAGTACTCTTGGTGGGGCTAATGGCAACTAGTGTCATTTTATGGAGCTTAGGCTTTGGTCCTATGTACCAATAACCACTTTAATTCATCACAAATTTAATCAACAGCAACTCAAGCTCTGCATAGCAATTGAATTTTTAGCAGAAAATAAAAAAGAAGGCTGTCAAGGCCTTCTTTTTTGAGTTGAATTAACGCTCTGAGCGAGTTAGCAGATCTGTTTGACTCATTCAGTCAAACAGATCCACTTAAGCAAAATCACTCGAAAGAATCACGCAGCGCTACGGTTAAGTTAAACACTAAATTATCCGGCGATGAATCTTTACTGTCAGCGCAGAAATAGCCTTCACGCTCAAACTGATAGGCTTGTTCCGCAGGTGCATTCACTAAGCTTGCTTCTGCAAAACCTTGTACAACGATCAATGATTCAGGGTTCAACACCTCATCCACAGTCTCTGCCGCAGCAGGATTAGGATCGGTAAATAAACGCTGATAGAGACGGAATTCAGCAGGCTTGGCTGTAGATGCCTCAACCCAATGGATCACGCCTTTAACTTTACGGCCATCAGCAGGGTTTTTACCTAAAGTTTCAGGATCATAAGTACAGTAAACCGTCATGATATTACCTTCGCTGTCTTTGTCACAACGTTCAGCTTTAATCACATAAGCATTACGTAAACGCACTTCTTTACCTGTAACTAAGCGTTTGTATTGTTTGTTGGCTTCTTCTTTAAAGTCAGCCACATCAATCAATATTTCTCGGCCAAAGGCTAATTCACGCGTCCCCATGCTCTCATCATTTGGATGAGCGGCCGCTTGAATGTACTCAAGTTCACCTTCAGCATAGTTTTCAATGATGACTTTCAATGGACGCAATACGGCCATCGCACGCGGTGCATGTTCGTTCAATTCTTCACGAATACACGCATCTAACATGCCGACTTCAATCATATTCTCTTGCTTAGTCACGCCGATACGTTGACAGAACTCGCGAATTGACGCCGGTGTATAACCACGGCGACGTAAGCCTGCAATCGTTGGCATACGTGGGTCATCCCAACCTGACACGAGTTTACGGGTCACAAGGTCATTCAGTTTACGTTTAGACATCAAGGTATATTCGAGATTTAAGCGTGAAAACTCGTATTGACGAGTACGATTCGGCGCTTGAAAGTCGTTCAAATTATCCAACACCCAATCGTATAAACGACGGTTGTCTTGGAACTCTAATGTACATAAAGAGTGGGTAATATGTTCTAACGCATCAGAAATACAGTGCGTGAAGTCGTACATTGGGTAAATGCACCACTTGTCACCTGTTTGATGATGATGGGCAAAACGAATACGGTAGATGATAGGATCGCGCATACACATGAATGGCGATGCCATATCAATTTTGGCACGCAATGCGCACTCGCCTTCTTTAAAACCACCGTCGCGCATCTTAGCGAATAAGGCGAGGTTTTCTTCGACTGATGTGTCGCGGAAAGGACTGTTTTTACCTGGCTCTTTTAACGTACCACGGTATTCACGGGTTTCATCTGCATTCAAAAAACACACATAAGCCAAACCTTTATTAATCAGTTCAACCGCATATTGATGTAACTGATCAAAATAGTTTGATGAATAGCGAACGTCACCATCCCACTGGAATCCAAGCCAACGCACATCCGCCTGAATAGAATTCACATAATCAATGTCTTCTTTTTCAGGATTAGTATCGTCAAAACGTAAATTACACAGACCGTTATAGTCTCGCGCTATCCCAAAATTTAAGCAGATAGATTTAGCATGACCAATATGAAGATAGCCATTCGGTTCCGGCGGGAAACGAGTCTGTACACTCGTGTGCTTACCGCTTTGTAAATCTTCATCTATGATATTACGAATAAAGTTACTCGGACGTACTTCAGTGTCCACATGACTCATGGAATTCCTCTTTGCGAACAATGGCAATTTTAAGAAAACCAGCATGATCCTACAGATCACCACTAGTTACAATGCCTAGGGTTAAAAACTCTGGTTTTTGACTGTTTGGGGTTATAACCGCGATAGTAAAACAATAAAAGCAGCCATGAAAGCTGCTTTTATCTTTGACCTAACTAAGCTGACATTTATTATTCAGTGACGCCGACTCAGTAAATCTTACTCGGTGATAATGCGGATCCCAGGAATAATCTGCTGACTTCTTTTACCCTTACGTTTCAACCACAGATAAAAAGCGGCTAATGCAAACAAGAAGAAACCAATCCACAGACTTGATTGAACTGGGTGCTGCGTAAAGGTAGCGGCTTGATAAACTACCGTTGCAGAACCATAAGCCAGTGAGAAAGTCCACGTTGCCGCGAACGTCGCCCACCGAGAACCAAACTCATGCACTAAGGCGCCCATTGCCGCAACACAAGGAGTATAAAGTAAGATAAACAGCAAATAGGAGAAAGCCGCAACTTTACCACTAAAACCTGCTTGTAAAGCACCGAAAGTCGATGTCGCAACACCTTGTTCTTCAGCAACGGTTTCTTTATTGGTTAAATCACCGACCGACAGTTTAAGCGGATCTTCAAGATCTAAACCAAACAAGTTAGCTGGAATCGTTGCCAGAGCCGCATTAAAGCTTTCGCTCAATGGTGCAAGTTCTTCATCTGTCGGCGCCGCGCTGCTATATAGACTGTTTAAAGTACCAACAACCGCTTCTTTAGCGAAAATACCCGTGATAATACCGACGGTTGCAGGCCAGTTATCCTGCTCTATGCCCATAGGCGAGAAGATAGGTGTGATTTTTTGACTCGCGACACTCAGCAAAGATGCTTGGCTATCTTCATGGCCAAATGTGCCATCAACACCAATAGCATTGATGAAGTTCAATAAGGTCACGACTAGAACAATCGTTTTACCTGCGCCTAAAATAAAACTCTTAGTGCGTTTACCTGTACGAACCATAACAGCTTTCAGCTTAGGTAGTTCATAACTTGGTAGCTCCATCACCACAGCACTACTGCTGCCGGGTAATAAAGTGCTTCTGAGTAATAAACCCGTACCGATAGCGGCAAAGATACCAATAATATACAGCAAGAAGACTAAATTCTGACCTGAATCGGGGAAGAAAGCAGCCGCAAATAGTGCATAAACCGGAAGACGTGCACCACAGGACATAAATGGTGCCATCATCCCTGTCACAATACGCTCACGCTCACTGCCTAAGGTTCGCGTCGCCATAATTGCAGGCACAGAACAACCAAAACCGACAATCATAGGAACGAATGCTTTACCAGGCAGGCCAATACGACGCATTAAACCGTCAACCACAAATGCAGCGCGCGCCATGTAGCCAGAACTTTCGAGGATCGACAAACCGAGGAAAAGCGCCGCAATAACAGGAATAAAGGTTGATACGGTTTGAATGCCTTGGCCGACACCGCCCGCTAAGATAGTGACCAACCAAGCCGGAGAGCCCATGCTCGTCAAGAATGAACCGAAGTGATCGACAAACAGTGCGCCAGCAAAAACATCAAAGAAATCAATAAAAGCACTGCCAATATTAATGCTGAACATAAACATCAAATACATCACAAACAAGAACACAGGAATGCCAAGCACAGGATGTAAAACGAGTTTATCTAATTTGTCACTGAGGGTGAGGAACCCTGACTCTTTCACTGAACCTTGAAAGACTTGTTCAACGAAATTAAAGCGCGTGGTCGCCACCATCACTTCAATATCATGGCCTTGCTGAGCAATAATCTGAGTACAGGAATTCACTTCATCCTGCAGTTCAGCATTTTTACAGCTACCACAACCTGAACCATTACCTAGCATAGCCAAAGCGCGGCCGCGACTTAATTGGGCATCTTTGCTGCAGAGTAACTGCACGCCCGCTTCAATTTGTTCATCATAATGAAGCACTAATGGGGCTTCTGAGACTCGGCCTTGAAGTAAATCGAGTACCTGTGCCTGCACTTTAGCGACATCGGCAGGATCTCGCGAACACACGCCAATCACAGGGCAACCCAGCTCTTGGCTCATTTTCTTTAAATCGACTTTAATCCCACGTTTGACAGCCGAATCAATTTTATTCAGCACCACTACCATAGGGATAGCGAGTTCACGCAATTGGGCTGTGAGATATAAGTGACGTTCGATATTAGTGGCATCGACTAAATTGATAATGCCATCGACACGTTGCTCGGCAAGGTATTGCTGCGCAATTTGCTCATCAAGTGAACAATCGCAACTATTGCCCGCAGGGAGAAGGTCGTAAATACCCGGTAAGTCTGTCAGATAGACGTCAGCACCGTTTAAGGTGAAATGACCAGTCTTTTTTTCGACCGTAACACCAGACCAGTTACCCACTTGTTGATTTGCGCCTGTTAGCGCGTTAAAGAGTGTAGATTTACCCGCGTTAGGGTTTCCTACTGTGACGCAATGAAACTGCTTAGCCATTCGTCTTTTCCACCTCAATGATGTCTGCCAAATCTCTGCGCATACAAAGTTTACTACCACGAATATCCAGTTCGAGACCAGAACCCATAGGTGCGTATCGGATCAATAAAAAACGCGTATTTGGCGTGATCCCCATGGACAACAACTTGCGCTTCACGGTTTGTGGCAGCGCCAAACGCCCCACTTCAGAAATAAGACCGCGATCGCCGGGACTGAGTTCGCTTAACTTCATTACGTATTCCACCTTGCAACAGGTTCAGCTCGAAAAACTGCGCCCATTGTAACCGAGCGATGACACTAATAACTTTACCTAGATCAAGATTTTTGATTGGTAACGATAATAGTTTTCAATTGTGTTGGGTATTATGTGATAAAAATTCCAATGAATAAACGACCAACCGAAAATAAAAATCCGCACCTTAGCATTAGTGACTATCAAGCGATGCACAGAAGTCAAAACGCTGTAAACAAATCCCACCCGAAGCAAGTGTGATCAAAATCACACTTAATCTATATTGCCTGTAAAATCATCCCTCTTTACAGTGAAAAGACCCCGCAATGTTAAGCACGTGTCACACACTTGTTCTAATATTAACCGAGTTCAATAAGCTAAATTAGCAATGTCGAAAGCGTAAAAATAACAAATATAAATGCACTCGGGAAAACATAACCATGGAAATAGGGCTAAAGTTCAGAAGCATAGCTAAGGCTATGCTATGTATTTTGTTATCTATCGCGAGCGTTTCGGCCTCAGCGACCCCTTGGGATGACAAAAAACCAGAAGAAGTTGTTGCGACATTAGACAAAAAATTCGCCGAAGGTAAGTATTCCGCTAAAGGCGCTGATACTTGCCTGATGTGCCACAAAAAAAGTGCCGTGGTGATGGCAATATTTGAGGGGGTTCATGGCAACCCCAATGTGAAAGATTCACCCATGGCCGATTTGCAGTGCGAAGCCTGCCACGGCCCGTTAGGGAATCATAATAAAGGTGGCAAAGAGCCGATGATCACCTTTGGCGCAAACTCCCCTGTTCCCGCGCAAAAGCAAAACAGTGTCTGTATGAGTTGCCACAATGACAGTCAACGTACCGCATGGAAAGGCAATCACCACGATAACGCCGATGTCGCCTGTAGCAACTGCCATCAAGTGCATACCGCAAAAGATCCTATCAGCGATAAAGCCAATGAAGTCACCATTTGTACCCAGTGCCATACCCAACAAAAAGCCGATATGCACAAGCGCTCGGCGCATCCATTACAGTGGCAACAAATGGTGTGCAGTGACTGCCATAATCCCCACGGCAGTTTAAACGATTCAAGCTTGAAGCAAATGAGTGTTAATGAAAATTGCTATAGCTGTCATGCCGAAAAACGCGGCCCTAAACTGTGGGAACATGCCCCCGTCACCGACAACTGCGCTAATTGCCATAATCCCCACGGCAGCGTGAACGAAGCCATGCTGATCAGCAAACCGCCACAACTGTGTCAGCAGTGCCACGCTTCGGATGGCCATAGCAGTAATGCCTATTTTGGCAATCAAACCAATGCCTTCACTTCAAGTAACTCCTGTATGAATTGCCACGGGCAAGTGCATGGTTCTAACCATCCTTCTGGCAAATTACTGCAGAGATAACAAGGGAATGATCATGCGAACAGCTAAAATGTCTCACCCTAGCGCTTATTTCTCCCTCACTTTGCTGGCTTGGGCGATAAGCGGTGTTTTGACTCAAGCACACGCCGAAGGTTATGAGCTGCAAGAAGCGAATCGAAGTAGCATAAAGACAGAGGCATGGAGCTGTAAGCAATGCCAACCTAAGACAGGGTATATTGGCAATGTCAGTGCCAGCCTCGCTTACAACGATAGTGAGGACAGCCGTTTCGGTAACAGTACTGGGACAGATAACGAGGGTCTCGTTGGCGCCGTCGGTGCGGATATGATGTACAAAACACCGTCGGGTTATCAAACCGAGCTGGTCGCGGATAAGTTAGGTTTTGATGCGGGCTCTGCCATGCTCACAACGGGAAGGCTGGGAAACTATCAAATCAACTTGGGTTATAGAGGCTTAGCAAACTATAACCATAATCAACTCAAAAGCCCCTATACCTCAGCGCAAGATAAAATGTTATTGCCCGATAACTGGATAACAGGCGGCACAACGCAATCTATGCTTATGTTACAGAGCAGCCTTGTTAGCCAAGATTTAAGTATTCAACGTGATCGCTTTAGTATCGGTGGTTACTACGCTGGCAAAATATCACCTGAAGGTGACAATAACAGTCACTACAAAGCCTCGCTAAACTATCAGCATGAAGACCGCAGCGGCGCCAAAAAGACCAGCGCCAATATACTCACCAATAGCGTTATGCTAGCCCAACCAATTGATGACAGTACTGATGAAGTCGATGCGAGAGTTTATTTTAACGGTTCAGGCTGGCAAGCAGGCATCAATAGCCAAATCAGCCAATATAAAAATGATCACCAAGCCATGCTGTGGCAGTCTGCCTACACTCCCACCTTTGGTGCAGCATACCTAGGTCAGAATGCGGTCGACCCCGACAATAAAGCCTACCGAGTTGCCGCAGAAGCCTCAGGGGGAGCAAATGGTCAAAATGTATTGATGCACGCAGGCTTTAGCCGTATGACCCAAGATGACACCTTTATTCCTGCCACCATCAATGGCCCATCGCCCGTCCTGCCTGCGGATACCTTAAATGGCCAAGTTGATATTGTAGAGATGGACCTTAAATATTCAGGACGGATCAACCAAGATTTAAGCATGCAGGCAAGCTACAGCTATCAAGACAGAGATAATAAAACGGCTCAATTAGACTTTCCGCAGATCGTCACCGACAGTATTTATCAAGGCACAGCCCAAAATAGCCTTTATGATAAGCGCACCAAAAAACTCGAACTCAAAAGTAAATACCGTTTTACCTCAGCGGCTTATGCCGAAGCGGGTTACAGCCATAATGAAAACGATTATGCCGAACTCGACCGCCAATCCGTCGACGAGTCCGGCGTGTTTGCTAAACTAAGTTATCGCTATTCGCCCGCATGGTCAGCTTGGTTGAAAGGAGAAGCACTAGAGCGAGATGGCGGTGAATATCATCCCGTCGCAACCACTCAAAGTTCAAGTAATCCTTGGCTACGTAAATCCTACCTTGCCGATAGAAAAAGACAGAAAGTCACCTTACACACGGATTATCAAACTGATATGGGCGTCTCGCTGGGCGCCAGCTTGCACAGTGTCGATGACGACTATCATCATACCCTAGTAGGTCTAACTCAGGTGTCCTATCTCGGTTACGACTTGTCAGCCCAATATATGCTGAGCAGTGACCTCAATTTAACCGCCTTTGTTAACCAAGATTGGCGCGATTCAGACCAAGCGGGCAGTAATTCCTTCTCGACACCAGATTGGTACAGCACTGCCGAGGAAAAATCGACCTTGATTGGTGCAGGGCTTAGTTATCAAAACCTGTTCGATCATCACCTCGATATTGGTTTGGATTACAGCTATTCCGATGGACAGAGTGATACAGAAGTGACCTACGGCATCACCAGTCCCTATGGCGATTTTTACGCCCGCAAACACAATATTAATGCCTACGCCAAATATAAGTTTGCCGACAGTATGTCGCTGCGCGTCGATTGGTTATTTGAAAAATATCAAGATGCTAACTGGCAAAACCAAGGCACAAGCTGGGACACGATTCCTAACGTACTCAGTTTTGGTGATATGGGCCACGACTACAACGCTCACTACTTAGGCTTGACCTTAAGCTACCAAATGTAACTTAGGCACTGACAGCGCATTCCAAGGATAGAAATATGAACAAGTTTGCAAAAATTCGCACTCAATTCAGTCTTATGCTGGCCTTAGTCTCGCTATTAAGCGCCTGTGGCGGTGATAACGGCCAAGATGGTAATCCCGGTGAGCCTGCGAAACCGCCTGCATTAACGATAACTAGCCTTAACATCATGGTCGATAAAGTCGCGATGACAGATGGCATTGCTCAAGTGGATTTTCAAGTAAGCAATCAAGATGATGAAGCCGTGATTGGTATCCCATCGGCGACATTTATTGCAGCGCAGCTTCTCCCCCAAGGTTATACAGGCGCGGGGAATAGCAGTGAATGGCAGCACTTTACCGCTGAAACCTGCGCGGCAACTTGCCTTGGCAGTCTCACAGATCATAAAAACGGTCACTACAGTTACACCTTCAGCGCCGCATTTAATGGCATGAATGGAGTGACGTTTATGCCAGAAGCGACCCAAAGAATGGTAGTCAAAATTGGCGGCGATAAACTTGCCGATAACACGCCCTTACCTATAACCAATCAGCATTATGACTGGCAATCTTCAGGTAGTAATGTCGCTTACACCCGCAACTTAGTCACAATAGAGACCTGTAATAGTTGCCACAGTAATCTAGCTTTCCATGGCAGTAGATATGATCAAATCGAAACCTGCGTCACCTGCCATAACAGCAAAAAAGTCAGTAACCCTGATATTTTCCCACAAATGATCCACAGCAAACATTTAACCGGCTTCCCGCAACCCATTAGTGACTGCCAAACCTGTCACGTCGATAAGGCTGAGTTAACCGAACAGCAAAACTGGCGCAGAGTCCCGACCATGCAAGCCTGTGGTGCCTGTCATACACAGATCAATTTCCCCGCAGGCGAAGGACACCCAGTGCAAACAGATAACAGTAACTGCGTGGCGTGTCATAATGCCGACTGGACCGCAAGCGTACACAGTGATGAAGCTAAAACCGCGGCACTGATGCAATTTAGCCCAAGCATCACCAGCGCCAGTATGGATGCCAATGGTACGGTCACTGTTGCGGTTAAGCTAATGAATCCAGCCACAGGAACTGTGTATAGCGAAAGTGCCGATAAGCTAAAATTTATCAATGATTTAAGGGTATATGCCAACTGGGGAACCAGTTTTGATTATGCGACCCGTTCAGCTCGCTCGATTAAACTGCCGGAATCCACCCCCATATCAGGCTCTAATGGCATTTATACCTATACGATAGCGGGCCTTACCGTGCCAGCAGGCACTGAAACGGATCATGGCGGACTTGCGATTCAAGGCAGAGTCTGTGCCAAAGATAAAGTACTGGTTGATTGCACGACTGAACTGGCGGAAGTGTTAGTGATTAAATCCAGCCACAGTTATTTTGATATGGCAGCATTGAGCAATGAAGGTCGCCGTACCGTTGTGAGTAATGCAAGCTGCGGTAATTGCCATGGCGATCAAAAACTGAATATTCACGGCTCACGTAACGATCTCGATGGTCAATGCCAGCTATGCCATAACGCCAATATGCAGGCCGATGCGACGGCAGCCAATCCTTCAATCACGTCATTTGACTTTAAGCAGCTGATCCACGGTATTCACACCAGTCAATTCACGGGGTTTGAAAGCCTAAACTACCCAGGGAAAATCGGTAACTGTGCCCAATGCCATGTTAACGATACTGCGGGAATTTCTACCGTCGCCCTCCCCTTAAATTCAGCGGTGCAACCCCTTGCCCTCAATAACGGCACTTTTACCAGCCCAATTGCCGCTGTGTGTAGCAACTGCCATTCAGATACCAGCACTCATAACCACATGGCTCAGCAAGGTGCTGTTTTTGCAGGTACAAAATCCGATGCAACCGCAGGAACTGAAACCTGTGCTTTCTGTCATGGACAGGGCGGAGTCGCGGACGTGTTGAAAGTGCATCCAATAAACTAACCCTATGATGCTGGCCTAAAAAGGCCAGCAACTGCAGATATAAAAGGAACTCATACGATGCAGCCATCTACTCCTAAAGAAATAGTCAGATCTCAGTCACATTACCCGCCTAAAGTGACTGATAAATACCAGTGACTTAGTTAGCCTTACAGATGGAAAACTAATTCCACACATCTTATGCGGGTAATGAGATTTATTCTTATTTGCCAAGCGTTTGATGATGATTACAACTATTGCAGGGAAATATCATGATGAAACGGTTCAATTTCAATACCGCAACAAAAGCGATGTTGGGTGCCGGTTTACTCTCTCTACTACTCGCCGGTTGCGGTGGTAGTGACGGTAAAGATGGTGAAGACGGAAAACCTGGCGTTGTCGGTGTTAATATCGATTCAACTCCTACACTGAAAGCAAGTTTCACTAACGCCACAGTCGATGCAGGTAAAGTGACTGTTAATTTCACATTAGAAAATGCGAATGGTGTGGCTGTACTTGGCTTGAATAAAGATCACGACATTCGCTTTGGTATTGCGCAACTTAGCCACGTAACAGTAGCAACAGAAGATCCAGCAAAACCCGCTGACCGCGGTTACCAATGGCAAGCCTATATCAATACGAAAAAAGAACCTGGCACAGTGCCTTCTGGCGTGGATAACCTCAATCCATCCGCTCAATATCAAGCCAACGTTGAAGCTGCAGCCAAGTGTGATACATGTTTAGTCGATCATGGTGATGGCAACTACAGTTATACCTATCAAGCCAATATCGCCAATGTCACTGAGCCCTTAGCCATCACTTACAGCGCTGAAGCGACTCAACGTGCAACCTTAGAGCTTGAGTTACCACAACTTTCAGCAAACGCACATTTTGACTGGCAGCCTTCAACAGGTAAAACAGAAGGAATCCAAACACGTAACGTTGTTTCAATAACAGCCTGTTACACCTGTCACCAACCAGAAAGTTTAGAGTTACACGGCGGCCGCAGAGTTGATATTGAGAACTGTGCATCTTGCCATACGGCAACCTCTGGTGACCCTGAATCAGGCAATAGCATTGAATTTACTTACATGATTCATGCTATCCATAAAGGTGGCGAACGTCATACCTATGATGAAACTGGAGCGGAAGTTCCTGCACCATATAAAATTGTGGGGTATGGCGGTAAAGTCATTGACTATGGCAAGGTTGGTTTCCCATTAAAACCTGCCGCGGATTGTGCGGCCTGTCACGTAGAAGGAACGAGCGCGCCAGCTAATGCCGATCTATTTAAGGCTGATTTAAGTAATCAAGCCTGTATTGGTTGTCACACTGAAAAACCATCTGCTCACCACAGCAGCAATGACTGTGTTGCCTGTCATAATGCAACTCAACCCTATGGTGGAACAGGCAGTGCGGCTAAACGTCATGGCGATGTGCTGAAAGCTTACTCTGACACTAAAACTATGGGTATTAAGTTCAGCAATGTAGGTGTCAATGCCACAGGCAAAATCACTTTCGATGTTCAAGTTATTGATAAAGATGGCAATGCGATTGACAAAGCCTTCGTGAACCAGGGCTCGCGTGTTGTAGTTGCATGGGATTCTGATAAAGACTTCCCGAGTTCTGCTACGGCTTCTTACAGTAACCGTCGCATTGCTCTAAGTGAAGGTACCTATAACGAAGCCAATAAAACCTACTCATTGACTGGCACTAAGTTCAATTTACCCGCAGATGCAAATGGTAAAACATTCGAACTATGGTCAACATTGGAAGTATGTTTCAACAATGGTGGCTATGGCGTTGCGGATGTTGTGATGACAGATTGTGCGACAGCTAACACACACAAAGTCCCAGTCAAAGAAGCTCCTTATCACTTCGTTTGGAAAGATAATGCTGTGGATAGCACAGCTAAAGCAGCTACTCGTCGTGATATTATTGACCCAACAAAATGTCAAGGTTGTCACAATCAAGAAATTCACCACTATGACAATGGTGTAAACTGCCAAACTTGTCATACATCAGACAAAACCCTTAAAGCCGATTCAAGCTATCCTGGTGGCAAAATCCCAACTAGCTTTGCTTGGAAAGCTCACGAACGTGAAGGCCATTATCTAAAATATGCAGGCGTACAATCGGGCACTGTGCTTAAAACTGATTGTGCTACATGTCATACTGTAGATAAATCAAACGTCATTACAGGTATTACCTTAGGCCGTGCACCTGAACGCACATGGCGTTTTGGTGACATCAACAATAACGGTACCGATATTTGGGTCTCTTCTGATGCTGGCGCATGTTTAAGCTGTCACCAGAAATATCTCTCTGATGCCGCTAAATCTCATATTGAAGCTAACGGTGGTATCTTAAACGGTACTAGTGCAGCCGATGTGCAAACCCGTGCATCTGAAAGCTGTGCGACTTGCCATACACCAGCTCAATTGAGTGAAGTCCACGGTAACTAAACAGAGATAACGCTCTCATTCAGAGCAATGTTTTTATTGTTATTAAAGAGAGAGGTTGTTACCTCTCTCTTTATATTCTTCCCTTTCAAAACCCCGCTGTTTTTTTGTTCTAAAATCATTTTTACCTCTTGCTTTAAATACCTCTTTAGAAATAGAAAGATCCAAGTCACACATTAGCAAAGGCCTTGGAGATTTTAAGGTCATGTTAGGTTAGCCTTTCCTTGGGGAATTCTATTTCCAGCATCCACTTAAGTCGCTTCTAATGACCAAAAACACAGACATAGAATCTGTTGGCTCTAGAACATAGCGTTTAAGCAATGCCAAACCTATGCAGGGAAAAAAATGATGAACGCACAAACAACTAAAATCGCACTGCTGTTAGCAGCAAGTGCAGTCACTATGGCCTTAGCGGGCTGTGGTGGCAGCGATGGTAATGATGGTAATCCCGGTGAACCTGGTGGCGAACCTGCTCCAGCGATTCAAACCCTTAATTTCGCCTTTGACAAATCTGTCGTCACTAACGGTATTCCGAGTGTTGAGTTTACCGTCACTAACGAAAATGATTTACCCGTTGTTGGCCTACAAAAAATGCGTTTTGCCGCAGCACAATTAATCCCACAAGGCGCAACTGGTGCAGGTAATGCGTCACAATGGCAATACTTTGGTGATGAAACCTGTGATGTCGCTGCAACATGCCCTGGGACTTTCGTTGACAAGAAAAACGGTCACTACAGTTATACTTTTAGCATGAACCTGACTGCTAACACTAAAGTCACCTATAACGAACAGTTAGCTCAACGGGTATTAATCCGCGCTTATAACACTCCGCTTCCCGATGGTACTCAAGTACCAAACAGTAACGCCTTTGTCGACTTCACTGCCGATACTGGCGCACTGCCAACATACAGTCGCAAAATTGTCGCCACAGAAAGCTGTAATACTTGTCACCAAGATTTAGCCAATGTTAAACATGGCGGCGCGTATTCTGACGTTAATTACTGTGCAACTTGCCACACAGCCGGAAAAGTTGGCGTAGGTAAAGAGTTCAATGTTCTCGTTCACGCTAAACACAAAGACCTTACCTTAGGCTCATTAGAAAGCTGTCAAAGCTGTCACGCAGCAAATGAAGCTACGCCTGATTGGAGTAATTGGTCACGTATCCCAACTGCTGCCTCATGTGGAAGCTGCCATAGCACAGTGGACTTTGCTGCCGGTAAAGGTCACTCACAACAGTTAGATAACTCTAACTGTATCGCCTGTCATAACAGCGATTGGACTGCAGAACTGCACACAGGTAAGACTGCAGACAAAAAAGCCGTTATCGCTCAGTTAGGTATGTCAGCAGCACTTGCTGGTCAAGCTGATGATACTGCAGTATTAACCGTGTCTATCTTAGACAAAGATGGTAACGCAATTGATGCGGCAACCGTTCAAGATAAGATTAAACGTTTAGAGTCCGTTACCAACGTTGGCCCTAACTTCCCGATCATGGGCTACAACCCAAGTCCAGGTAGCGGTAAAGCGAAAATAGCGAAAGACTTAGTCAAAGATGGCGCACTGCAAGCTGGCGTGACCTTAGTTGACGGTAAATTGGTCTTTACAACACCCGTTCTACCTTTCGGTGCAGGCGATACTGATACCGCCTTTACCATTATCGGTTTAGAAGTGTGTAGCACTGGTACAAGCTTAACCGCATGTACCGCAGACAGCGCAACAACGAGCATGAAAGCCGAGCTAGCTTTTGGCACTAAGTCTGGCAAAGCACCGAGCATGCGCCATGTTAACTCAGTTGAGTTTGGTACCTGTCAAGGTTGTCACGGTGATAGCTTCGAAATTCACAAAGGCCACCATGCGGGTTTTGTGATGACAGAACAGCTATCACATGCAAAAGATGCCAGCGGTAAGCCAATCGTCGGTGTGGATGCGTGTGTCGCTTGTCATACCCCAGATGGTACCTATGCAAGTGGTGCTAACAAAGGTGCGTTGGAGATGAAGTTACACGTTGTTCATGGTAAACAAGGTGTCATCAAAGAATGTACCCAATGTCATAACGACTTCAACCTAGATGCATTCAAGGTCAAAGGCGCTCTGGCAACAACTGCGGGTAAATACACCACGCCAATCACTGCCACTTGTACTTCATGCCACGCACCAGAATCTATTGGCCACGGCTTAGAAAATATGGGCGCGATTGTGAACGGTGATTATGTTCAAGCCAATCAAGCGGCGCAGTCAGAAACCTGTTTCTACTGTCACAAACCCACACCAACAGATCACACTCAGGTGAAGATGTAATTTGCCCAAGCAGGGGGAGTTCGCTCCCCCTTTCTTGAATTTTGTTGGGACAAATTGGGAAGCCTATTATGAAGAACAGCCTAAAAATGAAAAACCTACTGCCGGCACTTGTCATCTCCATGGCAATGTCTGCAGTGGTGTCTTTATGCATCACACCGAGTGCACACGCCTCAAAGTGGGATGACAAAATGACTCCAGAACAAGTCGAAGCCACCTTAGATAAGAAGTTTGCCGAAGGCAGCTACTCCCCTAAAGGTGCCGATTCTTGTTTGATGTGCCACAAAAAATCTGAAAAAGTGATGGACCTTTTCAAGGGTGTCCATGGCGCCATTGATTCATCAAAGAGCCCAATGGCTGGCCTGCAATGTGAAGCCTGTCATGGTCCTATGGGTCAACACAATAAAGGCGGCAACGAGCCGATGATCACTTTTGGTAAGCAATCGACCTTAAGTGCAGAAAAACAAAACAGTGTCTGTATGAGCTGCCACCAAGATGATAAACGCGTATCTTGGAACGGTAGTCACCATGACAATGCCGATGTCGCTTGTGCCTCATGCCACCAAGTGCATGTCGCAAAAGATCCTGTGTTATCAAAAAACACCGAAATGGAAGTCTGTACTAGCTGTCATACTAAGCAAAAAGCAGATATGAATAAACGCTCAAGTCACCCACTAAAATGGGCTCAAATGACCTGTAGCGATTGTCATAATCCCCATGGGAGCATGACAGATTCCGATCTAAACAAGCCTAGCATTAACGAAACCTGTTACTCCTGCCACGCCGAGAAACGCGGCCCAAAACTGTGGGAACATGCACCCGTCACTGAGAACTGTGTGACTTGCCACAATCCTCACGGCAGTGTGAATGATGCCATGTTGAAAACCCGCGCACCGCAGCTGTGTCAGCAATGTCACGCCAGCGATGGCCACGCCAGCAATGCTTACTTAGGTAACACTGGTTTAGGTTCAAACGTCGGCGACAATACCTTTACGGGTGGAAGAAGCTGTTTAAATTGCCACAGTCAGGTCCATGGTTCAAACCATCCATCTGGCAAGCTATTACAGCGCTAAGGAGACGAGAAAATGAAATTTAAACTCAATTTGATCACTCTGGCGTTACTAGCAAACACAGGTTTTGCAATAGCGGCCGACGGGTATGGCTTAGCCAATGCCAATACAGAAAAAGTCAAAATGTCCGCTTGGAGCTGTAAAGGCTGCGTTGTTGAAACGGGTACGTCTGGCACTGTGGGTGTGGGCGTGGGTTACAACAGCGAAGAGGATATTCGCTCGGCGAATGCCTTTGGGACTTCAAACGAAGTTGCGGGTAAATTTGATGCCGATGTCACCTTTCGTGGTGAGAAAGGCTATCAAGCCAGCGTTGAAGCTTATCAACTGGGCATGGATGGTGGCCGTTTAGATGTCAATGCGGGCAAACAAGGCCAGTATAATGTCAATGTAAACTATCGCCAAATCGCCACTTACAACAGTAATAGCGCCTTAACGCCCTACTCTGGTGTCGGCAGCGATAATTTAACCTTGCCAAACAACTGGGTAACTGCGGGTTCAAGCAGCCAGATGCCGTTACTGATGGATAACCTAAATGCCTTAGAACTGTCGCTCAAACGTGAGCGCACAGGGTTAGGTTTTGACTATCAAGGTGAATCGCTGTGGAGTACGCATGTGAGCTACATGCGTGAAGAAAAAACCGGCTTGAAAAAAACATCAGGTGGATTCTTTAACCAATCCATGATGTTAGCTGAGCCAGTTGATTACACCACTGACTCCATTGAAGCCGGCATTAAACTCAAAGGCGATCGTTGGTTCACGGCACTTAACTACAATGGCTCAATTTTTAAGAACGAGTACAACCAGTTAAACTTCGACAGTGCCTTCAATCCAACTTTTGGTGCTCAAACCTCTGGCACACTCGCCCTTGACCCTGACAACCAGTCACACACAGTGTCGCTCATGGGTCAATACAACGACAATACCAATGTGTTAACAGGTCGTGTGCTTGCGGGACAAATGAGTCAAGACCAAGCATTAGTCACTTCAGGCTATGGCTATCAAGTGCCAACAGAGGCCGTTGATGCCAAAGTTGACCTCACAGGGTTGAACTTAAAAGTCGTCAGTAAAGTGACTAACTCACTGCGCTTAAGTGGTAGCTACGACTATAGCGACCGTGATAACAATACTCAAATTGAAGAGTGGACCCAAGTCAGCATCAACAATGTCAATGGTAAGGTGGCCTATAACACCCCTTACGATAACACTAGCCAACGCTTCAAAGTGGCGGCGGATTATCGTATTACCCATGGACTGAAGCTTGATGGCGGCTATGACTTCAAACGTGACGACCGTAATTATCAAGACCGTGAAACCACGGATGAAAATACTGTTTGGGCACGTTTGCGCGTTAACAGCTTTGAAACTTGGGATATGTGGGTTAAGGGCAGTTACGGTCAGCGTGATGGCTCGCAATATCAAGCTTCTGAATGGACATCTTCTGAAACCAACAGCCTGTTACGTAAGTACAATCTGGCTAACCGCGACAGAACCCAGATTGAAGCTCGAGTCACCCACTCGCCAATCGACAGCTTGACCATAGATTTCGGTGCCCGTTACGCATTAGATGACTACTCTGACACAGTTATTGGCTTAACTGAGTCAAAAGACACCAGTTATGATGCCAACATCAGCTATATGATCACCGATGATTTACTGGCGACAGCCTTCTACAACTATCAAATCATTGAGTCTGAACAAGCGGGAAGCAGTAATTACAGCACCCCAACATGGACAGGATTCATTGAAGACAATGTAGATGTGATCGGGGCAGGCCTGAGCTACAACAACTTGCTTGAGAACAAGTTACGCATGGGATTGGATTACACTTATTCAAACTCCGACAGTAACACTCAAGTCAGACAAGGTATCACAGGCGACTATGGCGATTATTTTGCCAAAGTGCACAACATTAACTTATATGCTCAATATCAAGCCACCGAGAAAATGGCGCTGCGCTTGGATTATAAAATTGAGAATTATAAAGACAATGATGCCGCCAATGATATCGCCGTCGATGGGATCTGGAACGTCGTAGGCTTTGGCAGCAATAGCCATGACTACACAGCGCAAATGATCATGCTGAGCATGAGTTACAAACTCTAATCGATACTGTTCATAACACGAAAAGCCCGCATGTTGCGGGCTTTTGTTTAAGTGCAGCAGGATCTTTTAAAGCGATAACATCATGGCAGATAACAGTAAAAATCTTGAATAAGATCAGACTCTGGCGCGAAAGTCCGCCCATAAAAACCTTAATCCTTGAGTTTTGGCTCACTTTAGCGGATCTTAATTCAATCTTTTAGTTAATCCTCTGAGCCCATGCGCCTTTATTCTTCACTCTCCCAATCTCAGTGGCTGTTATCACTTTCTGCACTATTGGGGCTAAGCCTATTACCCTTACCCGCCATGGCGTTCGACTCTTCAGGTGGCGCAGCGAGCCTATTTATCATTTTAGGCCTAGGTGGTTTTACCTTAATCAATCTGTTTCTACAGGGCTTATTCTTTTTTGCGGGTCAGTATCGCAGCGCCACTTTTGCTAAACGCCATGTATTAAGCGCACTAATAGTGCCATTAATTGCCATTGCGTTAGCCATTTATGATCATAGAGGTTGGAGTGATTTCGCCCTTAACTTAGGTATTATCTGTGTCGGTATTGGACTGATTTTATTGCCACTACAGCTTTGCCAAATCGATAAACCCACCAATCGCAATGCAGATTGGATCATCAGCCTAGGGGCATTATTTATCTTAGCTTTGAGCTATGTGATTGCCCCCTTAGCCCTCTTTACGATTGTGCTGGCCCACATTTGTTTGGCTTCAAGCCCAAATCAAATTCCTAAGATATTAAGTTATATCAGTTTAATCCTTGGCTATTCTCTTTTTGGCTACTGGGTATATCAAACAGTGATGATGCTCCAATCCTGATTGAAAATGAATGAGCAACGATAAAATTAGCGATTAAATTGACTAAGACGAATCTCACTAAAGCGCCATCGCCACTTTGCGTAACTGTATCGCCATCATGCTCGGCATCAATGGCCAAACTGCTGGCAAAAATCAACGCCTGTACTTTATGTAAGGCCCATTTACCCTTAGCGCCCAAGCCGATATTGCAGGCCAGTACCCAAGCGCGGATTTTGATTGCAGGCCAAGCTCCGGGCGTAAAAACCCACCATAAAGGCATACCTTTTGACGATGCCAGTGGTGAACGGCTGCGCACTTGGTTGAATGTCACGCGGGAGCAATTCTACGACCCCAATCTTTTTGCCATTATCCCTATGGGATTTTGTTTTCCGGGCAGTATCGAAAAAAACGGTAAAAAGCAGGGTGATAAACCACCGCGCCCCGAATGCGCTGCCACTTGGCATCAGGCCTTGCTCGCCCTAATGCCACAAATAGAGCTAATTGTGATCCTCGGCCAATATGCCATCGACTATCATCTACCGCGCGAATCGTCCGAGGCCGTAAACCCCACTTCGCCGATCACTAAGCATCAAACAACCGGCACTAACGTAACTGTCATCCCCAAACTGAAACCAATAACAGTGACCCAAGCATGCGCGAAATGGCAGCAATATTGGCCTAAGTATCTTGTCTTGCCGCACCCAAGCCCGCGTAATAATCTTTGGCTTAAGCAGCATCCTGAGTTTGAACGCGATATGCTACCCAGATTAAGAATGCGTATTGCATCCCTATTAAACCTTCAACCCCACTAGGCGCCTGTATGTATCTACTTGATTCTGTCATCGCTAAGCAAATTGTTAGTCGCACAATGAAAATCATTGGCCACAATATCAATGTGATGAACGGCCAAGGGGTGATTTTAGGCTCAGGCGACCCTAAGCGTATAGGGTCAACCCACGAAGGCGCGCTGCTGGCGATTGCCCAAAATCGCAATGTTGAAATCAGTCAAGAAGTCGCCTCAGGGCTGCATGGCGTTAAGCCAGGCATCAATTTACCCTTACATTATCAAGGACAAATTATCGGCGTCGTCGGCATTACCGGTGATCCGCGTGAGCTCACCCATTATGGTGAGTTACTTAAAATGACCGCCGAAATGATTGTTGAACAAGCCAACCTGCAGGATAAATTGCAATGGGAGAATCGCCAACGTGAAGAGTTTATTCTGCAACTGATCAAAGCTGAAACCGATGATGCACAGTTGCACCGCTGGGCAAGACAACTCGACATTGATATCAGCCTACCAAGAGTCGCGGCCATTATTGAGATCAGCGAGAAAAACATCCAGAAACACCACTTAAAGACCGACACCCCCCCATCGGCCTTGTACTTAGCTGAGGCATCCACTCAGCCCGCCGATGAACGTAGCCCCAGAGTCAGTGAAACCCTCAAGCAAGTGCTGCATCTATTGCAATATCCTGACCGTGGTAACTTGATTGCCATGACCTCAATGTCGCAGTTGGTGATCCTAAAGCCTGCTTTTTTAGATGGAAAACAATGGGATCCTGAGCTTGAAAATCAGCGTATCGATAAGCTGTTGCAGCGCTTACCCGCCCAAATGGATTTAAACTTTAAAATTGCCCTAGGCCATTTCTTCCCAGAAAAAGGTGGGATAGCGCGCTCCTATCACACGGCTCAAGAAACCTTAGCACTCGGTAAGCAGCTCAATGCAGAAGGGAATAAATACCTGTTTGAAGATTATTCCCTACAAGTGTTACTTGCAGGGCTAAAACATGACTGGCGCGGTCAGGCGCTGGCAACGCCCTACCAGCAACTCGCCAAGGCGGACAAAAACGGCCAATTACGCAAAACCTTAGCGGCTTATATCACCCACTTTGGCGATGCACAGCAATGCGCGAATGCCCTGTTTATTCATCGCAATACACTGAGATATCGCCTTGATAAAATTCAGCAAATCACCCAAGCCGACATTCAATCCCTACATGGATTATTAAGCCTGTATCTTGGGCAATTAATTGATACTTCGACTCGCTTAACTTAACGCTCAAATGACTTAACAACTCAACAGATTAGCCAGAAAAAAGCCCGCAGATGACGGCGCCGACCTGATGGCCAGATCAATTGAGTAAAACTTGGCCTGTACTAAAAAATTAATTGAAAGATTTATACCGTATCCTCTTTCCTATCCTTTCATATAGTATCGCGTCGATATGCTAGCGCTCTCGACTTAGTCCATTGAAAGGAATGATAATGACCTCAATCAAACTGACTTTACTCGCCAAAGCTTGTCTCATTAGCGGCTTAGCGCTGACTTCACCTTCGTTAATCGCGGCCGAGAAAACCATTCCCGAACTAGTCGATGCCGTCAACGGCACACCCGATGCGGCAAGTCGCGAGGCGGGTAAAAAAGTCAAACTGCGTAATCACACTAAGGGATTTTGTACCTCGGGCAGTTTTAAATCGAATCCACAATTACAACAAACGTTGGCAATTCCATTTTTTAATCAAGATAGTATCAAGGTCACAGCCCGCTTTTCCCTCGGCGGTACAAATCCGCAGATCTCAGATAAAACCGCTGGGCGCTTTATGTCACTCAAAATTGACGGCGATAAAGAAAACCTTAACTTTGTCACCACTAACGTTCCTGTTTTCTTTGCCAAAAATCTCGAAGAATTTTTTAACTTTCAGACCAAAGTGAAACAAGGCCCTGAAGGTAAACAGTGGCTTATTGATAATCAACCCAGCGCCAAAGCTTTTTTCGACTACGTTAAACAGTTGCCTCCCAGCCCAAGTTTTGTCAACAGCCGCTACTTCAGTGTAAATAGTTTCCTGTTCAGCACGCAAAAAAACAGTGTTCTACAAGGTGAAACCGTCGCGGGTAAATGGATTTTTGAACCTGTAGCAGGTACTGCCGCGCTGTCAGCCAGTGAACTTACCAATCTCAGTGATGATTTTTTAAAGGCGGAATTACTCGAGCGCATTAAAAACCAGCCAGCACAATGGAACCTTTATATTCAACTCGCCGAAATGGATGATGAGATTAATGACCCAACCGTGATTTGGCCTGAAACTCGCCAGCGTTTACTGGTAGGCCAAGTGATGATTAACGGTGAACGAGACAGCGATCCCCACGTTCAACAGTGCGATAAAGGCATATTTAACCCACTGTTATTGCCTAAGGGCATTACTGCATCTGCCGATCCCATACTCAATGCCCGCACCGCAGCCTATGTAGAATCCTTTATTCGTCGTCAATAAAGATGTCGAGTTAAGTCCCTCCTATTTAAGGTTGGCAAATAGCCCTATTTGCCAATCCTTATCGACAAGCGCCTCCCTTACCGACAAAACGCCTCCTCCTGCATTCGAATTCACCTAAGCATTTTTGTGCATGAGCACAAAAATGGCGAAACATAACGCGGTAATTCCGTGGATTTAGCCAAAGCTATTCAAACATACCTGCACAATAATAGGATGACCTTAAAGCAGCCCTCATTTGGACTCAGGCCCAAATAAGCACTGCGCCCTACAATATAAGTCAAAAAACTTACTCAAAAACTTCAGCCAAGAACTGAACGGGACAAACTATGAACTTAGTGCTTATTCTCATCGGCGTGATTGCATTTATTGTTATCGCGACCTCAAAATTTAAACTCCACCCCTTTTTAACCTTAATTCTGGCCGCCTTTATCGCGGCCTTCGCCTATGGCTTGCCGAGCGGGGAAATCGCTAAAACCATTACCACAGGGTTTGGCAATATTTTAGGCTATATCGGCTTAGTGATCGTCTTAGGCACTATCATAGGGATTATTCTGGAAAAAAGTGGCGCCGCCATCACCATGGCCGATGTGGTGATCAAGGTATTAGGTAAACGCTTCCCGACACTCACTATGTCAATTATCGGTTATCTCGTGTCTATTCCGGTCTTTTGTGACTCGGGTTTTGTGATCTTAAACTCACTGAAACAATCGATGGCGAACCGCATGAAGGTCTCTAGTGTCTCCATGAGCGTTGCCTTAGCCACAGGTCTGTACGCCACTCACACCTTTGTACCGCCAACGCCAGGCCCTATCGCCGCCGCAGGCAACTTAGGCTTAGAGTCCAACTTAGGTTTAGTGATCGGTGTGGGTCTCTTTGTGGCCGCCGTTGCGGCACTCGCAGGTATGTTATGGGCAAACCGCTTTGCCGATGTTGAGCCCGATGGTGAAGGCGCAGAAGAACTTAAAGCGCAGGCCAGTGACTATGAAACGCTGAAAAAAAGCTATGGCACACTACCAAGCCCAGTAAAAGCTTTCGCACCGATTTTTGTGCCTATCGTATTAATTTGTTTAGGTTCTATCGCTAACTTCCCTTCAGCGCCTTTGGGTAAAGAAGCTGTGTTTGATGCGCTCGTGTTCCTTGGTCAGCCCGTTAATGCCCTGATGATTGGCCTGTTTTTATCCCTGCTGCTGTTAAAGGGTGAGAATAAGATCAGCGAATTTAGCGAACGCATCAGCCAAGGGCTCGTCACTGCCGCGCCGATTATTTTAATCACAGGTGCAGGTGGTGCTTTTGGTGCGGTATTAAAAGCCACGCCTATAGGTGACTTTTTGGGTACATCACTGTCGGCACTGGGTATCGGTATCTTCATGCCATTTATCGTCGCTGCCGCGCTTAAATCGGCGCAGGGTTCATCGACGGTAGCGTTAGTCGCAACCTCTGCACTGGTTGCGCCTATGCTTGGCGATATTGGTCTTGGTAGCGATATGGGCCGAGTGTTAACAGTAATGGCAATTGGCGCAGGTGCGATGACCGTTTCCCACGCCAATGACAGCTTCTTTTGGGTCGTCACCCAATTTAGCCGCATGAGCGTCAAACAAGCCTATAAAGCCCAAACTATGGCGACCCTAATCCAAGGTGTAACGTCCATGGTAACTGTGTATGTGCTAAGTCTAGTGTTGCTCTAATATTAATGAGTTCTTGATTCAATATTGTCCCTTGGGCACATACCGTGCCCAAGATATAGTTCTGTTATACGCCCTAATAATTGCAACAGATTAATGTGCCAGTGATGGATATAAATGCCTTTATATCACCTCAGTTTTAGCACAGGGATGTTGTTGCGCCCAACGTAAGTGGCATTGGGTTTAGTGTTCAATATTGAGCCCTGTTTTATCCCATTTAGCTGTAGGATTTTTAATGAAAATAGTTATCGCCCCCGACTCATTTAAAGAAAGCTTAAGCGCGCTCGAAGTGGCCAACGCCATCGAGCAAGGCTTAAAACAAGTGATACCCGACTGCGACATAATCAAAATACCCGTTGCCGATGGTGGCGAAGGCACAGTGCAATCTATGGTGGACGCCACGGGCGGCAGTATTGTCAGCTTAGAGGTCATGGGGCCACTGGGGCATAGAGTGCAAGCACACTATGGCATTCTTGGTGAAGGCATTCTCGGCGCTGCGATCAATACAAGTTCTGCTTCAATTTCACGTGCAGATCCAACGAACAAATCGCCACATCAAGGCGCAATTGCCGTGATTGAAATGGCCTCAGCCTCAGGTTTGCACCATGTGCCGAGGGAGCAACGTAATCCGCTGCTTACCACAAGTTATGGCTCGGGCGAGCTGATTTGTGATGCGCTTAATCGGGGGATAAAGCACATCATTTTGGGGCTAGGCGGCAGTGCCACCAACGATGGCGGCGCGGGTATGGCCCAAGCGCTGGATATTTTATTGCTCGATGGCCAAGGTAAAACGCTACCTTCTGGCGGCGCAGCGCTGGCGAACCTTGCTCAAATCGATGTATCAAACGCTCATCCACTTTTACGTGAGTGCAGCTTCGAAGTTGCCTGCGATGTTGATAACCCACTGTGCGGTGAACGCGGTGCATCGGCAATTTTTGGTCCGCAAAAAGGTGCGACACCCGAGATGGTTAAGCAGCTAGATGCCGCTCTTGCCCATTATGCCGATGTGATTGCCCTCAATGGCATTAGCGATCACCGCGATCATGCCGGGGCTGGCGCTGCTGGCGGTATGGGTCTTGGCGTGATGGCTTTTTTAAATGCCGAGCTTAAACCTGGGGTTGAGATTGTGATGCAAACCGTTGGCCTTGCGGACAAAATCCGTGGCGCCGATTTAGTGATCACAGGTGAAGGCCGCATCGATGGTCAAACCGTGTTTGGTAAAACCCCAATGGGCGTGTTAAAGCAAGCCAAACTGCAGGGCATTCCCACTATCGGTATCGCGGGCTGCCTCGGTGAAAACGCCAATGCCATATTGGATCACGGTATGACGGCTATCTTCCCTATCATCCCGCACTTAAGTCCACTTGATGATGTGCTGGCCAATGCCAAGCTAAACCTTTGCAATACCGCCCGAAATATCGGCGCGGTACTCATGTTAGGCCAGCGCTAATACTAGAACTAATACTTAAGTAATTCCCTCTGTTTAATGATTTGAAGAAAGGCGCCATAACGGCGCCTTTGCTTATTTAGGCCGCAACGCTTTGGTAATACCAAATTTTAGTGCTTGATGCCTAAAAGGCCTTGCAGTAAAGTGAGCTCCCTTTTTGGTATTCCGCTGATTGAACATTTGAGAGTCAATGATCGCGCATCACTGGTCGAGAATCACTGGTCCGTTATACTCTTCGAGCCAATTTGCGGTTTCACTATAAAAATTAATAGACGGCAAGCCCCATGACCCAGAAACTCCCTCGCCAAGCCACCGCATCCGAAGCAAGTTTGCTCCGCATTTTTACTGCACCGGAAGATGCAAGCTCAACGCTGAGTATTATTGAGCAAAAGCTCTCCGAGGACTTAGCAGGCTTTTTGGGTGACAGTATCGCCGCGCTCGAAAAACCCTTGTCTGAAATCGAAACCGATTTTCAAGCTTTTGAGATCCCAACTCAGCCGCGTTTTGTCTCCGATTACACCGACGAAATTATGCAAAATTTGGTGGCGCATTCGGTACACACAGCGGCGCCAAGTTTTATCGGCCACATGACTTCGGCACTGCCCTACTTTGTGTTGCCACTGTCAAAAATGATGGTGGGACTCAATCAAAATCTGGTCAAAATCGAAACCTCTAAGGCATTTACGCCGCTTGAACGCCAAGTGCTCGGCATGATGCACCATTTGATTTATGCCCAAGATACGGATTTTTATCAAAGCTGGATGCACAGCGCCAATCATTCCCTCGGGGCATTTTGCTCCGGCGGCACAGTGGCCAACATCACGGCGCTGTGGATTGCCCGTAACCAATTATTGAAAGCCGAGGGTGAGTTTAAAGGCGTCAGCCGCGAAGGCTTACTCAAGGCACTGCGCCACTACGGCTATGATGATTTAGCGATTTTAGTGTCGGAGCGAGGCCACTATTCGCTGGGTAAAGCCGTCGATCTGCTTGGCATTGGCCGCGATAATATCATCAGCATTCCCACGGGCAGCGATAACAAGGTCGATGTCGCGAAAATGCGCCAAGCCGCCCTTGAACTTGCTAGCAAGAACATCAAAGTGTTGGCGATTGTTGGCGTAGCTGGCACCACAGAGACGGGTAATGTTGACCCACTGACAGAATTAGCGGCGCTGGCAAAAGAGTTAAATTGCCATTTCCATGTGGATGCAGCGTGGGGCGGTGCAAGTTTATTATCCAATAAATACCGCCACTTACTTGCAGGTATCGAACTTGCGGACTCAGTCACTATCGATGCCCACAAACAAATGTACGTGCCTATGGGCGCAGGCATGGTGTTATTTAAAGACCCTGAGTTTGCCCACGCCATTGCCCATCACGCCGAATATATTCTGCGCCGTGGTTCAAAGGATCTCGGCAGCCAAACGCTGGAAGGCTCTCGCCCCGGTATGGCGATGTTAGTGCACGCTTGCTTACAGATCATCGGCCGTGATGGTTATGAAATCTTAATCAATAACAGCCTTGAAAAAGCCCGCTATTTTGCCGAACAAATCAAAGCCCATGAGGATTTTGAGCTAATCACTGAGCCAGAACTTTGTCTGCTGACTTACCGTTATGTGCCCGCCAGCGTCCAAGCTGCCATGCAGCTTGCCTGTGAGCAAGCAGACACAGTAAAACTCGCCCGCTTTAACGAGCTGCTCGATGGCCTCACCCAGTTTATTCAAAAGCACCAACGCGAACAGGGTAAATCCTTCGTCTCTCGCACCCGCATTCAGCCAGCCCGCTATTTTAGACAAGCGACCGTGGTGTTTCGCGTAGTACTCGCAAATCCCCTCACCAGCCATGACATCCTCAATCAAGTGCTTGTTGAGCAAAGTGAAATAGCCACACTAGATAACGAGTTTTTACCCGCACTCATGGCGATGATTGCTGATTAGCAAGTTTGGGATGATGAGTTTCAAATAGCGGCTTTCAGATAAAAAGTTTCTAATAGCAAAACAGCCGCAAAGATTTTTGCGGCTGTTTTGCTATTAGACAATGAATTAGCTGCACGTTAAAGAGACAAAATTAAGCGCTTATTCATTGTCATTTGTACGCCGAATTCAACTGCTTCCGTGACTCGCCGTGAAGCCATCCATGGCGGCTCTGCGATGACATCCATGTCATCGAAGGTCACGTCAACAATTGAATTCGCCTTTGCTAATTTCTGCGTAATCTGCTGCATATGGAAAAATACATACCACTATCACATAGGCAGTCATACTCGACACATAAGAGTGAAAACTAGCTTGAAAAACACCAAGGGTGTAGGTGGATCACTCTTTAGTGAGATTAGCTTACGCGCCACTAAGGCTAAGTGTCTATGGTCTTTCCCTTTGAACAAATCAAACCAAAGTTTGTTAGTTTTATTTTATTTTTATATATGTTACGTTGCTCCAGTGCTTGTTTGCGGCTTGACGGGAAGTTCAGACTTTAGTTTAACTAATTCACGAAAAACACGGAGGCAGACATTTGCACCGAGAATAGTAATGTCTATGTACCAGTAAATTTTTACCAAAAAAGGATTTTATAAAATGAACATTGGAACTAAGGTTGGTCTTTTACTTTCTGTAACTGGTTGTGTGATTGGGGGATACTTCGGTCTTTCACCTGTCTATTCACTGCTACAATCAGGTGCTATATATGGACAAGAAGCTGGCTTATTTTTTGGAATTACAGGTATTGTAATTGGGAGCATGATAGCTGTGATGGCTTATTTTTCTTCGAGAAAGAATTAACAATCTAATACTATCTATATATGATGGACTAAGGCTAAAATTAATTAGCTTAGACTTAATATGAAACTTATCCATTTATTGGGCAGTATCTGGTTGGATTTGGGTTAAATACTTTTCAGAATAAATTTGTTTTCCATCACACAAGGTTGACATGGTGGGTGTTCGACGATAAGCACATCAGATCTTGTAGCACCCATTGTTTTAAAGCACCATCTATTTTAAATAAGTTTGATTAGCACAAAATAAGTTAAACGTTATTGCCAAGATTAAGTACTGATCATTCACTCCTTTGTGTGTCGAATTCAATTGCTAAATTTAAGTAACCACAATATTCCTTATACGCATAGCGAGTGATTGATTTCTATCACTGATTAAGATTCAAAAGACTTTACCGATTTCATTAGTTTTTGGAATGATGGACATTCTAAGTGATCTGATTGTGGGCAACTTGCTACATGGTTAAGACTATCTCGTATTGCTTTTAACCGCTTAATGTTGAGATCAATATCAGATTCTTTTTGCGCCAGTAAATTACGATCAATGGTCAATTGATTCGATTCATTAAACATCGTAGTGATTTCGTTTAATGATAAACCTGCAATACGTCCAAGTGAGATAACATTCAATTTATTAATGATTTTAGGGGCATATTGGCGTCTAAGTCCTTTTCTGCCAATGGATTGGATAAGTCCAATTTTTTCATAAAATCTCAATGTTGAAGGAGCTAATCCTGATTCGCGTGATACCTCTGCAATATCCATAACATTCACTCTTGACTTAAAGTTGACTTCAAGTTGTACCATGCCTGAACTATATCAATATCAGGAAAGAATACCAAGAGGGAAAACTGAATGGAGATTTCTATTTGGCTACAGTCAATATTAGTGGGTATTGGTGCCACATTAATAATGGATTCATGGTCATGGTCATGGTCATGGTGGCAAAAAAACATACTTCATAATCCAACTCTTGACTATACATTTGTGGGACGTTGGTTTATTTACAGAGGTCAGCTGGTTCATCGGCCTATTATGGCAACCCCATCTGTTAAAGAAGAAACCTTTCTGGGTTGGTTTCTGCATTATTTTATCGGTATTATTATTGCTTTAATTCATGTATTAATCTTTGGGGAGATGTGGTTATTTGAGCCAACGTTGACACCTGCACTAATGACTGGTTTTGTTACCATAGTGTTTCCTTTCTATGTCATTCAATCTTGTCTTGGATTTGGGATTGCAGCAAATAAAACACCTTCACCATGGAAAGCTCGGTGGCTAAGTTTACTGACACATAGCGTCTATGGCCTAAGGCTATTTTTTGCTGCTTTAAGCCTGAAATATTTAGTTCATGTTTAAACTTAGCTATCCATTAAAAACTTTTGTCACAATAATTTAGTTTAGCCAAAGCAATCGCCACTTGTAAAAAACAATGCTAATGTAATGATTCGTATAAAAAGTATAGCTTTCTAAGCAGAATCTGTCGGAGAAAAAGGATGTTTATCAGATATATTTTAATGCTCACTGCCGTGCTGCTATGCCTTTACCCAGTTTGGGGATTAGTGAGCCCAGCAAGCTACTTGCAGGAGATATTAGAGGTTTATCCCGATGCGGAACAAGCCAGTCATACTCAAGTACGAATTACGGCGGCTATTTTATGGATAAGCAATCTGACGCTATCATTTGCGTTACTATTTATTGCAAAATTCATTAAACAACCTCAAACGTACAAATTCGCGAAAATATCGTCTATTGCATTAATTAGCTATCCATTTATTCTGACGATAACAGAGGCAATTTCTCACAGTATTCTATACCGCCACCTAGAACATCCTACGTTGACAATCGAGTTTTCAGCGCAAAAATTGTTCTATTTCGTATTTGGCCTGATCATTCTGGGAATTTATCAATCCCAACAAGAGTACAAACGCGCCAAAGAGAATGGTTAATTTATCAACATATTTTGAGGAAAAACCATTGAAGTTCTTTACCTCTTTTATTTTTGCTTTTATTGGCTCAAAATTATTATTCAAATACTTCGATTTTCACTACGATATTTTTAGCGATCCTTTTGAACCATTGAAATTTATTATTGATACGGGTGTGTTCGTTGTTATTTTTATATCGACACAGATACTGTATGAAAAAATATTCAGTAAAACGAAGAAACAAGAACAGCCATAATTCCCCCAACTAATGCACATAGGGATAATACGCAGAGGGACCATGAATAATATATGCTGTTAACACGCTCATAAGCGCTAAGCGACCAACCGAAACCACATAGTAAGAAAGACAGGACTGGCTTGAATCTTTTAGAATTCACAGTTAACTCCGAAGTAACAGAATACACTTCCCCTCGGAGTTGCCGCTGGGCGAATAGACAAATTGCGTGAGTCTTGCCATGGATGGCAAGGTAGCTTTCGCAGGTGCAGGGACGCATCCTTCGGAAGCGATAGCAAATTTGGCAATGAGCACAAGGGGCTTTCAACTCCGTTGGGGCGTCTTGGAGCATCCAAGGAGGATAGGACGAGCAGTCCTCCTTGGTCGGGTGTGGGGTGAAGCCCCACGACTTTGACTTTGCTTTTAAATTATTTAACGAAGAAATATTTAACGAGACACTCATTGATAAATAGTTTGAATGCACTAATTGTGAGTAACAGACTATCAGCCATACCAAAGGCTTAATGGGATTCAGGTGTGGGATGAAGCCCCACGACGTTGATTTAGCCTTTAAAAATTAACCATCAATCATCCCCAAAATCACATAGGAACTGAGATGTTTTCCATGCAAAAAATCATTCTCCCACTGATCATGCTAAGTCTTGGCGCATTGCCTCTATATGCTCCAGCACAGGACACCAGCGCGTTATGGGGTAAAAAATACGCTGAGGTGAAATCGAGTTTATTGGCTGCTGGCTGGGTATTAGCCCCCGTAGCAGAAGATGAAACGCCAATGACAAAAGATTACCCTGAAATAACCTGTGGTAACGGCGCGATGGCAATTTGCTCTGTCGGCTTTAAGCAAGAAAATAGTACACTTGCCTTAGTTGTTGAATCTATTGAACAAGAGCTTATTGTGACAGGTGAATACTAAATAGCCCAATAGATGATGTTAAACTCAGCCTAAGCATCTAATGTAAACGAGGTAGTGATGTCATCTATCCCCCAATCAAAACAAGAACTTGAATTGGCTATTTATTCAGTTTTCCCCAAATTGATAGCTGACTATCGTTCAATCCCAGCCCAAATGTCCCGTGTGTGCAGCATAGAAGGAAACATCAAAGGTACACAAATGAGTGTAAGTGATACAGTCGCTTACCTTATTGGCTGGGGTAAATTAGTGCTCAAATGGTACGAGTTAACATCGCAAGCACTCCCCGTTGATTTTCCCGATACGGGTTATAAATGGAATCAACTGGGATTATTAGCAGAGCGATTTCATCATGAATATAGCCAATGGCAATATACTGATTTACTTGATGAATATGAAATGACAATGGAAAAATTGTCAACGCTGATTGCGAGTCTCAGTGATCAGCAACTATACGGCATAACTTGGTACGATAAATGGACTCTGGGCCGTATGATCCAGTTCAATACTTACTCCCCGATGAAGAATATGCGTACCAAAGTACGACGATTCAAAAAAGACAATGCATTACCCTAGTAAACAACTCTTTTAAGCACGGAGGTATTCATGCCAAGTACCCACACTCACCCGCAGTTAGGTCCAAATCCCAACGATAAAGCGCCGATGAAAGGCTTTCCTCAGGTTGGCTTTCTTAAAAATTTTATCACTCGCGAGAACATTATTGTCGGTGATTACACTTATTATGACGATCCAGCTGGTCCTGAAAGGTTCGAGTCGAATGTACTTTATCACTTTGACTTTATTGGCGATAAACTGAATATCGGTAAATTCTGTGCCATTGCGAAAGACGTGAAATTCATTATGAATGGCGCCAATCATCAAGTATCTGGCTTCTCGACTTATCCTTTTTATATCTTCGGCAATGGCTGGGAGAAAGCGGCGCCCAAGCCCGAAGATTTACCTTTTAAGGGCGACACCTGTATCGGTAACGACGTATGGATTGGTTATAACGCCACTATCATGCCTGGGGTGAAAATTGGCCACGGCGCCATTGTTGCCAGCCAATCCGTAGTGACAAAAGATGTACCGCCCTACGCTGTGGTTGGCGGTAATCCTGCCACAGTGATCAAGCTGAGATTCGAGCAAACTGTGATAGATGAGCTTGTTGCCATCGCTTGGTGGGATTGGCCGATAGAGAAAATCACTCAACACCTTGGGGCTATCGCGGGGGCAGAACTCACAACATTACAGCAGGCAACCTAAATAACGCCTATCGCGAGCAAGACTGAACGACAAGCATTAAGCAACACACATTAAAAAAAACGCCATTAAACGCAAACAAAATCCAATATGCGCAATTTTGTACAAAAGCACTGAGGGTTTCTGGGTTACTATCAGGCACAACCCGCCCATTCATACACTAAACACGAAGGCCTAGTGTGAACACAGAACATGCGGCCTACCAGATTGCCGATGAATTAGGTGGCCTCGAGTTACTCAATGCCCACTACCATAAACAAAACTTTAGTCGGCACACCCATGAAGGTTATACAGTCGGCGTGATTGAAACGGGGGCGCAGCGTTTTTATCGCACAGGTGGCAACCATGTGGCGCCAAAGCACAGCATCATTCTCGTCAACGCCGACGAAGTCCATAATGGCTGTAGCGCCACCGAGGGCGGTTGGTCCTATCGTGCCATGTATCCAGTACCCGCGCAGTTTGCCAATATTAACAGTGAGCTAGCATCAAACCGCGGTGCGCCCTATTTCCCTGAGCCCGTAGTGTACGATCCTGAATTAGCCGAACTGCTGCGCCTCACCTTTACTACCTTAGATACATCGGACAATCGCTTACTGCGCGAAAGCTTGGTCTATTCAAGCTTGACACAGTTGATGACACGCCATGGCAAGAATCGCCCAAGCGATGACCTCGCTGTAATCGCTAAGCCTGCGTTAGCACTGGTGAAATCCTTTATCGACGATCATCCTGCAGCCGACATCTCCCTTGAAGAGCTGGCAACACTCGCGGGATTAAGCCCCTATTATTTGCTGAAGCAATTTCAGCGTTATTACGGCTTACCGCCCCACGCTTACCAAATTCAAGCAAGAGTGAGACTCGCCAAAGGAAAAATCAAACAAGGCACACGGCTGCTCGATGTCGCCCTCGATTGTGGTTTTCACGATCAAAGTCACTTGAATCGACATTTTAAGAAGACAGTCGGTGTTACCCCGGGGCAATTTGCCAAAGAAATAGGCCGCAATATTATCCAAGCCTAAACAATCACTTTAAGTTAATCTGCCATGCTCATTCTTGCTTTCTCCTCGATTGACTAAGCAAGCAAGCTTATCCAAGCATTTATTGTTTAACAGCAACCCCGTCGCCGCTATTTTTAGGAGCCAAAGTGACCACCGACAAGCTTATAGAACCTAATGTTTATCCTGTGCATCCATCGAAATCCAAGGCATTTTTAAAAGGTACATTAGCCATGATGCCGTTGACAATAGCGGTTGTACCTTGGGGAATTTTAGCGGGCTCCTTCGCCATTGAGGTTGGGCTAACGCCCATTGAGAGCCAAGCTATGTCGGCGATTATCTTTGCGGGCGCGGCTCAATTAGTGGCACTCGGCATGGTGAAAGCCGGTATTGGTCTGTGGAGTATCTTAATTACGACGTTACTCATCACCTCACGCCATCTGTTATATGCAATGGCGATGCGCAGTCAAATCAGTCCTTTGCCGTTAAAGTGGCGCCTGACATTGGGCTTTTTGCTCACAGATGAACTGTTTGCCATCGCTAATCAAGGCAAGTTACATAAGTTCGACCCTTGGTACGCCCTTGGCGGCGGTTTGAGTTTCTATATCGGTTGGAACATAGCCACACTACTTGGCATAGTGGCGGGCAATGCGATCGAGAATTTAGATGAGATGGGATTAGATTTTGCCATCGCAGCCACCTTCATCGCTCTGGTCGTTCCTACCATAAAAAAGCCATCGATTCTCGTCTGTGTATTAGTCTCGCTCACCCTAGCAGTAGTATGCGCCGTTTTTAAAATTCAAGCGGGACTGCTCATTGCCGCCATTGCGGGAATGACGGCAGGTGTACTTTACGCCAAAGTGACCAAGGAAGCGGAACGCGCAGAACAATCCGCCAGTCACAGTCAGCTAGCAAGCGCACAGACCAAAACAGAAGTGGATACTGGAGTTGGGACTGACATTAAGACAAAAACATTGTCAGGAGAAAAAGCATGATTTGGTTAATGATCTTTTCAATGGCGGCGGTTGTGTTTATCAGTCGTCATTTACTACTTGAGCCTAAACTACCGCTGCGATTAAGTAAGGGCACCCAAACCTTTTTAAGTTACTCGGCCCCTGCGGTACTCACTGCGATCTTTGCGCCCATAGTATTTGTGCAGGAAGGTCAGCTCGATCTGAGCCTAGACAACAGCTATCTCATCTGCGCCTTAGTCGCTACAGTGTTGGCGCTCGTCACCCGTAATACCTTACTGACAACAGTGCTGAGTATGGGACTGTTTTTCTTTATCCACTAAGTCAACAAAGAGTCAGTGTTCAGCAACGGCACTGACTCTTGCATCAATCACTTACACTGTCCCTACCACTCTTTTACACAGCCTAACCCCTCTGAGACATCGCCCCCTAGAAAATTACTTCCACGTTATCTTGATTTTCCACAATCTTCATATATTTAGACTCTTATGTCTGTGCAACTAACAGTATCGGCTTTAACGGTATTTCACACATCGACGATAATGGAAGAGTGATGATATTTATCAGCAATAACAAAGGCTCAAACAATAAAAAAAATACTTAACCTAACCATATTCAAACTATTTAGTCTCTAAAACGTCCATTCAGAAATGTTATTTACAGCATCTATTACAGCACTCATCTCAGTATAGTTCTCGGAATGAAGAGTCCATTTAAAAAGTTTTACATAATAAAATGCCGCATAAATATTAATCCACATTCAAAAACCAACCAACCAAAAATTAAAGTAAATACACTATATTATAAAGTTCTAAATACCGTTTAAAAATAAAGTGATTAACATTTTTAACCAGATTAAAACACGCCTAAAATTAATTCATTTTTATTTTGTTTAATAAAAATAAAAGTGTTAGCTTTTTAGATGTGCCTAGCAGTAATGATTATTTATATGATTCAGGACTACATATAATTGCCATCGGCGCTCTCAATGAAAGGACGTATTTTATTAAAATAAAGGAACAATCATGAGAACAAAATCTAGCCTGGGTATATTAACTTTATCCTGTTTAACCGCACTTGGAACTGTTTCTTTGTTGGCCGAAGCTGCTATTCCGAATACTATTCCAAAACTGTCAATGGTAGAACACGCAGCCCCTGATCTTGATTCGCTTAAAAATGATGCAATTAACGACCCCTCGTTTATCAGCTCGTTATTCTCCTTAGGACACCATCTCGGATATGCATGGGCTGGCGGTACAGCATCCCAGTATGTTGGTGAAGACATCGAAGTCAGAAGAGAATCGAGCAACGAATACAGTCTTAAAGCCCGCTATAACGGTAATGATCCTTATGCAAGCGGCTACAGAGCGAATGAACGTTTGAAGGTAAATTTACAAAATATTCATTTCGTCACTAATCCTCAAAGTCTAAAGTTAGGTTCACCTCAAGTTTATGATCGTGAGGCTATTTATACTGCTCCTGTGGTTATCTATAACTGGGGCGATACCGAAGATACCGGTGTCGCCACTCTTAACTATGATTACACCACTAGCTGGGCCAAAACCGATAATTTCTCTTTCTCCGAGAAAATTGGCGTAACCAATAAATATGAAGTGGGTATTCCAGGAATAGGTGGAGCGAGTTCTGAAATCAGCGCCGAATTTTCTGCCAGCCAAGGTTGGAGTGAAACCGACGGCAAAAGTACAACGATTTCGAGTCAGGCGCAGTACCGCGCAATTATGCCGCCTCGCAGCAAACGTTATATCTCAATCACCCTATTTAAACAAAAGGCAGATGTCCCATACACCTCAAGTTTATATATGATGTACGATATAAAATATGAGAACTTCTTAAAATGGGGTGGTAATGCGCATATTAATCATCCGACAAATAGACCTAACTTCCCTTACACCTTTGGCGGAGCGAATGCGAATAATCTGAATGGACCAGAAGCCTTAGTCGATCAATATCTTCATCAAGATATAAACGGTTATGGTGTATGGGATTGGCCTGCTGCGATTAATTCGGCACAGTCAAAAAGTGGGTTTGAGTGGCAATTGGCGAATATTGTTAGACAACATGGCGCACCTATCAGCGGTAAATTTACTGCAATAGATTCAAGTCAATTTAATATCGATGCCAGTGAATCCTATCCACTAACGGATGAAGACATTGCTAATCGTCCTAAAAGCGCTCAAAAATTAGGACTGAGTCGCAATATTCAGGTTGCCGTCGGCGAGATCCAAAACAATGATGAAGATGGTTTAATCAAAAAACTGAATATTTCGCAATCAAACGAAGTCATGTTAAACAATTAAAAACGGTGAGCTTAGACTCTCAATAACAGCGATGACACTAGTATCAGAGAGATCTCGATACAACTAGCCCGTTACTAGCAAATTAAAAATGTAATACAAAGCCACTCATTCGAGTGGCTTTTCTTTCGCTTCTGCTCGCGCCTTTGATTGCTCATCCATCAGGCAAATATAATCTTCAAGCTCTTGCCCGAGAGTGAGATCAAAATGACGGTTTAACCGCACAAGACCTGTGATGCGATCGACCCTGAAATTACGAAAATCAGCACGTAGCTCACACCATGTCAGTAAGGTCCAAGTACCACGCCAAAAATAGATGGCGAGCGGCCTAACTTCCCGCTCGGTGACATCCAGTTTGACGTCTTGATAGAAGAGTTTGACGTATTCGCGGCGCTGAGCCGCATTACGCAAGGGATCGAGGAATTGAAACTCATTGGAATCGAGGTAAAAATCCGGTGAAAACATTAAGGATTGATAGGCTTGTAATCGTTTAGGCAACACAGCTTCGACTTTAATCATCGCCTGCCTCGCGGCGCTACCAAGCTCCTTACCACCCCAAGTTTGCACCATACGCATGCCAACTTGAATCGCTTCGAGTTCGGCTTCGTTAAACATCAAGGGCGGAACATTAACCTCGTGGCGCAACAAATAGCCGACACCCGCTTCCCCTTCAATAGGAATGCCACTTAAACACAGGTCCTGCACATCACGGTAAATCGTGCGTGTAGAAACCTCTAACCGTTCAGCCAACTCTTGGGCTGTGGTTAAGCGTTTATGTTTGAGAATTTGCACTATTTGAAATAGGCGGTCAGCGCGGCGCATTAGCTCTGGTTTAACCCTTTATCTATCAATCAGTTGATTAAGTATTATTATCCTAGATCAATCGCTGGTATGTCTTTGAATACACACTTGAGTGTTTTTACGATTTGAATCATAAAATCCCGATATAGATCTCAACCTCAGTAGCACTAAGATAGACTTCAAAATCCGTTTGATAGCGTCGCTGATGAGAGCAATCAGCCGCGCTAAAATAACCCCACACTTGCCCCCAAAGATCGATAACACACTGGGGCATATCACCCTGAGCGGTGAATTTTAGGTACTTGCCCGCGTTAAGCTCCAATGGCGTAAAATGACTTGCATCAACAGGGGCATCAATTGCCTTACCCACCAGCACAGAAAACTCGCCATTCATGTCTGACTCATAGTCATAATACACGCCATACATGGGCGAATTGAGCATAGCGGTGAGCTGGGATGATTCAAAAAAGGCTTGCCACAGACTACCTATTCTCGCGCTATCGACAGACATTTCTGCCCGATTATTCGTGCGGGTGCTTAGTCCAAGTAACGGTCGAGCATCAATATAAACCACATCCATCTTTGTTTCTTCCATAGAAATCTAAACCAATAGGTTAATGTTAGCGTCGTGCCTAAGGGCACGACGCTAACAATTTAACACTCGAAACTACTTATCCTTAGACCACAGACCGACTTTATTGCCTTCACTATCGGCAAATAACGCGATGTAACCACACTCTCCACCATTAATCGGCGTCACTGGCAGCAAAATATTCACATTGGCGGCAGCGAGTTTATCCACTAGCGGTTGTAAGTGGGTGCTGAAATGCAAATACACTGTGCTGCCCTGCATTGACGGCTGACTCATACTGCACTTGACTAGCCCTATGCTCGCCGCACTCGCATCCTCAGTGACTATGCTCGCATATTCCATGTCTTCCATATCGTCACGTTTAAACTCAACCCCAAAATGCTGTTGATAAAAAGCAATGGCACGGTTCATGTCACTGACAGGAATTTCACCCCAAACTAACGGTGCAATAGATAACATTTTCACTTTCTCCTTGTTGAAAAAATATCAATGATTCAAAACCTTATTCGTACAATTCAGGACAGAATCATTAACGGGCGACAACAAGAATAAAACAAGGCTACTGACAGCATGATGTCAGTAGCCTTTTAATAAAAGTGAATTTTGGCGTTTTAACTTAACCAGCAACCAAGATTATTTTGGCAAACTGGTTTGATGTGCCTGAATAAAATCATCCATGGCTTTGCTCGCCCTCGCTTGGACGCTGGCTAAGGTATCTGTATCAACCATAGTTTCTACCACTTCGTAGTAGCACTTAATTTTAGGTTCAGTGCCAGATGGTCTGACGATCACCCGAGCCCCGCCCGCTAAGCAGTAAGTCAATACATCGCTCGGTGGTAAGTCGATTTTCTCAATATTTCCATCGGCAAAACGACGCTCAAGCGCCTTTAAATCATCGGTTGAGAGCACATCTAACTCACCAATCTTCACCGGTGGATGCTCGCGCAAATAGGCGCCAATATTGGGCGTGTCAGGTTTTAGCGCAATGCTCACCTGCGCATTGAGATGGAAGCCATGCTCACGGTAAATTTGCTCGAGTCTGTCCCAAATCGTTTGCCCCTTCGCCACCAGCTCGGCAGTTAATTGGGCAAATGCCACCAGCGCCGACAAGCCATCTTTATCCCACACCATGCTGCCAACTGTGTAACCAAGGGCTTCTTCATAGGCAAACAGGAACTGATCCTCAGGGGACGTTTTCGCGATACCCACATTCATCAACCACTTAAAGCCGGTGAGCGTGGTAAAGCTTTGCGTGCCAAAACCTTGAGCAATCTTAGATAACAGACTCGATGACACTATCGTGGTGCCCGTAAGTCGCTGATTATCTTTAGCGTGAGATAACAAGTAATGCCCAAAGAGCACACCGACTTGATCGCCCGTTAGCATCTGGTATTCGCCATCATCGCGGCGCACTGCGACCGCAAAACGGTCGGCATCGGGATCGTTGGCACAGGCGAGCATAGCGCCGTGTTTTTTCGCCTCGACGATCACTAAATCCATCGCGCCCTTTTCTTCCGGATTGGGGAAGTTCACCGTCGGGAAATCCCCATCGGGTTCGCGCTGGGAGGCTACCGAATACACTTGGGTGAAACCCGCATCTTTCAATACGGTTTCAGCCATTTCAGCGCCCACGCCGTGCATGGCGGTATAGGCTAAACTGACCTTTTCTGGAGCCGTATGGTTTTGCAGCACCTCAGCTTGCTGCACGCCATGGCGATAGCTTTGGTAAAAATCGTCCTGCAGAATAATTAACTTACCTTGTTTTACCGCCTCATCATGTTCTAAAAACGGAATCACTTGATTCGCGGCGCGCTCAATTTGCGCGGCAATGCCAGAATCGTGGGGCGGAATAATCTGCGCGCCATTCTCCCAATACACTTTATAGCCATTGTATTGCGGCGGGTTATGACTCGCGGTCACTACAATGCCTGCTGCCGCATTAAAATGTTTCACCCCAAAGGCCACCAACGGCGTTGGCGCTACTTTGGACGTTAAGCGTACCTTAATCCCCATAGCGGTGAGCACACTCGCCGCATCATGGGCAAAATTAAATGAATCGTGGCGGCCATCATAACCAATCACCACGCCACGCTCGGCTGCATCTTTAATCTGATCAAGTAGATAAGCACCAAGGCCAGCAGAGGTTTGGCGAATCACCAAACGGTTCATCCCCATAGGCCCAGCGCCAACGACACCGCGTAATCCTGCGGTGCCAAATTCCAAGCGACCCGCAAAGCACGCTGCGAGTTCAGCTTCATTGCCGCTATCAATTAGGGTTTGTAACTGGGCTTGAGTGCGAGGGTCAGGATCATTTTCAAGCCAATGGTTTACCTGTAACTGCAGATGGGTATTCATATCACGCCTCATTGAAAATCATTTGCAATCACCTTAGGAAAAAGCACGTAGAAGAACAAGCTAATTTGCATTAATTTCAAAATGAGCCCAGGGTTTTGCCATAAAAAACGCACTATCTAACAGGTCATGCCAGATAGTGCGTTGGTTTTAACAAACTGGTTTCAAAACGGATTTAGAGTTTAAAGATATTGTCCTTCGTATCTCTGTCGATGAGCTTCACAAAGGGATCGACCCCCACATAACTGGGTTTTTCAGCCAAAGTGATCGTCAGCTTGTTTTCACCACTCACCAGCCTGTGCTTCTCAATCAATAACACCTGTTTGTCATCCTTTAGCTTATCGGGATCGGCACTAAAGGCACCGATATCGATGATGGCATCTAAAGGTTGTTCGGTTTCTTCACCTTTACCACTCGCGACTTTGCGACTGGCATAAATGCTCAAGTCAACTTGCGTCTTACCATCAGGCAGAGTGGTCATGACCGCATTGGTTAACCTGAGGTCGTAGAGTGTGATGTAATTAAAAGACTCATCGATAAAGCGGGCTTGCGCTTCATCTATGCCTTGCTCAAGGTAACTAACTAAATCCAATGTGGTTGGGAAAGGATCGTTACGATACTGATAACGTGCTAAGAATGCCTTGAGATTAGCGTTGAGTTTCGCTTCACCTAACACATCTTTAATCGCCATCATCACCACTGAGCCTTTCTGATAATGAATGTACTGCTGATTTTCACTGCGCAGCAAAGGCATCTCCTTTATGGACTCGGATGAACGGCCGCGTAAATATCTATCTAATTCGTATTTCAAGAATTTACGGATCATTTTATCGCCATACTTTTTCTCCAGCACCATCAACGCCGAATACTGCGACAAGCTTTCGGATATCACAGCACTGCCCTGCACATCGGCAGCGCCCACTTGGTGTCCCCACCATTGATGTGCCACTTCATGGGCTGTAACGTAATACACAGGATCGATATTATCCTCATTGCGTAAATCAGTAATAAAACCAATACGCTCTGAGTAAGGCACTGTATTAGCAAAACTTTGTGCAAAACTACGGTAACCCGGAAACTCCATAATTCGCATTTGCTTATGCTGATAAGGCCCAAATGCTTGTGTGTAGTAATCGATAGAATCTTTAACGGACTCTATCATGCGCGCAACGTTCCAAGGATGCTCCGCATGGTAGTAAACCTCAACCGCAACACCATTGTGCTCAGTTTTTTCCACCTGATAACGGCCCGAAATAATGGCGTAGAAATTCACCATAGGGCTATCCATCGAATAATGGAAATACTCACGCCCATCCTGCTGCCACTGTTTTTGCAAATACCCTGGCGCTAATGCAATTTGATCTGCACTTGTCGAAATAGTGGCTTCAAACTGAATGAAATCACCATCGACACCAAAGAAGTTTTGCGTGTAGTAACGGCTGTCTTCAAGCTTGTTCGCTCGAGCTTTTTCGGCTAAATCGCGCTTTTCGCGCTCGTGGCGATCCATCAGCTCATAGCCGTCTTGATAACCAAAGAGGGGCAATAGTTCGAAGTTGTTGATGAAGGTGCCATTTTCAACCACAGACATATCAAAGCCAGCTTCAGCAATACCCACAGACTGACGTACTAATTGAATGTCCCCTTGCACCACCTGCCCAGGCTGCACAGGTGTCGAAAAGGTCAACCAAGCATTGCGATAGCGGCTATCTAACTCACCTAAGTTTGTATTCGGGATATTGATTTTTACCGTTTCGGCCTCAGTATGCTCGGGCCACTGCACTAACATCCTTTCGATTGGTTTATCTGACTTGTTTTGCCATTCGAATATCACCTTAGCAACAATTTTTCGCTCTTCAGGGAAAATATCAATATTCGCGTTGACCTTAGTGGCCACTAAAATCGGCATGCTTTGGTATTGTTTGAAGGCCTTCTCATAATCGGCTTGCAGATCTGTGGTTTCATCTTGGGTTAAATAATGATTCAACACTTTTGTTTGGTAGAACAAATAACTGCCCATACCCAAAAACACCACCAAAGCAACGCTCACAATAGCTTTGCCACTAAAACCAAGCTGATAACTCAGTAATCCCATACGGGTTTTAAGGCTTTGCTGCGGTCCGCGATGGTACAAGCCATAACCTAAAACAAACAGGATAAGGCTAAAAGCCCCCCAGTAAATCATATAGAGTGCATGACTTAATAAACCCCAACCGTAGCCGTTCATATCCGAGTAAATTAAGGTCGGTGATTGACCAAAGTTATATAAGCTATGGCCAAATCCCCAGCTTGCCATAACAAATGTCGTTAGATAATAAGCAACAAATAGTCCCATACCTGCGTACTTATTTGGGCTAAGCACTTGCAGGAAAAACGCCAGCACAGCGGTCATCAACAGCGGAAGGAGGTAATAAAATCCCAGTCGAATAAGGTACTGAGCAATCTCAAGATTGGCTTGACCTTTTATCAATTGAAATACAATTGTGGTACACATTGCAAGCACATAGAGCAAGGTCATCACTATGACCACAGACACTAACTTTGAGCCCCAAAAGCTTAAGTTTGATACAGGAACGCTATCGACGATATCTCCCATTCCTGAACTGCGTTCACGCCAGACGATTTCTGCGCTGTAATAAATCAGCACTATCACCATCAATAGCCCCGTCGCGCCGGCAATGTTATTCACCATATCTTGGGTTAATGGCCAATTAGATGTGCCGTACCAACCAAAATCATCGAACATGGGGCCGACTAAATTGAAAATAGTCAGCACACCTAACACCACAAATGGCGCGGTAAATAGTACTTGCCGTACTTCAAATTTAACCCGCGTCCAAAATTGCTGGCGACCATTAGGCTCAGTTGCCATAGCCAATTGTGCCAAAGGCACTAAGCTAGGAACTTTTCCTGCTTTATCGGATTTTTTCTCACGTTTCTTAGTCAAACTCGGCTGACGGAAAATCCCTGAAACGGCCAGTAATACACAGGCAATTCCAAACCATATCGCCCTGTTTTGCAGCACGAGTCCTGAGAATTCAATTAACTGGCTATTCTTCTCGCTAATGGTCCAGTAACGGGTCACTTCGGCAAAGGTGCGCAGCGCAAAGGGATCAAGCAAAGCAGCAATAGTACGATATTGTGGCTGACTCGCCATTTCGCCCGTCAAGGTATAAAGCACCAACATGGCTACAGCGGTCAGATAGAGCGCCATTAAGGAACGAAAATGACTTGCCATCGCATAGAATAGAGTCGAGATCAGCAGCAAAGTCGGCATGGCGAGTAAAAAATACGGCACAAGATAATTCGATAACGCAAAAGGTCCAAAACGGCTAGCATCGACCCATGGCATAAAAGAGCCGAGCATTAACCCTATGGGGATAAAGGCAAATACCATCATCACCACAACAAAACTGCCGAGAAATCGACCAAATTGGTATGCAAATGGTGATAGGGGTTTGCTATAAATCAGCTCTTCCATCAAATGCTGATGATTGCGAATAGCCGTGCTACCCACAAAATTCACCACGGCAAACATGGAAATAAGTCCCATGATCAACATGGTTTGAGTAATCCCAAATGGGCTGTTTTTCATCACCTCACCGCCGCTACCAATTTGAATATTGTTAGAGACGACTGATAGAAAACTCATTAAAAACAATAGAAAAGAAACAACATAAAAGGATGGCTGACGCAAATAATAACGCCACTCAAACCTAAGCATTGATAACAACATATTGATATCTCCTTAGGCAGCCTGACGGCGGTGACTGAGTAAAGTCGAAAAATACAGATCTTCAAGCCCAGCAGTCGCAGGGGTAAATCCTTCAGGACAAGTTTCAGCCATCACATTCAGTACTGTGCGTCCCGCTAATAAACGCTTAGAAATCACAGGTAATTGCGCTTCAAGCTCCTGTGCCTGTGCTTGACTCACAGTCTTAGTCCAAATTTTTTCCGTTAATTCACCCACCAATTGATGTGGATTGCCTTGAAGCAGAATTTTACCCGATGCCAAAACCGCCATATTAGCGCAGAGTTCAGACACATCTTCGACAATGTGAGTCGAGAGGATTACCACTTTTTCCTCGCCTAAACTCACCAGCAAGTTATGGAAACGGTTACGTTCTTCGGGATCGAGACCCGCGGTAGGCTCATCCACAATCAATAATTTAGGATCCCCAAGCAAGGCCTGAGCAATACCAAAACGCTGACGCATACCGCCAGAGAAACCACTCACGGCTTTATTTTTATGCTGATAAAGATTGGTGTGTGCCAGCAATCCTTCAACTGCTTCTTTACGCAGCTTGCTTTGATTAATGCCTTTAAGAATGGCTAAATGATCTAACAGGTCATAGGCGCTAATACGCGGATAAACATTAAAGTCCTGGGGCAAATATCCCAAGGTTTTACGCAGCGCTTGAGGATCGGCTAATACATCAATACCGTCAAACACTATGCTGCCACTATCGGCGCTTTGCAGGGCGGCAATAGTACGCATGAGTGATGACTTTCCCGCACCATTGGGTCCGAGTAAACCAAACATCCCTTTGGAAATCGTTAAATCAACACCATCGAGTGCTTTAACACCGTTATCATAGGTTTTAGTGAGATTAGAAATAGTCAGCATGCTTCCCTCTTGCGTCTGTGAGTTCAAAATACCAACAAACTATCACATAAAATTAACCTTTACAGTAGTTATCAAGATATTCATGTACTTACAGAATGCTAGCCAGCAAAACAAACTACATATTCTTAATCCCTAAAATAGCAAAAGGGACTCTATTTGAATCCCTTGCTATTGAAATACAATATAAAAGTAAAAATATGCCACGAATTAAAATATAGCGGACTAAATACAATTAGTTACATAAACACCAACATTAACGAGAGGGTAAAGTGCCATCAAATACGCGCACTTTGATGTTCTTTTTCAGGTTATCTTGGTCTTGTTGCCATTCTTGCCACTGGGTGAGACTGATACTGAGCTGCAATGAAAAATCAGTAGAAATCCACTGTTTTTGCCCTTGAGTATATTTAGGTGCAGGGACTATGTTACTGGGTCCAACGAAGGACGCAGAACACATAAAGGTTTTGAAATACACTTGGTCAATCGATAAATCGAGGGCGCTGGGCGATGTTAAACATTGACCACTGCCCGGCTCTTGATACGAGGCAAATTGGTACAGGATTGCCGGTGTATTATTGGTACTATCGGGAACTGAAGCAGTTTGATGACAAGATAAACAGCTACTTAATGCATTATCCGCAGGGCCATTTAAACGCCCATTACACCCTAAGTGTCCCGCATTGGTGTGCTCATTCAAACGGCCAACGACCTCTTGAAATACGGCGCTATCCTTAAGCCCTGTGATTGGGTTTTGAGGGAATGCTGCCGCTCCCACTGTTGCTGGCGGCGTGTCATTCCCCCACATTAATCCCAGAGGTGAGATACGATCCCAAGGATTTTTCTCTTTCGCTTTAAACTGACCATCGGCGACAAAAGTGCCATAGGCCCAGCCCACGGGTGAACGGCTGTCGCGCACTGCAATATCAAACTGCAATAAGTACACATCGGCGACAGAGCGCGGGCATTGCTCTGTTTCCTGTTGGAAACTACAGGCACTGCCATCGGCGTTTTTACATACACAGAAATCACTGGCACTGATATTGGCTTGCCAAACAGGTACATTTTCAAGGAAAGGATAGTTATTAGGCGTTGCAGTAGTAAACAATAACTTGCCAATCACACTGCCTTCATTAAATGCAAAATTTTGCTGGGGCATCACAGGTGATGGTGCCCCCGTCCATACCTTGCCAATGCTGTTTGCCGCCTGAGGATTATAAAAACCCACCGCCCACATAGTGGTTTTAAGGGAGCCTTGGCCTTTTATCTCCATAGTGACGGGGGCTTCTCGGGTCAAGCCATGGATAAATTCCCGCCCACTCATGGGATCATAGGTCTGATAGGGAATATGGTACCAAGAGCGCACCTTGTTGTTACACAGATCCCAGTCTTTACTGACATCGCCTTTGTCGATGTTTCCCTCTTGGATGTACTTCATCACAGCCCAGAGGTATTGCTCAGCTTGGGTATTTTTATCACTTTCACTCAGATTTTTATCAAAGGGATTGAATTTAAGCCAAGGTGCAGCGCTATCTGGTTTGGCACTCGAATAAGCATCACTGAGGCTAAAAATAGGCCCCTTCCAGCCAGAATAGGCTTGATTAATGGTGACCTGATTATCCCACATACCTGTTTTTGTAAAAGCAGGATCTTGGAAGTAACTTGGATAGGCTCCAGTACAGGTTGAATTTGCGTTAGATCTAGTGTTGGGCGATTGCTTATCTGCAGCTTTTGCGTTGACTGTGGTCAATGAACAAACGGTGAGCAGAAGTATGGCGGTAATGTTGAGTTTCATAATATCGTCCTTGAAGAGTATTAGTCCTAAAAACTCCCTTTGTGAGCCCAAAACTAACAACGGCTCGAATTAAGCATAGACTAATTTTTAACATCTTCTGTAAAGCTTAACGATTCACATATTAAGGATATAAAAAAGGCCGTTTAGTATGACTAAACGGCCGAAACATATTACTTATTGGACTAGCCGTCCAAGCTATTTCTCAACTTCTTGCCCGCGCGTCTTCCACAGCGAATACAGGACACCTAAAACTAACAGACCAAAAGTCACACCAAGGGACACGGCCGTAGGGATAGTAAAGTCCACGATTCCCTCGTGGTTGAAATACACTAAACCCACTTTCACCCCAATAAACACTAATACTACTGACAGCGCGTATTTAAGGTATTCAAAACGATGCACCATAGCAGCCAACGCAAAATACAAAGCACGTAGCCCCAGAATCGCGAAGATATTCGAGGTATAGACGATGAAAGGATCTTGGGTAATCGCAAAAATAGCTGGAATACTGTCGACTGCAAACACCAAATCCGCGGTTTCCACTAAGATCAACGCCAAGAATAACGGCGTCGCCCACCATCCTTTTGTTAACTGATGATCTTCGCCACGAACCCAGAATTTTTCTTTATGCAGCGTTGGCGTAAAACGCATCTTAGTGCGTAACCATTTATAAAACTTATTGTCTTGGATATCACCGTGCTCATCGTTTGAGAAGAGCATTTTCACGCCAGTGAAAATCAAGAAGAGTCCAAATAACACAAGTACACCTTGATACTGGGCAACAAGCACAGCACCAAGACCGATCATAATGGCGCGCAACACTATTACGCCCATAATGCCCCAGAAGAGCACTCTATGTTGGTATAAACGTGGGATACCTAAGCTACTGAAGATTAACGCGATAACAAATACGTTATCCATAGACAGTGATTTTTCAATCAGATAGCCCGTTAGGTATTCCATACCGGCGGTTGAACCCTTGTACCACCAGAGCCAGGCCCCAAACAATAAGCCCATACAGATATAAAAGGCTGAAAGCTTTAAACTTTCAGCCACGGTAATTTCATGCTGCTCCTTGTGCAATACGCCAAGGTCAAAAGCTAATAACGCCAGCACAAAACCGAAAAACATTAACCAAACCCAAAGCGGGTAACCCACAAATAGGGTGGTAAAAAACTCCATAAGTCTCCTTAGTAACACATAACGACTGATCTAAATCAGTAAAGTTGAGCAGATAGACATTAACTCATTGTAGAAATATAAACTGTGAAATCTTATATGAAAAATGCAACTATCAAGATTAAAATTCTTTTATAATCAATATGATTATGGTGCTTATTTATACTTATGCCTCGAATAAGTTCACTTCTCAATCACTGCGCTTCCCTGAGAAAATCATCTAACCCACCCATTTGTGACATTCATTTAGATAGCAGCCTCGAACAAGCGCGTAGATGCTCTACCAATAATGCAAAATCGCTATCAAACATAAAACTTATACCATCCATTAAACGACGAGCTACAGCTAAATCAAGGCTAAAGCGGCTAAGATAAAACAGCCACAGTTGAATTATGGCCACTATTTAGCACTCATTTCTTAACTGAAAATGAATTAATTTAACCGCTTAGTATTGCTATAGCGAGCCTTAAAGAACGGCTAAAAATGTTAGTTATACAAAATATTCATCACTTTCAAGACCCTTGGCTGTTCCATATCATCCGAGTGTGATTAACTGCTGCAACAGCGCCGTTTTTTAGCGATCAAAAGCGCCGCGATAATCACAAATAATGAAAAATAATTAATAAAATTCATTACGATAAAATGAATCATTAGCTGCTCGGCGCATAAAGTGCCAGCAATGGGAGTCTTAAGTGTCAATAGAACAAAACCTGCCGCACACAATGCAGGGCCCACAAGGCTCGCCCCCAACTGAAATGCTATTTGGGCATCCTAAGGGCTTATTTGTCTGCTTTTTTACCGAAATGTGGGAACGCTTCTCTTTCTACGGTATGAAAGCATTACTGTTTCTTTACCTGATTAAATATCATCTATTTACCGATGAATTTGGTTACAACGTGATTGGTGCTTACGGTGCCTTAGTGTATGCCATGCCCGTAGTGGGTGGCTTATTGGCCGACCGCTATATCGGCATGCGTAAAGCGGTGATCTTTGGTGGTGTTTTATTGGTGCTCGGCCACTTAGGTATGGCCTTTGAAGGCCATCAAGCGGTTATCGTTGCAGGTGAAATTCAACGGGATGAACAAGCGCTGCAAGTATTCTATTTATCCCTCGCCTTAATCATTGTCGGTGTGGGTTTTTTAAAACCCAATATTTCCACCATAGTCGGTCAGCTTTATCCTAAATCATCCGCTAAGCGAGATTCTGGTTTTACCATTTTCTACGCGGGCATCAACTTAGGCGCCACCTTAGCCCCGCTAATTTGCGCTTATTTAGGTGAAACCTATGGCTGGAAGTACGGTTTTGGTTTGGCAGGTTTAGGGATGTTAGCAGGTTTGTTGGTGTTTATTCGTGGCAAAAAACATCTGCAAGGCTTCGCCGAACCCAGAGATCCTGCGCGGATTTTAAAGAAAACCGCTGGCATAACGACAGAACAATGGATTTACTTAAGCGCAATTGGCAGCGTAATCATAGTCTGGGGGTTGATTCAAACCCACTCCCTCGTACTTTCGATTAGCAGTTTATTACCCGCTGTGAGCCCAGTGATTTGGTTCTTGCACTCAGTATCACTAGTGCTCGCCCTCGGGATTGGCTGGTTCATGGTGAAACATTGTAATCCGATTGAACGTCAACAGATGTCGGCTTTGCTGCTTTTCATCGTTGCGGGTTTGGTCTTCTTTGGTTTATATGAGCAGACCTATGGCTCTTGGGTAGCATTTTCGGACCGTGTGATGGACCGTAACATGCTCGGTCTCGAATGGAGCGCGGGACAATTGACCTTCCTCGGTGCCTTCTTTGTGATCAGTTTGTCGCCTATCTTCGCTTGGCTGTGGCCAGCCCTCGCCCGTAAAAATTGCGACCTAAGCAAACCGGTTAAAACCGCACTCGGTATTTTGTTCGCGGGTTTATCCTTTATGGTGCTTGTGCTCGGGATCCAGATGCCGCTAAGCAGTGGCTTAGTGAGTATTTGGTTCTTAGTCGCGGCTTATTTTGTATTAGAAATCGGGGAGTTATTGTTGTCGCCCATAGGCTTATCTGCCGTGACTCAGCTTTCGGTAAAACGCGTAGTCAGCCTGATGATGGGTGCTTGGTTCCTCGGCACTTCATACTCTGAAATCTTAGCCGCCGAATTAAACAAACTCGCCGCGATTGATACCCAAGGCGGCGTGATAAGTGACGTACCGAGTGCGATGGCGCTATACGAACAACTGTTTATCTTCTCGGCGCAAATTGGCGTGGTGATGGCATTAGTCTTCTTTGCCCTTGCGCCATTAATGAAAAAAATGATGCACGAGAAAATGGCAACTAACTCAGTTTAAGCATACAAACAGAAAGTCAGTTGGCTTACTCTCGCCCTCTGAGGCGACGGTAAGCCAATACGATAAGGTGCAAAGCAAGTAACCCCGTAAAAGCCGCGCAGAAAAACAGTAATGCAATCGAGTTTACATCCCTAGGCGCATCATAATAAAGCCACCACAGCGGCCAACCGATAGCCGACAAAGCCGTAAGCTGCCACATACATCGTTTGCAGCGACCAATCTGTTGCCTGAAAATTGACGTTTTACAATCACCGCAACTCATAAACCCCCAATACCATGATGGCAGTATATCTAAAACTAAAGCGACACTTTAAGCCTTGCCATCCCTTGATTAATAGAGACGAGCGCACGATAACCTAAATCTCGTTTAGCTGCGCTGATATCAAAATAATGGCTGCAGGATAACTGCCGTGCGACAAAACGGGTCATCATGGGCTCTTCTTGCTTCTTTAGGAGGTAATGTACACTTTCCAATACTGCGCCTACTACATAGGCCACAAATTGAGGCACACGCTTAGTCACTGGCGGTAAAGCATCGCAGGCCAAAATCAGATTGATCATCTCGGCCATAGTGATGGGTTCATCATTACTCAGAAAATAAGCTTTCCCTTGACACTTAGGCTTTGCTTGGCAAAGTTCCAGTGCCGCCAGCACATGGGCATAGGCAGCATTGTCGATGTAGATGGTATCGACCAGCTTATCTTCGCGGCCAACCAGTTTAAGCTTACCTAAACGCCCGCGCGACAATACCCGTGGCACTAGATGGGGATCGCCAGGCCCCCATATCAGATGCGGCCTGAGTGCGACGGTTTTTAACGCATAGGGTGCAGTGGCTTGAGTCGTCACTTGGCTAGATACTTGGGTCACATCAGGATTTTCAAGTGGCATGTCACCCACTTGATTGGCATCGAGCATCATCTTTTCAGCGATGGCTTTAGAGTGGGCATAATGATTCAGGAATCTTGTAGCATAGGGAGTAGACTCATCAATACCCGATTCATCCTGCCCTGCAAAGGTCACACTCGGGGTACTGGTATAAACTAACTTATCTATTTTTAATGCCTTACAAGCGGCAATCACATTGGCAGCACCCTTCACATTCGGACAAAAATAGCTGTCTCTGTCACCCCAAACACCCGCTTTAGACGCCACATGAAATACGATATCGCAGCCTTGCATCGCCTGTTGCAGCAGATCTTTATTGACTAAATCCCCTTGCAACATGACTACGCCCAGTGCTTCAAGTTCGGGATAATGCCCACGCGCAAAACCTGTGACCTTAATGCCCGCAGCTAACAATCTCAGGCAAATCGCTTTACCTAAAAATCCCCCCGCCCCCGTGACAAAGGCGTGTTGCACCTTAAGCGCGAGCTGCGCGAGTGCCGTTTGTTCAGCCGCATCAAATTGGGCAAGCGTCGTGCTCTTAATTGGGTCTTTCGTCATTAAGGGTATCCATTTCAGCACATTTACATGAACTTAAAGTCGGTGTAATAAGTTTAAAATAAGCACAAGGGCTTAAAAATAAGCGAGTTTGTTCAAATGAACACAGAATATAACGTAAAAAATGCAGGAAAAAGTCGTAGAGGTTTAAATCAACCTTTCGTTTGTAATTGTGCCCAAACGGCTAATTTTTCTCTAAAAATCTTGGCATTATGCCGCACATCCACAGGGAAATCAGGATGAATAAGAAACCGCCTTATGCCCTGAGTCTGCGTAAATTGCTCGGCGATGGCGATCAAATCTTGGTACAACTGCTGACTCTTATTGCACACCAATGACTGGTCGAGTTCGATACAAATTAATGGCTCTATCTCGTTCGCCACTTTCACTCCCACTAAAGCGGAGCGCTTCACATTGGGATGCATATTAAAAATGCGCTCGCAGGGAATGGAATAATAACGTTTAGCAAACAATCCGTTAAGGGTAGCGTCGACTCTGTGGGCCTTACGACCACACATCCACAGAAGACCTTGATCATCAAGATACCCCAAATCGCCCATGCGGTGTCTAACGGTATTGTTTGCCGAGTCCCAAATCTTGGCCGCCGCAGTCGCGCGTTTGCCTTGGCTTTCGTTTTGGCTAGCGTGCTGACTATTGTTTAGATAATAGGACTGACTCACCATAGGTCCCTGCACGACTATCTCGCCGATTTCACCGTTATTCAACTGTAAGGCATCATCCCACTCGGGAATAACCTCTTCGCTGATAGCAATAATGCGAATCGTCACGCCATCGATAGCGCGACCGACACAGATACCACCGCCGTTATCTGTGATGTCAGTCGTGGCAAATAACGCATCGCTGGCAATCATACTAATAGGCAAAGATTCGGTTGCGCCGTAGGAATTTAAAATCGGCACACCTTGGCTCAGCATCTTACTAAAACGGGCGATGGAGGCAATGGTGGCTGGCGCACCCGCGGAAATCACCCGCTGTACGCTAGGCAATTTATGCTGTTTTTGTTCCCCCGCACGGCCTAAACGTTCGAGCAAAGCGGGATTAACAAAAATATTACTGCATTGATATTTCTCAATCGCGGCAAACAGGAATTCAGGATTGGCGGTAATGGGCTTGCTGGCATCCATTTCAGGAACAATAGACGCCATACCCAGTGCGGGACCAAAGAGTGAAAACAGTGGAAACGTGGCGAGATCGCGCTCGCCATGGCAAATGCCATAATCGTTTTTTAATGCTTGGATTTGTGCCTCAAACATACCATGGCTATACACCACCCCCTTAGGCGTGCCAGTGCTGCCACTGGTAAATAAAATCGCCGCTATCTCATCAGATTTAAGCATCACCATGGGATATTCAGACTTTGGAGCAAAAGATTGCACTAAGGTGCTTTGCAGCAGAGTCGATAAACTTATCGCACCAGTAGCGATGCGGATTAACTTTGCCGCTAAGCCTGTTTTGCCGTCATCGACATTGAGTAATGACTTAATACTGCCCTTACCCCAACCAAATAAACGTCTAGCAATATGAGCCTTGGGAATACCGATAAAGGCATCGGGCGCGGCTTCAGCAAAACACTGTTTAAGATTGCGGATCCCCATGCCGGGATCAACTAGGATAGGAATAATCCCCGCTTTAAACAGCGCAAAAGTAAGTGCAAAAAAATCCAAACTCGGCGTGACCATAAGCACAGCCTTCATGCCGCGCTTAATGCCATGGGCGTTCAGCGCAAAGGCTATCGCATCGCTTTGTCTATCCAGGTTAAGGAAGTCCAACTCGCTGTAACGCAAATTCGCCACAGAAGCGCCCTGAGCGCTTTGTACAGCGACCGCAAGATGATGGGGAATGGCATGGGCGGCTTGCTTGAGATGACAACAAATATTGGCATCATTGATTGTTGCTGACGCAGAAGTGCCACTTAAAAGTGACTTTTCCAACTGCGTCACTAAAGGAGCAACTTCAATCTCAAGCAAGGTCGACATTAACCTGCAGCCTGTTCGGACTGCGCCGCTTCTACGTGGTCGTCAGCCATAAAGCCTTTGATATGGGCAATCACTTCATCGCTGGCATCTTCCAAAATGTAGTGACCACAATCGGCAAATTCATGCACTGTCGCATGGGGCATGTGTTGGCGCCATTTCGCTAAAAAGTGCTTATCGAATACAAAGTCCTTGAGGCCCCAGCAAATCAGGGTCGGCACTTTAGCAAATTTAGGTAAACTCGCAGCAATATCAGAGACTAATTGATAATTTCTATCGCCTTCACGCAGTGGAATATCCTGCACAAAACGCAGCGTCGAAATGCGATTGGCCCAAGAGTTAAACGGCGCGACATACGCCTCGCGAATGTATTTCGACATCGGTTGGCGCTTAACACCCACATAGGAAGCAATAGACGAAAAGGCATTGAAACCGCGTACCAACACTGTACCTAACAGGGTATTACGACAAATCCACAGCGGCCAAGGGAATGATTTAGTCTCGGGCAAATGGAAAGCACCCGTGTTCAATATCACTAGGCGTTTAATGCGATCAGGATAACGCGCCGCATAACCCATACCTATCATGCCGCCCCAGTCGTGTACGACTAAGGTAATGTTTTCTTTCACATTCAGGCTATCGAGCAGGGCTTCGAGATCATCGATACGGTTCTTAAGGGTATAGTCATAACCACTGTCGTCTGGCTTATCCGACAGGCCACAGCCGATATGATCCGGCACTATGCATTGGTGAGTGTCTTTTAAGGCGCTAACAAGATTGCGGTAGTAAAACGACCAGCTAGGATTACCGTGAACCATCACCACAGGCTCGCCTTGCCCCTCGTTGATATAATGTAGCTTGTTGCCATTACGGCTCAGAAAATGACGTTTAAAAGGCAACAGAGTGTCTAACATGACGCTTCCTATCTTGATTCTTTATGAGAGCGAATAACGGGTTATGTACAGCTGGCTTAGCTTATCGACAGAACTAAAGACTAAGCTATCAACTGAATCATGGACTTACTGGGTTGACTCGAATGTATGCCAGCCATCAAGCAAAGGCGTGAAAAGGTGCAATGCACCCTACCACTTAATGCCTAACATCATGCAATTCAATCCACTGCCTATTCCTAAAAAGCTCACTTGATCGCCCGCTTGTAAAAAGCCTTGATCGTGCGCCATCGCAGCGGTCACAGGTAACGACACTGTGCCCATATTGCCCAGTAGCTGATACGTTGGAAATTCTTTTTCGGGGGGAATATTGAGCGCACTCAGTACTTGCTTACGATTTGAAGCGCCTACTTGATGGCAAATCACTTTGTCCACTTGCTCAACCAGCCAATTACGCTGCTCAAGGAAATGCTCCCAAGTGTGCTTCGCCAATTCAACGCCTTCTTTAAGCAAGGTAACGGCATCGGTACGCATAAACTCGCGATACAGGTTATGCCCCACTTCCTGCAGACCCCATTGACACAACTGATGATGCTCAGGCGCCGATAAGTGCGATGCACCCAGCAATTGATGCTGACGCACATTTGTCAGCGGCAAGCTGCCATCGGTAAGGATCACCGCCACGGCACCAGAGCCACCGGTTAAGGTCGCCAGTGACTGGGCAAAATTCTGCATGGTCGGATCGGCCAACATGTTATCGATAGTGACATCGACAATATCCCGCGCCGACTCACAGGACACCACCATACCCGCCTTGATTTGACCCAACTCAATACGGTTCGCGATATCTAAAATGCCCGATAACACCCCAAGGCAAGCGTTGCTGATATCGTAAATCGCAGTGTCTTTTGACACACCCAATTCGGCAGCAATACGACACGCGGTTGCGGGCTCATGTTGATCGCGGCACACGCCGGTATAGACAACAGCACCTAAATCGGCGACATCAATCCCAGTTTCAACCATGGCTTTACGGGCAGCTTTAATCGCACCGTCGGACAATTGATGTCCTTTTGGCCACCAGCGGCGTTCGGTAATCCCAGTCAATGCGGCAAGCTGTCCCATAGGAATACGGAACTTTTGATACAAAGGAGCAAGACGAGACTCTAGCTCACTACTGGAAACCACAACAGGCGCCAGTTCATAGGCCAGGCTATTAATAAATACGCGGGAATATTTCATGAAACTGTTTTATTCGCTCACTAGAATGACTGACCAGCAGGTCAGCTTTCAGTTGTTATTCGTCATTAATGCGACATTTGAACAAGAAAAGCCCGATGATTCAATAAAAAACCATCTTGAGTGTAAGACTTGTCTCACAGCGCAGGTTCCAAACACGACGGCCCTGAATTCACTATCACTAAACTTAAATGCGCTAATATAGAAATAATTCATAAAAAACATCACAGTACAGCATATTTTTAGACGCGCAAAATTATACCGCCATTTTTTGCGCTAAAATCAGCGTATTTCTTGGTGTGACGCTGTTTGCACAAAATTCACCCACGCAAACACCATATCCTTGTTCCTGCAAAAAACAAGCGCGATCTAAGATGAGCCACTGCTCCAGCGCGCTGCGGAATAAATGCGCGACTAAATCAATACGGCGAGTTAATTGTTGTCTTTGTCGCCCAACGTCAAGCCAAGCTTCAAAATCCCTGTTTTTTGCAAGATTAACGGCCTTAGTCTCGGCTGCCCACAGGCAAAAATCCGTAAAACTGCCGCTCAATTGACTCTGTTTTAACGAGGGTAAAGGCAAATATTCGTCGATTTGTCGACATTCACGTTGCAGTGCATCAAAGCCTAAGCGCCACGCAATTTCTTGATGGCGTAGCGCCTGCTGTTTGGGATTAGCGATCACACTCTGCTGTAGCGGTAACTGTAAATCATGGCGACTGAGCTTTAGGCTGCTCTGCTGAGCAAGAATGGATAACGGCTGATAATGGCTCGCTTGAATTAAATGATAGCAACAAGGAGAAATCGCCAATGCCTGCGTGCCCGCCTCGGTCGCCAATGTTAACAGCCGAACATGCAAATCTCCGCAGGCATGCAAAGCAACCGCTTGCTGCCGTGCAGTTAACGGATTGGCATTTGAGGCATGTTCAGCTTGTGCTTCAACTGTAGTTGTAGATGTGTTTGTCACAGCATGTTCTGTACCAATAGCAAAGGCATCGGCGCAAATAAAAGTCTGCGATAACTGCAACTTATCAGCAAAGGCCTGCCCTGCTTCACACAGCGGCGCTTGCCATTCTAAACTCACCACTTCGGCGCCGCGAGCTTTAGCGATCAAGCGGCCCAAATGCCCTTTACCCGCACACCATTCCAGCACAGGTAAATTAAGCTGGGGTAAATGCTGCACAAAGGCGGTAATTTGCTGCCATTTTCGGCCTTTAATGTGAGCACTAAAGTGCGCCTCATCATCAAAGGACAAACCGCGGTCCTGCGCTTTATCTACCTTTGTGGTATCGGTAATTGCAATATCAGCAATGGCAGTGGTAAGCAATGACAAGTCCCAATCTTGGCATAATGCCCTAAGATCGCGGTTTAATGCCGGTGACAGCGCCTTAACCAGTAAAGATTGCTCGGCATCAAGTCCATCAAGCTCATCATCAGCCAGCGCCCACACAGCTTCGGCCAACTGCGGAAAATCCTGTGCCCAAGGCAAAGCGTTCACTTCAAATGCACGCACTTGCCACAGGGCAGCACTCTTTTCAAGCAATTGATTAAGCTTGCTAAATCGCTGTGAGTAAGTGAATTGTTGCTGCAGATTATCTTGGTTCACGTCATGCCCAGTGTAAAAAATACTTGTCTCGTATTAGGCTGAGTAAATCTGCCCTACGGATGACTTTACGCGAAAAAATGTTAGTATCGCGCCCGTTAAAAGCACTCAACCTGACTGTTAACTACAAACCATGGTCAGCAATACCCTGAAGAGGACACACATGCTTTCACCTTGCGTCGCACGCTGCGGTTTAAATGACGAAGACTACTGCATGGGCTGCTTTCGACATATCGATGAAATTGTCAGTTGGCGTACGAGTAGCGAAGCGCAACAGGCAGCCATTTGTCAGCAACTTACCGCCCGTAAAGCTTTATTTGAAGGCAGTGAAAACCAGCATATTTTAAGTCGTGATAAATGGTTAGCTGCCGAAGCGCGTTTAACCGACAAAGACTAAACGCCGCCTGCTAACGCCACCCTCTGCGCAAGCTCATCCTGCTAACAGCCCACAAGACTATTTTTTCAGCATTGATTTTAAGTCAGCAAAGGGATTGTAGGTCGCCGCCGCTTGCTTGGTTTCTGTGGTGCTACCGTAACGGATCAATTCTTCAAAGCGAGAATGTTCGTTGTCATGGCAATAAAGACATAATAATTCCCAGTTTGAACCGTCTGACGGGTTGTTATCGTGGTTATGATCCCTATGATGTACAGTCAGTTCACTTAAGTTTTTTGGGGTAAATTCGCGGGTACAGCGGCCACACACCCAAGGATAGAGTTTTAACGCTTGCTCACGGTAACCGCTCTCACGCTTAGCTTTGTACTCCCGCGCATCGGCTAATACTTTATCTAACTTACTCTGGCCTGGCACTGATGACATAGTGTAATCCCTAAAACAAACCCTAAAAAAATTGCCCCCAAGGATAATCCGAGTTATCACTTGGGGCAATATCTCCCGCACTTTGCGGGTTAATGGTGCGCGATTTGTAGACGTAAATGGTTAAGCCGACCTAGGTTACTGGCTTAGTTTACTTAACTTACGTTACTTAGCTTACGTGGGCATGATCGGCATTCGACAGATGCAAATAATGTAAGTATTTTTCATACTGAGTCACCACATCCGCGAGGATTTGCTCTTCGGTATAACCCATCACATCGTAATGCTGACCACCTTGTTCAAGGTACACTTCGGCGCGGTAATACAAGGTATTGCCCTGCTCGATTTCAGTCCCTATTGGGTTAGTGATGTCAAAACAACGCGTTCGTACACCGTAAACAAAGGGCAAATTCACCTCATTGCTGATCACTAATCGCACGCGGCCATCTAAATATTCAAGATCGGCCACAATGCCTTTAGCCATAAAGTGTTGGCACACCTTAGACAAAGCTGGCGTAGCCACATTATTCAAGAACACTTGCGCTTCTTCATGGGTAGGATGCGAGACTAAAACCCCAATACGCTCTTCCCAGCTCATATTAGTTTTGGCGTATTGCACACTGGTATTGTGTAACTGCACGCTATTAATCTTAAGCCAATCATTTTTCAGGGCTTTAAATAGGCCCAGACACATGAATAGCATCACCACTAAGAACGGCATAGCACTAGCGATTGCCGCCGTTTGCAGCGCCTGTAACCCACCCGCTAACAACAATACCGACGCAACGACCCCTTGCAACAGTGCCCAAAAGATCCTCTGCCATACGGGGGCATTGTTATCACCGCCCGAGGTTAGATTATCAATCACTAAGGATCCCGAATCCGACGAGGTCACAAAGAAGGTCACGACTAAACAAATCGCAATCCCTGAGAGTAAGGTCGGGAACGGCATGTGCTCGAAAAACACAAACAAGGCCACTGACACATCGGTATTCACCGCCTCGGCAAGATAGGTCGCGCCGTGATTCATAATCGAATCAATCGCCGTATTACCAAATACCGTCATCCACAGAAAGGTCAACGCCGATGGCACAAATAACACACCAATCAAAAACTCACGGATGGTACGGCCGCGGCTTACACGTGCAATAAAGGTACCGACAAAAGGAGACCAGGAAATCCACCAGCCCCAATAGAGCAAGGTCCAGCCTCCGAGCCAATCTTCCTTATGTTCATAAGCGTACAAGTTAAAGGTTTTACCCACTAAATCACTTAAGTAACTACCGGTATTCTGCACAAAAGCCTGCAACAGCATAACCGTAGGGCCAAGGATCAAGACGATAAGCAATAAAATAATCGCGAGACCCAGATTAAGTTCGCTTAAGCGTTTCACGCCTTTATCGAGACCAGAAAATACCGATAATGTCGCCAATAAAGTAATGCCGATAATCAAACACACCTGCACCACAGCATTATTAGGTAAACCTTCAAATAGATAACTCAACCCAGAATTGACCTGCAATACCCCAAAGCCCAGTGATGTCGCCACCCCAAACATAGTGCCAAGCACAGCAAAGGTATCCACTGTATGGCCAATAGGACCATAGATGCGTTCACCAATTAAGGGATAAAGCGCACTTCGCGGCAATAACGGTAACTTATGTCGATAAGAGAAATAGGCCAGACTCAATGCCACCACAGCGTAAATCGCCCAAGCATGCAGTCCCCAATGGAAGAAAGTAATCTTCATTGCCTCTTTTGCGGCAATAAGACTCTCAGGGGTTGCATCCGGCGGCGCCAGATAGTGCATCACAGGTTCAGCGACCCCAAAAAACATCAAACCTATGCCCATACCCGCCGAAAACAACATGGCGATCCAGCTTTTATAGCTGTAGTCAGGCACTGAATGATCTGGTCCTAGTTTGATATCGCCGAAGCGACTAACCATGACAAATATGATAAAAATCAGGAAAAACGCCACACTTAGAATGTAAAGCCAGCCGGCTTTCATTTCTATCCATGACTGCATTGATCTAAAAAAGGTGTTTGCCTCTGTGGGCCATACTGCGCAAATCATCACCATCAAGATGATGAAAAAGACCGACGAATAAAATACCGGCGGATTAATACTAGACTTGATTGACATTGACTCTCCCTATTTCTAGCGGGTTCACACTCCAAATATCTCAACATACCAACGGAGAGATAGAACAAAACTTATACTCAAAATATGCTTAATGCTGCGGGGCTCATCTATGACCAGTATGGGGGAAATCCCAAAGATCAATGCAACGACTCGCTATGACTAAACGTGACAGGATCTGAAAAACGGGATTAACAACACACGACTTTTTTAAGCCAATGATTGATGGATAAACAGAATTAACACCACTAAGGCAGCTAACGCCCACCTTTAGCATAAAACAAATATATTACTAGAATATTCAGCATAAAAAATGGCGACCATGTTGGTCGCCAAAAAATTATACCACAAAAATCATCAAATTTAATTTTAAACGCTAAAACGCACAAACCTTTATCTGATTACTTAGTCGGTGACTGCGAGATACCAGCAGTTAAATTGAAGCGCATCGCCTCTTCAAACGACCAATCAACCATAATTAAATCATCCCGCTTAACTAAGCTCGTCACGCCTGCCATTTGGTAACTCAATTGGAACAACACAGGCACCCAATCGCCCTCAGGCAACGCATCTAACAATGGCTGCGGCGGCGTATCTGTCATAATAAAGCCCACCACAAAACTGCCATTCGCCTGTTTCACTAACACTGTCTTTTGGCTTGTTGGCTTACCGTCACGATTCATCAAAGAGGCGATATCACGGATACTGCCATAAACCGATTTAAACAGTGGGAAACGCATCAACTGGCGCTCAAGCCAACCATAAAGCCACACAATCGGGCTGACAGAAAACAACAGGCCCACCGCAAAAACTAATGCCACCACCAGCATAAAACCGGCGCCAACAAAGTGTTGGTTAATCCCTACCAACTCTAAAATCACAATTCCTAAACCATCTAACGATACAAACAGCGACCAAAACAGCCACAAACTCAAGGCCATAGGTAATAGATTCATTAAGCCGCGGGCTAAGGTTTTCTTCATAACTCTCTCATTCAGTCATAGGGATATAGTAGGCACAAAATATTTACGCAAAAAAACGCCACAAATGCTACCACAGAGTCACTTTTGCACCAGCACATGATGTAAGGTATCTGACTCTTATTCGTCTCAAGTGTAGAGATAGCGTTCAAAATCAGAGCCCACTCTGAGCCATTCTAAGGAAAGTAAAATGCGCGTAACCCGCTTAGATCATTTGGTCTTAACCGTAAAAGACATCGCCGTCAGCGTCGAATTTTATCAAACCGTGCTCGGGATGAAGAAAGTGGTATTTGGCAATCAGCGTATTGCGTTAAGTTTTGGCGATCAAAAGATTAACTTGCACCAAGCGGGCGCCGAATTTGAACCTAAGGCCGCGGTAGCCACGCCCGGCAGTGCCGATCTATGTTTTGTAGTCAGCCATAACATAGAAGAAGTGATCGCGCATTTAAACGCTCTTCAGATTGAAATCATTGAAGGCCCAGTGCTACGAACCGGCGCCACAGGCCGGATAAACTCCGTCTATATCCGCGACCCAGATTATAACCTGCTTGAGTTATCAGAATATTTGCCCGCCTGCACAGGGTGAGCGAATTTGGGTAAAGGTAAGCGAAGTTAGGAAAGTGTAATCGGTCAGTTCTGCTAGCACGCGGCGAGCAGAACTGCAGCTGACGTTATACTGGTTCACTGTTGTTTGCGATAAGACTCTCGACAGTTGAGTGGCATTTATTGTCATTACTTCCCCAGTGACTCGTCGTCTCTTTATTTAACAAGAAGCATCCCTAAGGGCTCTAATAAAATATCCATGTTTTAGAAGGTCACTGGTGCAACAATGCCAATCCTCATTAACCCTTCAGCTGTTCGTTTAGCTAAAAAGATATTTGCACCAAAGCAAGATAATTTTATCGTCAGTTGTGCAGTATTCATTGTCATTGTTTCCCCTGTGACTCGCCATAAACTCGTCCCTGAGGGCTCGACGACGGCATCCATGCCGCCAACGGTCACAGTTGCAACAATGCCAATCTTAACTAACACTTCTGCTGTTCGTTTAGCTAAAAAGCTATTGCCCCATTGAAAGTTACGATAGATTGGCTTCTCACTTCACCTATGAGTCATTTGACTTACTTTTCTTAATGCCAGTAAAGTGTCTATAGGAGCGAGGTAACATCACTGTATTGTCTCAGTCTAAAAAGAGGGTCGCGTATGAGTAAAGAAATTTGCAAAAAGTGTAAAGGTAAGAAGATAAATATTAGTATCATCAAGCGCCTCTTTAAGAAGCACCTCACCAAGGATGACTATGAGCCTATAGAATGCCAGCGCTGTAATGGTACTGGTATAGAGCCATAGATAAAAGCGGAGGTTTTTCTTCCATTATCATCAACTCATAAGTTAACTGGTGTAATCTCATAACCCTTTCGCCAAATATCACGCTATGGAAAGTTTAAATGTATGGATCTTTATCAACCAAAGGCACACAGTGCCGATGACTTTTATGCCATCGGAAGATACAAAGATGAAGTAGAGTGGCTCCGTGATGAGTGCTATGACTCTGGTTTAACCACTTTACTTACAGAATTTCAGAACGAACCAGAGCGTCAGCTGATACTGAAGCTCCTGAGCCGAGTACAGCATTTTCAGATTTCAGATAGGGTTAATGGCATTGCTCTCTTGGTAAAAGAAATAGAGAAATTACAATTAGACCCCATGAAAACGCTAATAGTCGCTACAGCAAAAGAGTCAGAGTCTGATGGCTCTAAGGCATGGCAGTATTTCTTTAAGTTTTTCCTAGCTCAACACAGAACTTGGAATGAACATTCTTTGGTTTCTTCCCTAGAGTCTAGTTATCAAAAGTTAAATGAAAGAGCTTACGAAAATGTCATTATTTTTGATGATTTTATAGGCTCAGGGGAAACAATGGTCAAAAAAGTTAATGAGTTCTCTAGCAACTTAAACCAGCGTAAAATAAAAGTACCTGAGATTCACATTTTTGCTCTTGCAGGTATGGAGTTTGGAGTTAGGTATATAGAGGATAAATTAAATAGAAATGTTGTTTGCCCCGTATTGGTTAAAAAGGGGATATCTGAACAAGAACTGAATGAACAACAAATAAACGATGAAATCCAAGTAATGTTGCGAATGGAAAATTCCCTAAAAGAAAGGTATCAATCGAGTTCATTCATTGGCGTTTATAGCTTGGGCTTCAAGAAATCTGAAGCGTTGTATCAAGTTCAGTTTACAAACTGTGCTAACAATGTGTTCCCAATATTTTGGATGGCTCCTAGAGGTAAAGGTAGATTTCGAAACACACTTTTTTATAGGTTGTAATGCATGGTTAGTAAATCGAATGTTTCATCTGTAATAAAACTTGTAGCCGATGGTACAGTTCATAGCCTTTTCGAGCTAAATCAATTATATCGTTTCTCTTATACTCAAGCGAAAGAGGTTATTGAAAGTTTGTCTGAGATTGGTGTTCTTGAACTTACAGGAGATAGTTTTAAATTAAAAAAACAGATAACCAAAGAGCAACTAGTGTATTTATATCGAACTATTTGTTATCGGTCATTATATTTAGAGCGTGATGTCATTGATGAATATAAGAACAAGGCTTTAAGTATTAATGCTTTAGTAATGCCTAATTTTAAAAGGTTAGATGAAAAATTACTTGTTGACGAGTAGTCAATTTAGCATAAAATAGTCAAGTGCTATCCAGTATTAGTGTTGGAGCCTAGCTCCCATGGGTGATTCGCCTATGCCGTTGAGGTTTTTTTTAACCTCACTTCGTTCTTATAATTTCTAAAGATGTTGTGATACTGGATAGCCACCTATCTCACGGAGCCAGATTTGAGTCCAGAATACAACAGGTGGTTAGATTACCTCAGTTCTAATGGCGTGCAAAAAAAACAAGCATCTATTCTTGCTGAGTATGCTGATAACCTCGTTAAATCCAATCTCCCAGTTATATTTGAGATTGAGCACCTTTCTAATTTGCTAGGTATCGAGCTTAGTCTACTAAGCCGAATGTCGGGAGCATCGTCACTTTTTTATCGTGATTTTTGCATTCCTAAGAGGCGGGGTGGGGTTCGTGAAATTTACTCTCCATACCCAAAACTTGCATATGTTCAGCTTTGGATCAAAGGAAATATACTAGAGCGTTTACCAATTAGTGATAATGCGTATGCATACACAAAAGGGCGTTCCCATATCCAAAACGCACGTGCTCATATTGGTGCTAGAGAACTCTTGAAGATAGATGTTAAGGATTTCTTCAATAAAATCAAAATATTGTTAATTAAACAAGTGTTTCTCAACTGTGGGTATACCGATAATGTAGCATCTGTTCTTTCGAATCTTTGTTCCTATTACGGTGTATTACCTCAAGGAGCATCTACAAGCCCAATTCTGAGCAATATTATCCTGAAAAAGTTAGATTATGATCTTCAACACATTGCAGAAAGGTATTCTCTTATTTTTACCCGCTACGCGGACGATATTACTTTCTCTGGAAACTCTATCTCAGAAGATGTTTGCAATGAAGTTATACAGTATATAGAGAGATTTGGGTTACCTGTAAATGAGGATAAAGTTCATTTGCTAAAACCAAAAGACAAAAAGATCGTTACAGGTTTGATCGTGACAGATAACTCTCTTCGTGTTTCCAAACAAATGAGGCGAGCATATCGTCAAGAAAGTTACTATCTAATTAAGAATGGAGAAAATCAGTTTGATGGGACGACTAAACCTCTGAAACCTCTATACTTAGATGAAGTAATTGGTAAAGGAAGTTATATATTACAAGTGGAGCCTGAGAACGACTATGTGCGGAATACGCTTCGAGAACTATCAAAACTTAAGAGTCGATTGTTTTCGAATGTATAGAACCTTTGTCAGCTTGTTTTTACGGGTATTTATCTTAAGGATTCGTTAACTGCTTTGACGAATATATCGGATTCTTGGTAGTAATAGGCTTTTTTGTAGTAGCTGCATCGTGATTTTAACTTTAGCCATCTTTTTCAGAGTCATATACTTGAAGTTATCCATTAATTTCTAATTTAGCGAAATAAATAACTTATTTCTGTCCCAAAGCATGTTGCGTATGTCTTTTAAATCTACAGATTACGCGAATGCTCGAAAGGTGTGCCATGGTGATTAGCGAGACGACCGTCCGCCCCATGGACGGGGCGGTCGAGCATCCAAGGACGGACTTGCTGCGCGTCGGTGAGTAAATGCCATGGCAAGCCTTTATGAGTGGATACCAACAAACGCTAAGCCTTCAAGATCTGAGCAACCTCTTCTCTCGACGAATAAAAACCTGCTCAAAGTACAGTTCAAAATACAGAGAAAAGAACAGCTCAAGTTAACCCGCTAACGTCTTAATCCTCTCAAGTGTCTGCTGTGTCGCCAGATTTTGCGCTGCTAGATAATCCAATTTTAGCTGTTTGATGATGCCAGTAATCAAAACTAACTCCTGCTGTAACTGCGGAATTTTCGACATATCATGGGTGGGTAAGTTGATATCGACGGTATCAAATAAATTGCCAAAATAGCTCGCCATGATCAGCACTTTATTAGCTTTAAATTCGATACTCAGCCCCGACCCGCGCGCCGTTTTACGGAATAACTGTTCCAGTTCAACGAGGCGTTCCATTACGGCGGGAGACAATAGATATCGCGCGTAATGTTGGTCGTGGGAATACACTTCAAACGTCGCCTCAAAGGTCACGCTTTCGAGTTTCACTCTGGGTTTCTTTATGCCTGCCATGGTGTTACCAAGGGAGCCATAGTCTTGGCTGACAACAGTATGGGATTCAAAGCTAAAGGGCATCGTCATGATCACTACCCCACCTTTAAATTGGATCTTGTCTGACTTACTGCCGCGGGATTTTAAGGTTAATTCGCAAAATTCGAAGCTGATATCCTCTACCTTGCCGCGAATATGATCCTCTGATTGTTGCTTGCTAAAACGGGGCATAAGTTCGAAATCTGCCACTGAATCAAGGTTGACACAGGAGTCGGGGCTATAACGGTAGTCCCCTAGTTTTTTGAGTAAAACAGGCAATATTTTATATTTGTAATGGCGCTTATATTGCATTTCAGGCAGATGAACCCACATCAAAATGCCGGCGAGGACGATCAGGCTCAAAATGGTTGGGTCATGGTTAGAGGCTAACGAGATTAAATCAAAGGCCAGTGCGGGCAGGCACAATAGCCAACCTAGACGCTTCGCCCATTTTTTACGGGAGAGTTTAGTTTCAAGCTTTTCAATTCGATAGGCTTCTAACGGCGCTAATAGCTGCAATAGCTCGGCTTTAGCGTTCTCGGACAGTGGCGGTAATTCAGCACGGGGGAAATCAGCGGGTAAATTCGCTTCAGAAATATGATTTCGAATACTTTTAAGAGCTTCGAAACCTTGCTTTAAAGAATACAATAATGGGCTCATCAACTTATCCATGTTATCGCCGACACAGCGCCCATTCCGTTGCGCTGCTAACCCCAAACCTTAGTGGTAACAAATAGGGGTGGCGGTTAAATTCTGAGATTAACGTGCTGTGATATCAATCCACAGCTAAACACAAAAACGCTAGCACTTAGGCTTCGACTGCTTTCACTATCTAGGTCTACCGCCCTTTTCCAGCAGCTAAAACTTATTGCAAGCATCAGATTAAACAAAGGTTAATTTATTGTAAATACAAAAATGACCTTCTTTATTCGCGGTACCGATCCAGAATGCCAGTTCATAATCTAATTTAACTATCCAATTTAGCTATCCCTATTTCACAATCCATAGCCCAAATCCTAGCTCGCCTCTCTATCTCACGATCCTAACTCACTATCCTAATCAACGATCCTAGCTCAGCATCCTAAAAGCAAAACGCTCCACAGAGGCTGCGGAGCGTTGTATTCAGGCATTAAAACCGCAGATTAATGCGTGTGTTAGCCTTTCATGTCCTTTTCCATATCTTCGTAGGAAGTATGGCGAACGTCTTTGCCTTTCACATAGTAGATGATGTATTCACAGATATTTTTACAACGGTCGCCAACACGTTCAACCGCACGCGCTGCCCACAGTACATCTAAAACGTCTGGGATAGAACGCGGATCTTCCATCATATAGGTCATTAACTGACGGATAATCCCTTCGTATTCGCGGTCAAGCTTGGCATCTTCTTTGTGCAGCTCTAAGGCAGTATCAGCATCCATACGTGCTAAGGCATCTAAAGTCGCATGCAACATCCGAGTCGCATGACGCCCCATATTTTCAATGCTAACTAACAAAGGCTGCTGATTATTCAAACGTTTATCTAATGCCGCTTTTGCAATCCGCACACAGGCATCACCAATACGCTCAAGATCTGCGATGGTTTTTGAAATAGCGATAATCAAGCGTAAATCACTGGCCGCAGGTTGACGCTTAGCAATAATACGTGTGCATTCTTCATCAATGGAAACTTCCATCGCATTGACTTTATGATCGCCAGCAATCACCCGCTGAGCTAACTCGGCATCGAGGGCACTTAAGGCATCAATCGCTTGCTCTAGCTGACGTTCAACCAAGCCACCCATGGCGAGCACTCGATTACGGATATCATCCAGCTCAGCGGTGAACTGACCCGAAATGTGCTTACTTAAATTCATGTTTTCCATTGCGTTCCAACCTGTTACTTAACTGTTGACCCATACCAAGCCGTGGTGGCCTTATCCGATACTCAAGCGATTAACCGTAACGTCCTGTGATGTAATCTTCAGTCTTACGTTTTTTCGGCGTGGTGAAAATCGTATTAGTATCAGCATATTCAACTAATTCACCCATATACATAAAGGCCGTTTGATCCGATACCCGCGCCGCCTGTTGCATGTTGTGAGTCACGATAACCACAGTGTATTTCGTCTTAAGCTCAGTGATTAACTCTTCAATCGTCAGCGTCGAAATCGGATCGAGTGCCGATGTTGGTTCGTCGAGTAATAACACTTCTGGCTCAATGGCTATCGCACGGGCAATCACCAGACGTTGCTGTTGACCGCCAGACAAACCAAAGGCGTTATCGTGCAATCTGTCTTTAACTTCGTCCCAAATCGCCGCACCGCGCAATGAACGCTCAGCCGCTTCGTCGAGTTCACGACGGTTATTGAGCCCTTGCAATCTCAAGCCATAAACAACGTTTTCGTAAATCGACTTAGGGAAAGGATTTGGGCGTTGGAACACCATACCGACATTACGGCGCAAAGCCGCGACATCAATCTTTTTGTCGTAGATATTCTGGCCGTGCAGCAATATCTCGCCGCCAATATGACAATTATCAACTAAGTCATTCATGCGGTTAATACAGCGCAATAGTGTCGATTTACCACAACCACTGGGGCCGATAAAGGCAGTGACTTGCTTCTTGGGGATCTTCATCGATACATTAAACAGCGCTTGCTTATCGCCATAGCGCAAATCTAAGTTACGGATCTCCAACGCGGTGTCGTTCTGGCTTAAGTTAGCTAAATCAAAGTTATTGGTTTTCATTGCTGTCGAATCTATAGAAATCATATTTAGTCCTAATACTTTCAGGATAATCGCTGATTAGTGCTCAAGCGAACGATATTTTTCACGTAAGTGGTTACGCACGCTAATGGCCGTCAAGTTGAGTGCCACAATCACAGACACCAGCAAGAAAGAGGTCGCATACACCAGAGGACGTGCCGCTTCAACGTTAGGACTCTGGAAACCCACATCATATATATGGAACCCTAAGTGCATGAACTTACGTTCTAAATGCACAAACGGGAAGTTAAAGTCCAGTGGTAATGTTGGCGCTAATTTAACGACACCCACCAACATCAGCGGTGCCACTTCACCGGCAGCACGAGCGACCGCTAAAATCAAACCCGTCATGATCGCTGGACTCGCCATCGGGATCACAATCCGCCACAGGGTTTCAGCCTTAGTCGCGCCCAGTGCCAAACTACCTTGACGCACCGCGCTTGGAATACGACTTAACCCTTCTTCAGTCGACACTATAACCACTGGCAGTGTCAAAATCGCGAGGGTTAATGCCGACCAAATCACCCCTGGTGAACCAAAGGTAGGAGCCGGCAAAGCTTCAGCGTAAAACAATTGGTCGATGGAACCGCCCATCATGTACACGAAGAAACCTAAACCGAATACACCATACACAATCGAGGGCACACCCGCTAAGTTGATTACCGCAATACGGATCATCTTAGTAATAGGGCCTTTCTTAGCATATTCATGTAGATAAACCGCCGCGACCACGCCAAATGGCGTCACGATCACCGCCATCAACATCACCATAAATACAGTGCCGAAAATCGCGGGGAACACGCCGCCCTCAGTGTTGGCTTCACGCGGATCGTCACTCATAAAGCGTCCAATACCGACAAACCACTTACCAATTTTGCCTATGAGTCCTAAGTGATTCACATAGGTCACATCCAGAACAGTATCGAGCTTCAGTTCAACTTCTTCGCCGCGCATATCTCGGACGATAACCGAGTCACGCGCCGCATCATCACGCAGGGCAAATAACGCTTTTTCAAGCACTAAGTAATCTTCTTGCAGTTGAGCTCTCTTGGCGACCAACTCAGCTTTAATACTGTCGGTCAGTTCCCCATCTAGCTCGAAACGACGCTCCTGCAAACGCAATTTTTCAATGGCGTAGTTAATCGAGCCAATATCTTGCTTCTGCAAATCAACCGCTTTGTCCGATAAGGCAACTGCGCGTTCGATATGCTCCATTAAGGAAGATTCAATCGCATCATTCACTAAATCAAGACGCTTGCCATTTTCAATCACGGCTATCGGATAACCGTAGAAGTTACCGTTTTTAGCCCGCTCGATCAGTGCGACCTCGCTTGGCACAGAACGACTAACAATGTCCGTACCTAATATCCAGCGGAAATCCAAACCCACAAATTCACGGTTACCGGTTTTCACTAAGTAACGGGTCACAAACTCGCCCGGATGTTGCTTAAACACATGGCCAGCAGCAATCAAACGCTCAGTCGGTACTTCTTCCCTATCGTAAACCTCACCAATTAAGGTCGAACGTACACCCGTGTTATCTTCAAGCTCCCACTGGTAAACGGTTGCAGGCCAAAAGTAACTTAAGCCACGCCATGCGATTAACAATAATAAGCCTAAGACGGCAATCAAACTGATGCTCACAGCACCGCCCGTCATCCATATCCATGGCGAGCCTGATTTTACCCACTTACCCATTGCACAAACCTCTCAAGGTCACTGGCGAAATAGTATTTAATGTCATTGTCTTATCCCCGTTACAGCGAGCTATAGCGTTCACGTAGACGCTGTCTCACCACTTCTGCAATGGTGTTAAAGAAGAATGTAAAGATGAATAGTACGAAGGCAGCAAGGAAGAGCACACGATAATGCGAGCTACCGATAGCCGATTCAGGCATTTCAACCGCAATGTTTGCCGCCAAGGTTCGCATCCCTTCGAACACGCTCCATTCCATGATGGCAGTGTTACCAGTGGCCATCAGTACGATCATGGTCTCGCCAACGGCGCGGCCAAGGCCCATCATAATGGCCGAGAAAATACCCGGACTGGCGGTTAACAACACCACGCGTGTCAATGTCTGCCAAGGCGTCGCACCTAAGGCTAAGCTACCGTTAGATAAATGACGCGGTACAGAGAAAATGGCATCTTCAGCGATGGAGAAAATCGTTGGGATCACCGCAAAGCCCATGGCAATACCGACCACCAGCGCGTTACGTTGGTCGAAAGTGATCCCCAGTTCGTTAGTGATGAATTGACGGGTATTACCATCAAACAGCGCCACTTCGATGATTGGGCTGACCGCAAAAGAGAACCACCCCACGAAACAGACCACTGGGATTAACATCAGCTCTTGGTACACTTCGGGTAAACGTTGTTTCCACTTACCCGGCAACCTGCTCCAGCCATAGGCAGACGTGAGTATCGAGGTCGGCAATAAGATCAGTAGAATTAAAATGCCGGGGAGATGCTCTTCAATCAGTGGCGCTAACCACAGACCCGCCAAGAAGCCTAAAATCACCGTTGGTAATGCTTCCATGATTTCAATGGTCGGTTTCACGAAACCGCGCACCTTAGGCGACATAAAGTAAGCCGTGTAAATCGCACCAGCAACGGATAAAGGCACGGCAAATAACATGGCATAAAATGCCGCTTTCATTGTGCCGTATGCCAATGGCATTAAGCTCAGCTTAGCTTCGAAATCGTCAGAACCTGAGGTCGATTGCCATACATATTTAGGCTCTGGATAACCTTCATACCACACCTTGTCCCACATAGCGCTCCATGACACTTCTGGGTGGGAGTTTTCCACACTGAAGATATGCAGCTTTTTGTCCGCCTCAACGACTATGCCGTTTGAGCGTGGGGTAAAGCCCATTTTACCGGGGTTTTTAAGGTCAAACTTTGCATCAAACAGTTCACGATGACTCGTGGTATAGAGTAGTGTTAGCTCACCCTCAGGGCTCACAGTCGCAAAACTCTTACGGTAGAATTCAGAGGTAATCGAGCTGATGGGCGGTAAGTCATCAAACTGACGAATCTCTTGATATAAACGTCCTTTTTCACCATTAACTTGGAAGTACTGCGCCACAATACCTGTGTCATAACTGACCAGTAATGAACTCGCTCCCGCCAGCAAAGCCACGTTATTGACTTGTGCCTTAGCACGTTCAACATCAATCACCTGCAGCAGATCTAAGCTGTCAGTATCACGGATGTCATACACGAAAATTTTATTGCCAGTTTGCAACATCAACTGACGTTGATCGGGCGTCATCAGCTCGTGGGAGACTTTCTTCGGCGCATCTTGAATTTGTGACGTCGTAGAAACCCACTCCACTTCTTCAGTCATCATGTTCTCTTGCCCTTCGAGACGAGTGAGGCGCCAAACACCACTCTCATCTTGATAAGCAAAACTCATTTTGTCTGAGCTATAAGTGAAGGTCAGCTTATGAATCGCGCTGCCTGTCTCATCGACTGTAATGGGGGTTTCACCTGCGGGATAACGCAGTTTAGGTGTGATTAAACGTTTGTTATTGGGGTACGTTAAACCAAACTCTAGGCCCGCCACTATGACCTGACCATTACTTAATCCCAGCGCAAAACGTTGTTCGCTCGGTACAGCAACGGCGGCGCTGGTGACGGTAACACCCGCTGGTAACGTCGGGGTAAAGCTAGAAAGTAAGCTACCGTCGGCAACAGTATAGAAGTCCACTTGACCATGAATGCTCACACGGTACATCACCTCATTTTGCTCTTCAGCACCCACCATTAAGGTCGGCACATCCGCGTGTTGATAGCTCACACTCTTAACGGGTGTGACATCAGCACTGTCGAAAATGGGTTTAATCACATACAACAGATAAAAGAAGATCAACAATAAGGCGACAAATACCATAGTGCCGCCGATAGTGACGCTGATTTGCGCCGCTTTATCCTTAAATGCCCTGCGATTCGAGCGTCCGCCTTTAAGCATACTGTGCGATGCAGAACCAGGTTGAGTGACCTGACTTTCCATTAAGAACCTCTATTATTAATAGCTAGCGAGTTTTTTCGCTAGGATTTGCCGAGTGCTATGCTTACACTGTTTGAACGTAAACTGAGCAATAACAACATCCTTTATTCTAAGTGCGTTGGATTATATGACGCAAAGATGACAGTTGTGTTACACCCCGTTTTAAAACAGGTGCCTTTTACAAAAAATAGGAGTCAGTCACTATGCTACGATACTTAATCACACTACAAGCACCTGATAGAAAAGGATTAGTAGAACAAATCGCCCATGCTGTGAGTCGTCATGGCGGCAACTGGCTCGACTCAGAATTACGCCATATTGACGGTGTCTTTGCCGCGATATTGTTACTCGAAGTGCCGTCACTGCGCATGGACGAGCTCATTGAGGCCCTAGAATGCATCGATAGCCTGTCCCTCACCTACTCCAAAACCTCGGTCGCCCTTAAGCCCATCAAACGCTTAAGTTACAACCTAGTGGCCTATGACAGACCCGGACTCGTGCTCGATATATCCAATAAAATCAATGCAATTGGCATCAATATCGAGCAGTTTAGTAGTCAATATGAAACCGCAGGCCACACAGGTATAGCTTTGTTTCGGGCAACCATTGGCCTTGGACTCACAGATCTCGCCCAAGAAGATCAATTAGTTGAATCCCTCTATGCTCTTGGGGATGATCTCGTGCTCGATAGATTAAGCCGTTAATCTTGTTACTTTTACGGCGAGCTAACACTTAGCACACCAATATATTTAGAGAGTGCACTCGCAATGGCACTTTCAAACAGCACTTTAAGAGCGCTTAAAACAATGCTTAAAAACCGATATTCGCGGCAAGGTGTTCAAATTAAGTTAAGCCAGTGCAATCAATACTGGATAGTTGGAATGCGCATAGGAATCTGGCAAGTGGGTTTGTAAGTTGATGTCATCATTTAAAATTTATTAACCCTATAATAATGCTTAATATTTTTACAATAAAAAGCCCACAAAACCCGATTACTGAACCATAAACACACTAACACCAACAAAATTTAATGTTGTAACTGCCTTTCGATTCATGCTCCCTTGGTAGAATAACCCACGAAACACCATAGCTCAGGTTCAAAATTGCCGCTTTCGAGCATTTCCATCTTTATGTTTTATCAATTATTTTAGGGAGTAGTACGTATGGAGCAGTTATACGAACTGGCCCAAGCCATGATACACAATGATCTGGCGGTTTTAGCCAATCCTAAAATCGCCCTCATGGTCAGCGCATTAATTTGTGGCTTTTTAGTGTTAGAAAATGGCTTTATTCCCACCGCATTTTTACCCGGAGATAGCCTACTCTTTCTCACTGGAGTGCTGATTTATCAAGATATTCTTCATATCGGTATTATGCCGTTATTGGTTCTAGCAACCTTTACAGGTACAGCTATAGGTTATTTACAGGGGCGATTTTTAGGGCATACCCAAATTTACCAAAAACTGCTGTCGAATATTGATATCAAACATCAGGAAAAAGCGACCCACCTTATTGATAACTATGGAGTGATAACCCTGCTACTCGCACGTTATATTCCTTTTGTTCGTACCGTTTACCCCTATATTTTAGGTGCAACGGGTATTTCTTCCCGTCGTTTTTTACTCATTAACTTCATCAGTTCAATGGTGTGGATTTTTTCCGTTGTTGGTTTTGGGTATCTCATTAGCCATACCCAATTAGCAACAAAATACCAAACACAATTTATGAGCATAATCATTTACTTGCCAGTAGTCTTGCTTACTTTCGGTATTATTGCCTTAGTGTACAAATGGTTAAGTAAAACAAAAGAGGTTTAGGTGCACTCAGTCAATCGACTCACTTAGCAAAAATTCCTATCTAAACTGACTTGGATAATCTTGTATACTGACGGCCACGCAATGACGATATAACGAAAGCGTGCAGTTAGATGACGCGCAACAAGTGCAATATCAACTCGTTGTTGGTGATGAGTTACTCCCGCTCAATCCATTGATAGGCAAGCAATTAACCTTGACCCACACGGGCAATATCTTCTGCTGCAACTGCGGTAAAAAGAGCAATATTACCCAGCCGCGTGAGACTTGCCCAAACATGTTGCAACTATGTAATTAAACCCTCTCTGAGAACGATTATTTTTTCCCTTGCAACTGCAAGCGCTTAGCTTGACTGAGGATCTCATTCAAAAACACTGAATCTGTTTGTTTTGCTAATAGCACGGCTTTGTCGGAGGCTCTTATCGCCTGTTCAAGTTGTCCATCCAGATCATAGGCGGTCGCTAAACTGTCCCATAACACCTCTGAATGAGGAAACGCACGCGTCCCCTCTGCGAGAATTTCAACGCCCCAAGCCGTTTTTTGTTCATAAGTGGCCTTGAGCCCATAAACATTATATTGCTGAGCAAAGAGTGGAAATTCATAGCCAAACTCAGCGCTCTTTTGCCGATAGAACTGTTTTATATCCTTAAGTGGCATAATGGCAATTTCAGGCACGGCATTCCAATCGGCAAAAAGTGTCTTTAACGCCTCAATATTGCCTACAAGCGGCGTACTGTCGTGAGTTTCATCGGGGAAATGCTTGTAAAACCAATGTAATTGCTTTGATGTGTTATCCGTGGGGCTTGTACCTAAGCCGTCTTGCAACTGCTTAATTTGTGCCGCAAACGCGCTCGCCATCTCATTGGGCTCACTTGCCATACTCAAAAACCAGCGCAGTGGTTTCGCACGCTTAGCTTGTAATAACTCGGCCGACTTAAACACTAGCCAATCACTGTCCCACCATAAACTGGGACTGATTGAAATCACCGCATCAAATTGGCTATTTGGCGTCAAGGCGACATAACTGCTAAACAGCCCCGCGAAGGAGTGACCCGTGAGTATTTGGTAATCTGAGGTGCGGTATTTTTTGCCTAATTCACTGAGCAGCTCTTGCTCTAAAAACTGCCTGAACCTTTCAGCACCACCGGAGCTGTCTTTAAATTTATCGATTTGAGTCGGCGTGAAATACTTCATCCGTTGATCCGAACTCACGCCAACGGTAATCATTTCCGGAATAATGGCATAAGTACTTAAAAAACCGACATTCGCAGCCACATGCTCAAATTGGCTAGAGCCATCTAATACGATTAATACCGGATAGTTAAAATTGTTGGAATGCGCATAGGTATCTGGCAAATGGATTTGTAAGTTGATGTCATCATTCAAGATTTCTGAATGAATTACCGTCTTATCCATCTGTGCGAAGACACCCGTCGAAAAGAAAAATATCAGCACTAAAACCAACCGCATAAGTACACCTCCATTTGTAATGCTGGGTAACTTACTGGTTTTCATCATAAGACTCAAATCATTACCCTCAAAAAGTCCGTCTAAGCCTATGGGGTTAAGCGCAGTTTACAAAAACTCACTTAGCAAAAAATCCTATCTAAACTGACTTGGATAATCTTGTATACTGACGGCCACGCAATGACGATATAACGAAAGCGTGCACTAGAACGCATGATGAGCGACTAAGCTGCACCAGAACGCAACACATTAGGATGACCATGTTAGGAACGCTAAAAAAGATGCGCGTGCAGTTAGATGACGCGCAACAAGTGCAATATCAACTCGTTGTCGGTGATGAGTTACTCCCGCTCAATCCATTGATAGGCAAGCAATTAACCTTGACCCACACGGGCAATATCTTCTGCTGCAACTGCGGTAAAAAGAGCAAGAAGAGTTACTCGCAGGGCCATTGTTTTGTCTGTATGCAAAAGCTGGCGAGTTGCGATATGTGCATCATGAAGCCGGAAACTTGTCATTACGACCAAGGCACTTGCCGCGAACCAGAGTGGGCCCAGAGCCACTGTTTTGTGCCGCATTATGTATATCTGTCGAATACTTCGGGCGTTAAAGTCGGCATTACCCGCCACACTCAACTGCCCACCCGTTGGATTGACCAAGGTGCTACCCAAGGTTTACCGATTTTTAAAGTCTCAACAAGACAGCTCTCAGGCTTAGTCGAAGTAGAATTGGCAAAACTGGTTAATGATAAAACCCATTGGCAAGCCATGTTAAAAGGCCATGCCGACGATATTGATTTAAATGCTAAGGCTGCGGAACTGATCCCACAAATTGAGGCTAAGTTACACGAAATCGGCATGCAAAAAGGCGATTACAGTATCGAGCGTTTGCACGAAACGATTCAGCCAATTCATTATCCAATTGACACCTTTCCGAAGAAGATCACTTCGCACAATTTCGATAAAGATGTGGTCGTCAGCGGAATTTTGCAGGGGATCAAAGGGCAGTATTTAATGTTTGATACGGGCGTGATTAACATTCGTAAGTTTTCATCCTACGAGATCACAGTCGAGCACGACTGAAACAGTCTGAAATCAAAATGGAACTTCCCTCCATTAAAATGAAAAAGCGCGGCAGTTTTCACTGTCGCGCCCTTTATTGAGATGGCTGTCACTAAAGTACCATGTCCCACAGTTCAAAAATGGGAGCTAGCACCACAAACATGGGACCAAGACACCTCAATTAAGCACTAATCCCGTTTATCTGGCGAATGCTCCAACCAAAATGCTGACTCAATTCACTTAGAACTGAACTAAAGCTCAAACGCTGGCTAAGGAGCCACATTAACCGACGGCATATTGGCCAACATACTGGCAATGAGACTGTCGAAATTTTCGGTTAGCTCATCCATCTTTTTAATGTTGCCAAAACCTTGGGCAAGCACTCGCCAAATTGGCTCATCAACGCCCTGTATTTTAGTGGGTTTAAAGAGCGCTATCACCACGGTACCTTTATCATACTTTTGGGTATTCACACCGTCGGTTGACAGCCCAGCGACTAACCCTGTCACTGCCAAAATTTGTTCATCACTCATTTCAGTTCCCATAGCGACGCCAAAGCCAACCTGAAAATCCGCCAGTAGTGGATCTTCGACCCAGCGATATCCCTTACTCTGCAAAGTTTGCTTTAATACGGCTTGCATGTGTTGCAACACTGGCTGCGGATCTAAGCGTTTATCTGTGATGATTTTTTGAAATTTAGGATGCCAAGTAAATGTCATTGCCGTTGACGGTAATTCACTGAGATCGCCAGACATCACGATTGTGGTTCGCAACGACTGCGCCGCGTTATCCGTCACAGTCACGCACCCAGTAAGACCTAAAACGCTGCTAAAAAGCAGTATTAACACTCTCAAATACCGACTTAACACTCGGTCGGGAGCCCAGCAAGGAACTCGACTGAGCTGTCGATTTAGCACTCCACTTAGCTCACTATGTAATGATGGATTCATCATGCCCTGTTACCTCAATCTATAAAATGCTGTCTAAGGATAGTTACTATTACTAAAACTGAAAGCTGATATCCATCATAGTGTTAAATCAGCATATTCCAATATATCTTGATATTCGTACTAACACAGAAAACCATCAAACTCGCTAGCCCTATTCTCACGCCATTAATCCCATCGAGGCATGTACATATTTTGTTATTCTTTTTAGTTTATAAACTCGCTATGTCGTATAGGCGCGGCAACATTTAATCGCTAGAATGCCTCGCCTGCGTTGCAATCAAATGTCGCAATTTTAAATAATAGCAACACAGTATTGCGTACCGGCCGATGAGTAAATCGCAGGCTCAATGCCGCAAATAATCACAATGCCATAAAACTAAAATAAAGGTGTGGATCTATCTATGGAGTTAATACTCGCTATCGCGTTGTTTGCCTTTTCATCGGGGATCACCCCAGGGCCTAACAATATTATGCTGATGACCTCAGGGGTAAACTTTGGCGTAAAACGCAGTATTCCGCATCTTATGGGAATAAGCCTTGGCTTCCCGACCATGATCCTCGCGATAGGTTTGGGCTTGAGCGCCCTATTCCAAAGCTATCCTATCATCCATCAAGTGATTAAAGTCGTCGGCATAGGTTACCTTTTGTATCTGTCTTGGTTGATTGCCAACAGCAGTAGCAAGATGGAAGGCAAAGCCATTGCTAAACCCTTCAGTTTTATCCAAGCCGCGGCCTTTCAATGGGTCAACCCTAAGGGCTGGATCATGGCCGTGGGCGCGATTGCGACATTCACGTCAGTACAGCAGGATTTGACCCCGCAGGTCATCACTATTGCAACGGTATTTTTGTGCGTCGCCTTTCCCTGCGCTATCGTCTGGCTCGGCTTTGGTGTGGCCCTTAAACGCATTTTAAAAAATGAGCGCCAACAGAAGATTTTTAATATCAGCATGGCGCTCTTGCTTGTGGCGTCTATCATCCCTATGATCGCCCCCTAATTTTTAAGCACGAGCAAACGACCGCCATGAACGAAATTGACATGATCACTCAACAAACCGACGACTGGGTGAAAAAAGTGATCATGAAATACAATATTTGCCCCTTCGCCAGACAAGAAGTCGAACGCGGCAGTATTCGGTATCTGGTAGTGGAACAAACTAAAGTCAAACAAGTGCTTAAGGCATTGATCGAAGAATGCCAATACCTCGACGCCCACCCCGAAGCCGAAACCACACTGTTTATTCTACCCCGTGGTTTTGAGGGGTTTTATGCCTATCTCGACCTCATCGACATGGCAACCGATACGCTTATCGAACACGAGTACGAAGGCACTTACCAACTCGCCACCTTCCACCCAGACTATTGTTTCGATGGCGAACCACAGGACGGGGCAGCCAACTTCACCAACCGCGCGCCCTACCCAACCCTGCATATTATCCGCGAAGCCAGCATGGAGTTAGCCCTTGCTAACTACAACGATCCCGAAACCATCCCAGAGCGCAATATCGCCTTTTGCGAACGCAAAGGCAGCGACTTTTTCGTCAAACTGTTAGCAGAATGCATGGGGAAATCCTCATAACAGCCCAAATACGGCAGCTTTAATGAAATTGCGGCCCTTATCACTGAAGCGGATGAAGCCCTTTTCGATGATAACGTCAATATCCAGCCAACCTATGTTGAGCTAATTAAAGCGATGATTGTTAACCATGTAGGGCTTGAGCAAGGCAACAAGATAATCGAGCAATTGGAAATCAGGGCCTACTAATTAACGTGGATGTTAATGATTTTAAAGTGTTTAAAATCAATTTTTATAAAAATCTATCAGCCAGCATATCAGCAACATCTTCATCATGGTCGATACTAAAGGCCATAAAACCATCGGTTTTAGGAATCGCTTGATAGACTTCAGTTTGGGTAAACTGCACTAGGCATTCGTTAAACACTGCGCGTATTTGCCGCACTATCTCCTCCCACTCACTAAAGTCATCCTCGGGTAAGCTCTGTTGAATCGTCTGCAACTCATCCTCTGAAAGCACATAACATGTACTAAAACATTGATACTCCCAGTCACCTGTATTGAATTTAAGTTCTTGGATGGCCTCAGGGCTTTGGTATGACGCAGCCCATTCCCCAGACTGGTAATAGGTCAATCGCTGCTGAAAATCTGCCTCGGTATTAAAACAAAGATTTAATTCTGCGTATTCGGCATGGGTGTCAAAAGCAAAGGCATAAAAGGTTTTATCTGGATGAGCTAATAAAAATTGCTCAACCTCAACCGTTGTAAACCGCAATATCTCGGCTTTGATTCGAGCAATAAGAGCATTATCTAATGGCATAAAAATGTTCCATTTACACAATATTTTTTGTGCCTCAGTGCGTCACTTAAATTAAACCGACGTTACTAAACTCAATGCTTTAGTCATTTTTTACTGACGTCAAGCATTGAGATTAAGCTGAATTAAAGGATTTGTACGCTCCATTTCTCATTGCCATAGCGACGATTTTTATAGCTATCGATACGCCATTCATCGGCTTTTTTAAGAGCAATAAACAAATACTCATCTTCGAAGTTAGTGTTGGTTTTAATATAGATTTCGGCTCTGCTTTTATTTTTTAAAGTAATTTGCACTTCAAGAGGATGATCGCAACCATTAAATTTTGAAGGAAACCCGAAGGAATTACGCACTTTTCCGCCGTAAACACGGGGCTTATCGGTGCAAAAATCGTCAAATAACGGCGCTATTTGCTCATTCAGTAAAGCAAACCAATCGGTTTGCTTCGCATAATGGAATTCAGCCACTGGCAATTCCTGCCGTAGCTTATCTTCTTCGGCAGTTCTTTCGGTATAGAGGGTATTTTCGATACTGTTCCAGCGTGTACAAAAAGATAACACCCTCTCTGTTAAATATGCTTTTAATTCAATCTCATCCATTTAAATCATTGACTCCTTTCTTTATAAGTCTGTCGGTCAAAACCGCCAAGAGTTTATACCATATCGGGACAGACGAATGACTCTTTACCGCTATTAAACGACGTATTAAAACCAACCCTTTACGCTTAAACGAGCTTGCACCACTGCAAACTAGGCAGCAAGCCATAACACCATGATTTACAAGTCTATAGATTTAATCCCCACACATCAAAGGCATCACGACTTAATTGTTCCCTAAAATCTGGGTGAGCGATGGCGATCAGCGCTTGTGCCCGTTCGCGCAGTGAACGGCCGCGTAGATTAGCGGCGCCGTATTCGGTCACAATGTAATGCACATGGGCCCGAGTGGTGACAACCCCTGCGCCAGGTGATAACACGCTGGCAATGCGAGAAAGCGTTCCCCCCGCGGCAGTGCTGGGCAGCGCAATCACAGAACGACCACCTTCAGATAACCCTGCTCCGCGGATGAAATCCATCTGGCCGCCGACACCGGAATAGATTTTAGTGCCAATGGAATCGGCACACACTTGGCCTGAAAGGTCGACCTGCAACGCCGAGTTAATCGCCATCACATTGGGATTTTTACGGATAATGGCCGTGTCGTTAACTTGCTCTATGTCCATAAAGATGACCGCAGGATTATCATCAACATAGTCGTATAATTTCTGGCTACCCAGGGCGAAACCTGTGACGAGTTTTCCCGGATAAAAACGCTTCTTGCTGTTGTTAATCACACCCTTTTCAACCAGTTGCAATATACCGTCAGAAAATAGCTCAGTGTGGACGCCTAAGTCTTTATGTTCGGTTAAGCAAGACAGCACGGCATCGGGGATCGCACCTATACCCATTTGCAAACAATCGCCATTACGCACCAATTGGGCAACATTTTTACCGATCGCCAAACTCACCGCATCCCCCGTCGCGAAGGAATGAATAGGCAACGCCGCGCTCTGCTCATACACAGCGGCAAAACGGTCGATATGGATAAAGCTGTCACCATGGGTGCGTGGCATTTGTGGATTAATATGAGCGATGATCTTACCCGCGACTTGGCAAGCTGCGAGCGTTGCTTCAACCGAAATGCCTAAGGAACACATGCCATGCTTATCGGGTGGCGACACTTGGATAATTGCGGTATCAATTTTTTGCTCGCCGGAACGAAATAACTTAGGCACTTCAGACAGGAAAATCGGCACATAATCCGCGTCACCACTTTGCAGTAATGCCCGCGTTGGCAGCCCACCGAAAAAACATCGATGGCGTAAATGCCCCTGTAAACTCGGATGGCTTAAGGATTCGGCGCCTTCAGTATGTAACTGTAACAGGGTGAGATTTTCTTTGGTGAGTGCATGCTGCGCCAACGCATCTAATAAAATGCGCGGAGTGGCGCCCATGGAATGAGTCCACAGCGTCTCGCCGCTTTGAATTAAAGCAACCGCATCGAGCGCGCTATGACAAATGATTGGAGGCATAATGAATTCCCTTCGCTAAGCATGATGGCGGCAATCGCCCTAGCGGCAGTGTAAGGGATATCCTAATTAAGCAACATCGATTTCAATGGCTTAGCGCGACTGTTTACTGATAATTTGCGCTATATCAAAACTCGGCACTTTGCCCTTGATGATGAAACTCAATACAGGGCTAATCCAAGCGCTTCGAAAATCTCATACTGGCAATCAATAACCCAATACAAGTAAAACCTATCATCCACAGGGCATCAAATTGCAGATCTATCACTTGGGCATCGCGCAGCACTATGGCCCGTGACATGCGCATAAAATGGGTTGCGGGTAAGGCTTCGGCAATCCATTGCGCCGCGATGGGCATGGCTTCGTAGGGGAACATAAACCCCGACAAGAGAATTGATGGCAGCAGGATAAATACCGTCATCTGCATCGATTGCAGCTGGGTTTTAGCTATGGTCGAAATCACTAATCCTAAGGTTAAACTGGCGCAAATGAATAACATAGCGGCAAGGGCGATAGAATCAAGCCCGCCGCGAATGGGCACATCAAACAACAAATGCCCTGCGCTCAGGATAATGGTCACTTGCACAAAGCCGACGATCACATAGGGCACGATTTTACCCAGCATCAACTCCAGCGGCCGCACTGGCGTAGTGATCAAAAACTCCATATTGCCCTGCTCGCGCTCACGCACTATGGCGGCGGAAGTAAACATCACCATGGTCATAGTCAAAATTACCCCCAACAGACCGGGCACTATGTTGACCACAGAACGTTGTTCTGGGTTGAAATATTGCACCACTTCAAAACTAGGTATCGCCGTTTTTAGTGCTCTTCCTGCGACTTCATCCAGTGGCATTTGCCTTAGGCTACGAATAGTTGAAGCGACAACCGTATCTGAACCATCCACCAGCCATTGGCCAGCGGGTTGTGCGATATAGGACTGGGTTAAATATTGCTGACCCACAAAGCTTGGGTGACGCACTAAACGCTCATCGAGATCGGCGGGCAAATACAGCACGGCTTTGACTTCGCCGCGAGTGATCGCCGCCTCAGCCTCCGCGGCACTTAAATAACGTTGTTTGAAATCCACCACCTGCGTTGCTTCCACCGCCTTAACCAGTCCGCGACTGTAGGCTGAATCACTTAAATTAACTAACCCAGCAGGCAGATGGCGAGCATCAGTATTGATCGCATAACCAAACAACATCAGTTGCACCAGCGGGATCATGACTATCATGCCAAAGGTCATGCGATCCCGCGACAACTGCCGCAGCTCTTTGACCACAATCGCAAAAATCCTACGCCACATGGTCAGTCTCTCCCTTGGAAACCCCAGCCAAGCGCTCGCCGGTGCAAGTGACAAACACATCTTCTAAGCTAGCGCGCACTTCTTCCATCGTCCGGCTGGCAACTCTTGGCTTAAGCCAAGCAAGCGGATCTTCAATATTGCTGCGCACTAACACCCGCAAACGACTGCCGATTTGCGCCGCCGACAATACCGCAGACTCGCTGATCAATGATTGTTTTAAAGTGCGTAAATCATCCCCTGAGATCTCAACCACCCGAGCCCCCATCGCCGCCATCAGCTGCTGGGGTGAACCGTCGGCGCGTTTTATCCCGCGCTCTAAAATCGCAAGACCATGGCAACGCTCGGCTTCATCCATATAGTGAGTCGACACAAGAATCGTGGTGCCTTGGGCACAGAGATCGAATAAGCGCTCCCAAAACTCGCGTCGATTTTCAGGATCGACCGCCGATGTCGGCTCATCGAGAAACAATAATTCGGGGTGATGTAAGGTCGCTGCCGCTAAGGCCAAACGCTGTTTCTGGCCGCCACTCATGGAGCCCGCCATTTGTTTCTCGCGGCCGACTAAATCGTATAGCGTGACTAACTCGGCTATTCGCAGCTTTGATGCTCGGCGGTTAAGGCCATAAATTTGCGCGACAAACTCTAAGTTTTCCCGCACCGAAAGATTGTCGTACAGGGAGAATTTTTGCGTCATATAGCCAATACGGCGACGCAGTTTTTCCTCGGCGCCGGGTAAGGTTTCACCCAATACGCGGATATTCCCCGATGTGGGACTCAGTAACCCAGTCAACATACGAATTGAAGTCGATTTTCCGCAGCCATTGGGGCCGAGAAACCCATAAATTGTGCCCTTGGGAATGGCGAGGTCGAGGTTTTCCACCGCATTAACACCACCAAAGGCGCGGGTCATCCCTTGGGTCTCGATAGCAAAATCAGCGCTTTTCATGGCTGCTCCACTTTTTGCTGCACTCCTTGCAGCACATCGAGTTGCAGCACATCGAGTTCAACTTCTAATGCCATGCCAGTAGGTAGGTCCTGATCTGTGGCGGAAATGGTGATATCGGTCAAATACATCAGCCGCGCTCGATCACGTTCATTTAGCGCATAAAATGGCGTGTAAGCAGGTTGACTGCGAATATTTCGCACAGTGCCAGCAATCGGTATCTCGCGGCCATCCACAAGAATATTGACGCCATCGCCCGCCTTCACTCTGTCTAACCAAGTCGCGGGCAGGTAAACCCGCACATAGGGATCCTCGCTCGCCAGCAAACCAATCAACTGGGTGCCTGCGGCAATGCGATCGCCGACTCGCCAAGGCAACGTATCGACAACGGCATCACGCGCCGCTACCAAGCTCAAGTCTGCTAATGCTTTTTGTTCGAGTTCGACACTGGCGCGAGCTGCAGTCACCGCGGCTTTAGCTTGTTCAAGCTGCTCACTACGGGTGCCATTTTCTAGCAATCGCAGGCTTTGCAGCGCTTCAGCTTGTTTAGCGAAACTGGTATCCCGCGCCGCACGGGCCGTATCTAAATCCGCTTGGCTAAGTACTTTAGTGGCAAATAAACGGTTTGTTCGTTCAAAGGCTCGCTGAGCCTCTTTCACGCTGGCATTTGCCCCGTCGAGCACGGCCTTGGCGCGTTCTATATCCTCTAAACGCGCACCGGTGACCGCCTCAGAAAGTTTAGCTTTAGCCTGTTCAAGCTCGGCTTGGCGCAGGGCGAGGCGCGCATTGGCTGAGGTTGTATCGAGCTGAATTAACACCTCACCCGCCTTAACCTGTTGACCTTCAACCACATTCACTTGAGTAATCAACTCACCTACGGGCGCGGTAAGCGTCAGCCTGTCCCGCTCGACAGTGCCAAGCACTCTGGGCGGCGCTTCGGTGCAGCCGACTAATAGCAAGATCACACAACCCACACTCACGTGCGTCAGAATTTTAAAATTCACACCCATTACGACTTCCTCGGTTCACGCAGTACACCTTGGGTAAAAACCTGCATATTGTGCAGCGCTAAACGCTGTAAACCATCAGCATCGGCACTAAAAAAACCGAACTGACGCATTAACACCGGTGGCGCAATAAGCGGAAAAACCATCAGACTCACGAAACTGAGGCGTACTAAATCGGGATCTAATCCCTCCTTCAATAGCCCCGCATTGACTAATGTGGATTCGAGCCATTGCCGCGAGAGGGATAAAATTTGCTCAAAAACAGACAACATAATGCGATAGGGTTCTGAGCCATCGCCTTCCTGTAACACCCGTATAATCAACCGTGGCAATCCCAGGTTAGGTGCCATAACGCGATAATATGTCTGCATAAGTTCACCCAAGTTATTAGGAGCATCCGCAGCGGATATTTCGCGAAAACGCGCTAATACGGGCTCAAAGGTTTCCCGCACCATTTGTTCGAACAAGCCCGCTTTTGAACCAAAATAATAACGAATAAGTGCGGCATCAACCTCGGCTTCGCGGGCAATTTCACGGGTAGAAACGCTGGGATAACTGCGATGACTGAAGAGACTTAGGGCTGCGATAATTAAGCGTTGGCGGGCATCGGAATCCCCTTTAGGACGACCAGGAGTCTGCGGCTGTGATTCAGTTTGGGCGATAAATGGCACAACCCCCTTTGGGCGACCGGGAATAAGCGACATGGCAAGCTCCAGCAAAATTCATCTATTGATGAATATACTGAAAAGCCGCGTAAAAAGGCAGCAGTTAAATTCCTCATTTTCATTGATATTGAGGAATTTAACCCTAGGACTGCATGGTTAAAATTTAGATACCGTTCAATCGAAAAATTAAGCGGCCTTCTATTAAAGATTTATACAGTAAAAGCTTATGTGCCTTTCACTATCGCACTCAAACGGGTAATGAATTGCTGTACGGCTTCAACTGTGTCAAAACTAAAGGCAAGGCCATAGTGGGTTTCGGTGAGACTCTTATGCAAACGCTTTGGAAAACGGGTCATCTCCGCATTGTGGAAATAATCGTATTTGGCATGCACGCCTGCAATGGTGGCGAGTTCTCCAGAAAAAACCTCAAACGCGGGCCGAATAATCAAGTTCGGAGATTTACCGTCGAGGTGTAAATAGAAAGCCTCTTTGGTGTCTGGGAGCATGTATTCGGTAATGTTTTTTATGGTGAAATTAGTGCGACATTGCAGTCCACTTAAGCAGCTCACCATCTCATTATGTTCTATCGCCAAACTTATTCTCCCGTGTTTGTTGTCTATTTAGATTAAACCTGCCCATATCGCGCTACTTTTCTACTCCCAGTCAATCCATGGCTCAGATGACTGATTAAGATAAGAAGAATATCATCTTGGCAATGTTGGTTTATTCCGTTTATCCCACTTTACCCCAGCTCAGCCTAATCGGTTTAGTCTTTAAATGCACTAAAGTGATACCCATATCCCAGAGTAAATGGACGAGTTTGAATTATTTATCACAAAAAACCTTTATATACAGAACGATAAACCTATTAACTCAAACGCTAAGCTGGTGTCACAGAAAATTCTTTTGTGTAAGCAAATCGCTATTTCAAACACGATAAAACACAACTTAGTTTATTAGGCATTACTTATCATCAGGTTATCAGCCTTTAGTTTGACATTAAAACGAACCGTTCAAAATGCGACCCTGCGATTGCATTTTATAATGATTGTTTTACTTGCCAGCTTAAAATGTTGCGTCTAGGTTAATAAGCTTGAGTTAAGTCCTGTTGATAATAGCTAAGTTACGGCAATCACATTTGATGCCAACCTAAACTAGCGCATTCACGCTATCCCGTCGTATTCAGGCCTTAAGTCATGTTTTACCCAAAGTGAGTAACCCGCGCTTAAGCGCCTATAAACCGAGCCATGCCAGCCGATTTCAAGCTTATTTACGGCAAATCCTGCATTAACTGACTTGCCCTAAACTATCGCATCGGACTGGCGGCCACAATCAACAAGACCAACAACACGAGATATAGCCATGAAGATCAAAAAAGCCCTCATGCTCTTGGGTCTGTTCGCTGTCAGCCCTGTAACGTTAGCCGCAACCGGAGTCGCCTTTATCCACGGTACGGGTCACCAGACCAATGCCTTAGCCGATTACTGGACGCCCGAATTTGTTAACTCAGTGCGCCAAGGCATCCCAGTGCCAAACAATTACACAGTGATCAACTGCGACTTTGACCAATATATGTGGGAAGAAAGCGCCGCAGGTTGTCTGGCGACGCAGCTTAATAGCTTTATCCAAGCCAAAAATATCGACGACTTAATTCTGCTGACCCACTCCAATGGTGGCAACGTAGTGCGGTGGATTTTATCTAACCCTACGTGGGACAGCCGTTATCCTGCAGTGATCAACGCCACCTCAAAGGTTATCGCCATCGCGCCTTCCAGTGCTGGTACGCCGCTGGCCGATGCGGTGAACCAAGGTAATGTGTTCGAAACCAGCTTAGGCTGGCTCTTAGGCTATGGCAGCAATGCGGTGAAACAACAGCAAGTCGGTTGGATGGAAAACTACAACAACGCTTGGCTTAATGGCACAGCGGGTCGCCCATCGCTGGGTAAACCCTTCGAAGTCGTGGTGGGCTCAGATGTTGATTCCGCCATTTGGGACAGCGACAGTTACTGCGCGGGTTATCAATACCAAGTCGCGCTCGAAACCACCCAAAACTGGCTCGATAGCTGCTCCGACGGCTTCTTAAATTGCAGCTCACAAAAGGCGGCTGGCACTGTCTGGTTTACTGATAAACAAAAGACCCGTGGCCAAGAGCCCTTAAGCCATCAGCAGAGCCGTCGTACGTGTTTCAACTTAGACACGCTGATCCGCAACCACATTTAAGGAGCACTAAGATGCACACACTCAGCAAACTTGCCAGTGTCTTGGCGCTAAGCGGACTGCTTGCAGCCTGCCAAGATGAAGCCACACCCATAGATCCCAAAACCAATGCCAGCCCAATGTACGCCAAAGGGTTAACCCTAGCCGCGCCGAGCGATACCGATTTAGTCGATAGCAATATTGCCAGCCCAACACTCACGCCCATCAACACCAGTACGGATTACATTAGCTTTATCACCCCGCTGTACGGTGAGTATCAAGCGAGTATGCTTAAGCTTGAGCAAGCCAGCCAAAGTGACGAGTATTGGGTCAATGTAACAGGCGCACAGCTTAATGCGGGCGTGGGCCTCACCATGAGCCAAGCGTCGAGCTTAGTGCGCATTGCACCTCGGGGCGATACCCGCTCTGGCGCCTTAATGCATGCAGAGGCTATTGCCCCTGAGCGCGTACAAATTCAGCGCGTTACCCCTAATCAGTCACCCCAAGGCAAAGCAGCCAACAGCAGTGGGATAAACACCAATGAGTCACTGGTTAAATCAATGGTCAACGCCGATGCTTTGGCTAGCGCAGGGTTAACCGATGATTCCAGTGCACTGCAAATGTCGGCGAAGGCCACACCGGGCGAATATCGCCTGCAGGTCAGCCAGCCGTTAACACCGAGCGCCAGCTACTTAGTCAATGTGAAGGAAAAAGGCTCGCCCTATCAACTAAGCGTCAAAGCCCCCACTGCCATCGCGGCGGATGCACAAACCCTTGGGCTTGAACTCGCACTCAGCCAAAGTGATAACACCTTTGTGCCACAGGCAAAACTCAAGCAAGCCGATGGCAATATGCAACCGCTGACGATGGTAAAACAAGGGGAGACATGGCAAGCGGTGATCCCCGCGGGCGTCGCACTTTCGAGCAGCAATGCTGGTTTCAGTGAAATTGAAGTCACAGTGCAAACCCAAGTCGATGGCCGACCTGTGCAGCGCACGGTCAAATCTGTCTTTAAGTCCTATGTCAATTCGGCGAGCATCAAGCCCGAAGTGCTCACGGTTTGGGATAAAGGCTTGCCTAACCAAATCAACTTTGAGTTATCGGTCGCCGAGGCGGGACGTTTTGGCTTAAGTGGTACGTTAACGGGCACCAATGCCGAAGGTCAAAAGGTAGCGATTCTACGCACCCAAGCGGCCAATTGGCTGACCCCAGAGTCGCCGAGGTTAAAGCTGATGTTAGATCCTAAGCTCATCCAAGCCTCGGGTTTACAGCCGCCCTTCGAACTCAATGAATTAGAACTGCAAGATCAAGGTCAAATGGCCAGATTAAGCTATCAAGCCAAGGCACTAACCTTAACGCGCTAATTCAAAGGGACCAATGTTAAGGGGCTAACGTTAAGATACTTAGCTTAACGTGCTGATAAGTCAGGCTTGTTAGCCTTAAGTTCCTCTCTAATACAAAGTGCCCAATCACGGGCACTTTTTTATTGTTGATCTTTTGCAATCGACACCTAAAAGCCATCACCTTATTTAACATCTAGCGTAAAGCACAAACTGTTGACAGAAAAATGACAAGCTAAAGACTATTTACCACACCACACCCTGATAAAATTTACATTGATTATCAAGGGTTATTCCTTTTAAATAACAATCATCAACGGCATAATGTCAACGTCTTGACGTCAGACCTTTGAATGACAAGCATACGGTTCTTTATAACAATACGTATAACAATAAGAGTGACTCACAGCGCAAGTTTTTACCGTGCCATGGTCAATACTCAATAAATGGACATCGTTATGAGTGACAGCACATTTTTCTTTGGTGAATGGCAAATCAATCCCAGCGCCAATAGTCTGCTCCTTGGCAAACAAGTCAAACAACTTGAGCCCAAGGCGATGGATGTGCTGCTATTTCTCTGTCAACGGGCGGGCGAAGTCGTCAGCAGTGATGAAATAGTCAGCCACTGCTGGCCAGGTGTAGATACCGGCGACAATCCACTACACAAAATTATCAATCAGTTACGTCGAGCATTAGGCGATAGCGCCACAGAACCCACCTATATAGAAACCATACGCAAACGCGGCTATCGCACCTTAGCCGAAGTGCGTTTTCCTATCGGACACCAAGCCACCGCCAGCCCACAGAGTTGGCAAGGCGGCTCGCCCTTTCCGGGACTGCAAGCCTATAGCGCTAATTATGCCGAGGTGTTTTTTGGCCGCAGTGAACAAATCAGCACTTTGCTTAACCGGATAAGCCAACAAATCCTGTTTGGCCGTGCCTTCTGCCTGATCTTAGGTCCAAGTGGCAGCGGTAAATCCTCCCTGATTAATGCGGGTGTGGTGCCCAATTTAATGAAGGGCGACGGCTATAACGGCATTGGTGTCGCGTCATTCAGCAGCTTAGATTTTGCCGATGTGAGTAAAGGACAACTACTCACCGATCTTGCCAGTGCTATGCTCGACTGGGAAATCAACGACATCCCAGTATTCGAAGGCATGAGCGCTGAGACTCTGGCGATTCAACTCGTCGAAGATATCCAAAGCGTGATCAACCAGTGTACCCAAGCGCTCAAGGCTAAACCCTTTTCCAATCCGTTTTTTGCCTTGTTTATCGACCGATTAGAAGTGTTGCTCTCATCACCGCTATTTAGCGATACCGAACGAACCCAGTTCATAGAATTATTGGAGCAACTCGCCACCTCAAAAGCCGTGATTATCATCAGTGCCTGTCGCAACGATTTTTATCCTTTATTGGTCAATTACCCAAGCTTAATGGCGGGTAAAGCCCGCGGCGCCCACTTTGACTTAGCGCCGCCAACACGCACTGAGCTATTACAAATGATCCGCCTTCCCGCAGTGGCTGCCAACTTAAGCTGGGAAGTTGACAGCGACACCGCGATGCCGCTCGATGAAATGCTCTGCAGCGATGCCGCCAGTAACCCAGATGCGCTGCCCATGTTGCAATACACTCTGCAGGCCTTGTATTTGCAACGCAGCGCCGACGATAAGTTGTTAGTCTCTGTTTATCATGCACTGGGCGGTATTGAAGGGGCGATTGGCAAAAATGCCGAGCAGGCGATTTCCCATTTAAGCGATGCTGAAAAAGCCAGCCTACCACGGATTTTATCCCTGCTAGTGACCCTGCGCGAAGATGAAAAGTCCATCACCAGCCGCACCGCTCGCTGGTCACAGCTGCAAAGCACCGCTGAAACAGCCCTAGTGCAAGCCATGGTTGATAGCCGCTTATTCGTGTCGCATCTGCAAAATGGCGAACCCTGTTTTAGCATCGCCCACGAAGCACTTTTACGCCGTTGGCCGCGGGCAACCGCTTGGATTAGCGAACATAGCGACAGTTTGAGTATTAAGAGTCGCCTACAGCATTTATCTAAGCGTTGGCTCAGCGAAGCCAAACACAGCGCTTATCTGCTCGCCGAAGGCAAGCCGTTAAAAGAGGCCCAAAGCCTCAGCCAAAATCCGTTATTCGATTTAGACGATCCCGAAACCGCCTTTATCGCAGCCTCCAGCAAACGCGCCAATATGCTGCGCTGGACGAGGCGCCTAACCGTCGCCCTGCTGTGCGTCCTCACCTTAACCTCCGTCATTATGAGCGTGCGCAGCATAGAGGCCGAAAAACTTGCCCTGCAAAAACGCCTCGCCGCCGAAGATTTGCTCGGCTTTATGGTGGGTGACTTCGCCGACAAGATGCGCGGCATCGGCCGTATGGACTTACTCGACGGGATCAGCAATAAGGCACTGGAATATTTCACTGATTTTTCCAATAAAGAGGATGATGCACACTTAAGCTTCGACGCCCGCTTCCAACACGGCCAAACCTTAGAGGCCATGGGCGAAGTCGCCTATTCGCGCAATAAAATCGATGAAGCTCGCAGCGCATTACTCGCGGCACAGGAAAAAATGCTGCCACTGCTCGAATTACTGCCGGAAAACTTAGCCCTACTGAAAACCTTAGGTGCCAATGCCTTTTGGTTAGGACAGCTTAAGTATGATGTGAGTGATTGGGCAGCATCACGCCCTTTTTGGGAGCAATATTTACAATACAGTCAAGCCATGTATGCCATTGCGCCAGAGGATAAAGATGCGCTGATGGAGCTGTCCTATGCCCATAACTCACTCGGTTCCATATCAATGAACCAGCAGGAGTTTGCTAAAGCAAAGCAAGATTTTGAAGAATCATTACGGCTTAAATTGCTCGCCTTGGCAAAAGCGCCAGAGGATAGCCAATTAATTGCTGACGTGGCCAATGCACGCTCTTGGCTAGCGAGCGCTGCTGTATCACAAGGGGATATAAATACCGCTATCCAAATCCATGAAGAAATACAGAAAGCCTTGGTAACTAAAAATCTTGAAAAACAGCCTTATTTACTCGATAGACTTACAGGAAGTTATCAAAACATCACCACACTTTTAAGTTATCAAGGCCGCCGAAAAGAAGCTTTGAACAAAGCCTCTTTGGGGCTTGCTACTATTGAGAATGCATTTAAACAAGACCCTGAAAATGAACGTTGGAAAAGGTTAAAATATTATTCATATTCACAAGTAATTGAGTTCGTCACTAGTGAAAGCCAATATTTAGCACTTGAAAAATCAACGAACATGAATTTTGATGATAAATCTTCACTAATCAAGTCCTCAACATACAAAGATATCTCTGCAAAAATCTATTTGTCCAAGGCAAAACTCATGCTAAACATTGGAGAATTAAAAGAGAGTTTAAAATTCGCAAAATTAGCAACCGAATCATATCGAGAACTAGCAAATGATTTCAATCAAGAAATAACCTATATAGCAAACCTTGCAATAAGTGAATTACTACAAGCTAATATCTATAAAAAACTGGGCGAGCCATTTTACATTGAGTTATGTAAAAGTGTTAGAAACAAAATAACGCCTTTTACTGAAAAAAACAAAGACCCAATATTTACGATTTCCTATGCAAAATCGCTCGATTGTTTAGGAGTACTTGATACACATAAAGAGCTTATTCTTTTTTTAGAAAAAAACGATATTAGAAATATTCGATTCTAACCACACAAGGAACATAAAGATGACTGCACCACAAGGCTTAGCTCAATTTGTAAAAGTGAATGTCACCCTAGAAAATGGTGAACCTGTATTTATTTATACGGATGCCAATGGCCAACAGTGTCAAGGTGACGTCAATGTCACTCAAGCTGGCACAATAACTTACCTGCTGAATGACCAAACCGGTAAAGGGCTAAAATTTGTGGGTGTGGGTTTTGTTACCCCATTCGATAAAATTATCGATGCGGTCACCATCAGCAGCGATGGTATGTTAGTACAGCTAGTAGACCTCGATAGAACACCAGGGACTACTAAGTTCCAATTTGTACTGAGCAATACAACTAATACCTTACTGGTGTTAAGTCCAGATCCAGAAGTTATCAACCATCCTAAAAACTAGGGTCTGTGGATTGGATTTTTCTCATGATTTCTCTCAGGACAGCCATATCTTTTCTAGATAAACGCCTCCTGAAATGAGCTCAAAATGCTCTGCTGCTACGGCAGAGCATTTCTCACAACACATCCGCTTATACTCCGTTTTCCCATAGCAGCACTGTCTTTGGTTGCTAGTAACGCTGAATCCCGTAAAATACAGGCTAAGGCTAACGAATAAAACAGCACAAAAAACAATTCCATTACGCTATTTAGTTTTAAAAATGACAACATTGTTATATATTTACTCCCCTTTTCTGCTTATCAAAAAACGCTACAATCACATTAAAGAACCCAAGTAATAATTAAAAGGAATTATCGTGAAAAAAACACTACTTTTGCTTGCTCTGACGGCATCGTTATCCACCCAAGCCGCCACTCAACAAGACATTGACTTGGCACTGGCTAAAATAAAAAACAGCGCTGACTTACAAGTGGTATTAAATACCCCTTCAGCGCTCGACGCACTCGGTGACAACTTACCTCAGTTCATCAATAGCATGACCGTTGACCAACAGGTGAGTTTCGACAAAGAGATATTAATAAATAACCTCACCGCAACTGAAGTTTATAATATTCTCGCCCTATTTGGTCAGCAAACTACGATAGCGCAATACCAAGGTGCCGCCATAGTTACTGATACCGATAGACTGCTATTAAATACTACGGCACTACCGGTTTGTAATGCAGCCAATCCTATTGAATTATCTGTCACGCTCGATACTCAAAAACAAGCACATTTCGGTTACGCACAATCGGGTATTGAATGTGATGGCAATGTGGAACTCACTGAAAATGCCACCATCACTTACCAGTTAGTCCCACAGCCAACATCACCTAAGGGACTGCGCTTAACTGGCGCTGGATTTACCAATCCCTTCGATGGTCATATTGAAACAGTGAGCGTCAGCTCTGATGGGCAAACTATTCAACTGCAAAACAATATTCAAAATACTGGCGTCAGCAAATACCAGTTTATTTTTGCTACGGATGAAAATGATTTACTGCTGGTAAGCCCAGATCCAGAAATTATCAATCGTCCTCAAAACTAATCGAAATGCCCAACCTTTAATCGGGCTGGGCAGTTTCTACACCCGAAGAAAAGGGGAAAAGCGGGGACAGCCATGTCTTTTTGTGCTTTGTCCCCTCTTATACTAGCCTTTACATTATCTTGATTGCGTCTGTTTGGAGCAGATGATGACCCCGGCCAGAAGAATGCTTATCGATGCTAATACAACGCCCTTCTATCATGTGATAAATCGCTGTGTCAGAAGGGCTTTTCTGTGCGGTGAGGATAAACTCACAGGCCGCAGTTATGAGCATAGACGTGACTGGATTGTCGATAAAATCAAAGCATTATCCACCATCTTTAGACACTAAAATCCTTTGCGCTTGACGCTTAATACCCAAAAATCCACTCATGGGTGCCACTTTTTTAACTTAGCCATGCCCCAAAACCTCGCACGTTTCAGCTAAATCGGAGAATTTACCGTGAGAAGATTAAATTTAAAACCTTTATAAACAATAGATTAAATCGGAAGGTAAGCAGAAGGTATCTTTTCTTTGCGAAGAATAAAGTCATCATCAGAAAAGCGCTTAGCGCAGATGACATTAGGTTCACGGAGAATGATAACAATGACAAGCTCACCTAAACTGACACGTTCACAACATCCATTATCACTTGTGGGTGAAGGCAATGGTTCACAGTGCACTGCGCAGCAAGGCTTGGTCGAGCCCGCATTGCCGTTAACCTTCTTCGAACATGCCTCGATTGAAACGATTCAACAGTTTATTCAGCATCTGACTGAACCGGTGATTATCGTCAATGCCCAAGGTTACATTTACTTTAGCAATAGCAAAGGTGCTGACTTACTGACGTGCCCGCAGGCCAGTTTGAAGGGACAAGATTGGCGCAACTTTTTGACCGAACACCATCAAGCTCGCTACGACAATCTGCTGAGCAATGATATTAAATTAGGCAAAAATTGCGGTATTCCAGTGCAGCACTCAGCCGAAGAAATCACCCTCATTACTGCCTCAGGCAAAGCAAAAGATGTTGAGCTCTCCATTTCCTACATCCCCAGCCATGAACCTCTGTTTGTGATGATGATGCACGATTTAACGCAGCACAAAGCGGAAAATCAAAAGCTACGTAAATTGGCCGCCACAGATTCACTGACAGGACTGGCGAACCGCCGATATTTTGATGAAATGCTGCATCACTACTGGGAAGAATGCACAGGTAAGTTGCGCCCTATCAGCGTGGTGATTATCGATGTGGATTACTTCAAAGTGTTCAACGACCAATTCGGCCATATCCAAGGGGATGAATGCCTACGTAAGATTGCCAAAGTGATTGCTGACATAGTGCCGATAGAAATTGGCCTGGCAGCGCGTTACGGCGGCGAAGAGTTCGCGCTAATTCTGCCAAGCCACAATGCCAAAATGGCACTGACGATTGCCCAAAAAGTGCAGCAAGGGATTAATGACCTGCGCTTTACTGAGCAAGGCCTGCGCGACTATGTCTCTGTGAGTGCGAGCCAAGGAATTGCGAGTGAAATCAATGGCCAATTCCGTACCTCACTCGCCATGCTGTGCGCGGCCGATACCGCATTGTATCGCGCCAAAGCTGATGGCCGTGACAGGATCAATACATCGCTTTAATACCTATTAATTGGCGACTTGTTTGCCCGCAACTGATTTACCCAAAACTGATTGACCCAAAACTGATTGACCCAAAACTGATTTACCCAAAACATAGTTACCCGCGGCTTAGTTATCCGCGATGGATCAACAACGGGATGAATGACCTCAGTAGCGCTTTACCGCATTGAGGAAAACACGCAAAGCACACGAAAGGACTCATGAATATGGACAAGCTTGAGGCATCAAGAAATATACGGGCAGTGATTGAAAAAAGCTTACCCGTGAGCACGTCACCCCTTGCCATATTTACTTACCAGTGTTGGGTAAAAACCAGCGCGGGTGGGCGTGTGTTCCATTATAAAACCGATCGAGAAGATACCTATTTTGCGGTGGATATTAATTCACTTGGGCATATTGAATGCGTGATTAATACCACCTTACTGCGGGTTGAGGCAATTTCAACCTTAGGTGGACTCAACGATGGCCAGTGGCACTTATTGTCTATCTGCCATGAATACCATGAAATCAATTGTTATGTGGATGGTGAAATTACCCATACACAACTCAATAACCTGTCACTGGTTGCCGACAATGAGTTTTTAATTGAAAACGTGTCATTACCGAATCATCGCGATACACATTTCGATGGTGAAATATTTGGCATCACCTTGCTCAATCGATTATTAACCCGAACTGAAATCGTTGACTATTACCGTAATCCAGCGCAACAAAAATCGATTAGCGAAAATAACCTCTACATTTATCAGCATCAAGATGCACATAATATTCGTGGTGAAAACTTTATCCCACTTAAAAGACAAAAAGTGCTGCTGGTCATATTTAATGACACTGAATATCAATTCATAAAAACCACTGCGGATAGCAACACTTATAATCAACAACTGCCTAAGATTATTCCACCCCACGAACGCCGAGCCTATATTATTGAATGTAACTATAACACTTGGCCTAATTTTAGTTATTTAGTTAATTACACGGCGAGTAATCAAGCGGATATTACACTCAATGTTGAAGTGTTTAAATCGCTGACAGCCTATCGCTCTAATATTAAAGTCACCGTTGCAAATGAACTCGAACGGGATTGTTTGATTATTCAATCGACCGAAGAAGAATTAAGTGCTGAAGTGCGTATTAGTGAAAACTTAGTGATCACTCAAGCCAAAAACTTTGTTAATTTCATCAATGAAGTTCGCGCACACATTCCGGCCGAAAATATTATTACCAGTGGCCATTATTATAGTGAGCAACAACTCTCGGTCAGCACGGGTAAGCAAATGATCGCCTACCAACAGGCTTGCCAACTGTTCAACCGCCGGTTACAAAAAAAGCCTCTGGCGATCATCAAATGCACGTCAACTGAAGAAGTCAAAATCGCCTATAAGGCGGCCATCGATTATAACTTGCCGATCAGCGTGCGCTCGGGTGGGAATGATCACGAAGGTGAAAGCACTGAAACGAATACCATAGTGTTAGATCTGCTGAAGATGGATAGCCTCACTTTAGATCCCATCACAGGTATTGCGGCCATTGGCCCAGGCAATCGCTTTATCAATCTCACCACTGCGCTTGCGAAAAAAGGCGTGATGATCCCCCATAGCTCCTGTGGCAGTGTTGCCTTAGCGGGATTTATTATGGGCGGCGGCTCAGGACCTTGGACCCGCAAACACGGCATGTGCTGCGAATCCCTATTACAGGCAGAAATTGTCCTCGGCATTGGTGAAACTCAAGTCGTCTCTGTTGCCAATAAACCTGAGTTACTCTGGGCGCTCAAGGGTGGCGGTGGGTTAAGTTACGGCATAGTGACCCGCTTTTTTGTGCAAACCTTTCCACTACCACCTGGCCTTATCAAGTTTGAATTAGAATGGAATTGCTACGATAAACAAACCCATGAACTCATTGAGCACACCCCAACTAAAGACATTTTACAGCGCTGGGAAGCCATCATAAATGCCGACAGCACTGGCTGTTTGATTGGCACTAATCTCAAGATTAATGCCAAACATTTACCCGTAGAACAACACAAAACACTCGACATAGACACTGACTCAATTACGCATAACTGCTTGATGTATGGTTTTTGGGAGGGCAATTCCGCCAGCCTAAACCACTTTATCCAGACACAATTTAATGAATTTGGCCTAGTCCCCAATGATATTCGCATTGAGGGTATGGGCGGACTCACCAAAGCCTACGGTGAAAACTTAATGCCCAGTTGGGAAAGGGAATCTTTTCATCATCTGCAAGCTGACTTACAAGGCATAAGCCGCTCACCTAATCCAACCGATGTGGATGAACCCGCGCCCCATAAAGTCACCTCACGCTTAGTGAATCAAACGGGGCTCAGGGACGGTTATAAGCCACTGCTTGAAAGCTTAACCTCTCGCTATGTACTTGAAGGTAATCGCCAATTGGGGCTATTTACCTATGTCACCCTTGGCGCCATTGCAGGTGATTATTATCGCACTATGGGCGAAGAGCAAAAGAGTCGCAGCGCCTTCCCCTACAAGGACAGACAATACACGATTCAATATCAAACTTGGTGGAATAACGCCCTGCAAGAGAAACAACAATTGCAGGATAGACAAGTGTTTACCCGCATTAATCGTGCGCTCGATTGGATTGATGCCAGCCGAAACTATGACATCCCCAACACCTCGGGCGCTTTTATCGGTTTCAAAGATAAGGGCATCCCTACAGATGTGTACTTTGACCACAATTACGCCGCGTTAAAACGGATTAAGGCGGCCTACAGCCAAGATAGCTTTAACCATTTCCGTTCACGTAAAAGCATTATTTAAGTTAATACATCGGCATAGCCTAGGGTGAGTTTTTAAGGCAAAATCGACGCCGTCCACAGGACGGTGTCGCCCCTTAACTCTCTATTCACTCTGTTGTAGGTTATCTATGCCCAGCTCAGCTTTAGCTATCATTTTTGCCCTATTGGCGGCCATTCTTATGGGCACAATCGGTGTATTAGCGCGCTTTGCCGCCCTGCCCGCCGAACACATTACCTTCTACCGCTTACTGCTCGGTGCCCTATTTCTATTGGCTTATATGCTGCTTACAGGTAAAGGCCATCAGATTCGCCATAGACCCAGTAAACGTACCTTAGTGAATGGCATTATGCTCGCGGGTTTTATGGCGTTTTACATTGAAGCCATTCAGTACACCCAAATGGCCAATGTGATCATGATTATTTACTTAGCCCCTGTGGTGTCGGCTATTTTCGCCCATTATTTCTTTGCCGAGAAACTCACCCGCTTAAGCATGGCAAGCGTAGTGGTCGCGCTGATGGGCTTTATGTTAATGATCCCAACAGGGCCGCAGCAAGCGAGCAATCACACTGAATTATTAGGCTATTTTTATTCCCTACTCGCCTTATTAACCTACTGCGGTTTTATGTTAATCAACCGAAAACCTAGCCTGAGTTCGCCCTATCAAAGCACTTTAGTGCAGCTTTGTGTCGGCGCTTTATGTCTGCTGCCCTTAGTGATAAATGCACCGCTGACGCCAAGTTTGCCGCAAATTGTTTGGTTGATCGCGATTGGATTCTTCCCCGGATTTTTAGCAATATTACTGGCGGTAAAAGCCCTGCGGCAATTGCCTGCAGTCACCTTTGGCACCCTCGCCTATGTGGAACCGGTTATCGTAGTGACGCTGGCATGGTGGATATTTGGTGAAAGCTTGAGTCCCATGCAATTAAGCGGTGTCGGCTTGATTATTCTGGCCGGCATTAGCCAAGGCTTTATCAGTCAGCGCAACGCATTGATTACGAGCGGCTAACCAACAATACTTTGCCAAGTTGCTGAAATAATGTGAAGAAAATAGTGTAAGCTCGACAGAGGATTGATTGAACATTGCACTTAAGACGTGCGACTAAAACTTAAGATCTGGAGGTCTAATTGAGAAAGCTACTGTTAGTCATTAGTATATTTTTGCTCAGCGGTTGCTTAGGCATGCCTAAACTGGTTCAACCCGTGAATGATTTTGAGCTAAATAAATACTTAGGTAAATGGTACGAAATTGCACGATTAGATCATTCATTCGAAAGAGGCTTAAGCCAAATTAGCGCAGAATACAGCCTGAAAGAGGATGGCGGTGTTAGGGTCATTAACCGTGGATTTTCAGCGGCTAAAAACGAATGGAAAGAAGCCGAAGGAAAAGCCTATTTTGTGAATGGGGACTCAGAAGGCTATTTGAAAGTCTCCTTCTTTGGGCCATTTTATGGATCGTATGTGGTCTTCGAATTAGACCATAAAAACTATCAATACGCTTTTATATCAGGACCCGACACGGATTATTTGTGGCTATTGGCTAAAACCCCGACTGTGCCACCCGAGGTGCTGCAAAAGTTTGTTGAAATGTCTAAAGCCCGCGGCTTTGATACCGACAATTTGATTTATGTGCAGCAAGAGTCAGCGCCCTAACGAGTGCCGCCAATGCGCTAAAATCGAGTGCGCGAAAAGCTAATCGCTAGATAAAAGACAGCAAATGGATACAAAAACGCCGCAATGAATCGCGGCGTTTTTATTGATGCTGCATTTAGCTGCACTGTATTTGAATGCATGTATTTAAATGCATGTATTTAAATGCATGTATTTAAATGCATGTATTTACACATGCAGCTAAATAACAAATAGCGTTAGACTTCAATGCCTTTGCTGGCAAGGAACTCATCATAAGTGCCTCTGAAATCATTCACACCTGAGTGAGTGACTTCAAGGATACGGTTTGCCAGAGACGATACGAATGCACGGTCATGACTCACGAAAATCAAGGTCCCTTCGTACATTTCCAGCGCGTTGTTCAGTGATTCAATCGATTCCATATCCATGTGGTTGGTCGGTTCGTCGAGCACTAAAATATTGGCTTTTTGCATGATGAGCTTGCCGAATAACATACGACCTTTCTCACCACCAGACAGCACTTTGACTGACTTTTTAATGTCGTCAGAGCCAAACAACATACGGCCTAAGATGCCACGTACCGATTGGTCGTCATCTTCTGGCTTGCGCCATTGGCTCATCCACTCGAACAGCGTCATTTCGTTAGCGAAATCAGACTCATGGTCCTGTGCATAGTAACCAATGTTAGCGTTTTCAGACCATTGGATAGTACCTGCATCCTGCGGAATATCGTGGATCAGGGTACGTAACAGGGTTGTTTTACCGACGCCGTTTTCACCCAATACCGCAATGCGCTCGCCCACTTCAACAATTAAGTTTAAGTCTTTGAATAACGGAGTGTCGTAGCCTTTAGTTAGGTTTTCAATCACTAAGGCATTACGGAACAATTTCTTCTCTTGCTCGAAACGAATGAAGGGGTTCACACGGCTAGAGGCTTTTACTTCATCTAACTTAATCTTGTCGATTTGACGGGCACGTGATGTGGCTTGTTTCGCTTTAGAAGCGTTAGCCGAGAAGCGTGCGACGAAGGTTTGCAGTTCAGAGATCTGAGCTTTTTTCTTCGCATTATCAGACAATAAACGCTCGCGAGCTTGAGTAGCCGCTTGCATGTATTCGTCGTAGTTACCTGGATAAACGCGCAGTTCGCCGTAGTCTAAGTCAGCCATGTGAGTACAAACTGAGTTTAAGAAATATCTATCATGCGAAATAATAACCATAGTACTGCTACGTTGGTTCAACATGTCTTGTAACCAACGGATTGTGTCGATGTCCAAGTTGTTGGTAGGTTCGTCGAGCAACAGCACGTCTGGATCAGAGAACAGGGCTTGCGCTAATAGTACACGCAGTTTTAAACCCGGTGCGATTTCAGACATCAAACCAAAATGGCTGTCGATACCGATACCTACACCTAACAGCAATTCACCGGCGCGAGATTCGGCGGTATAACCGTCCATCTCAGCAAAATCCATCTCTAGGTTGGCAACGGTAATGCCGTCTTCTTCACTCATTTCTGGTAAAGAATAAATACGGTCACGCTCTTGCTTTACCTTCCACAGTTCGCGGTGGCCCATGATCACTGTGTCGATCAGGTTGAATTCTTCATAACCGAACTGGTTCTGGCTTAATTTACCCAGACGCTCATTCACATCTAACGAGACGTTACCGCTGCTAGGATCTAGATCACCACACAGGATCTTCATGAAGGTCGATTTACCACAGCCATTCGCGCCGATAAGACCGTAACGGTTACCACCGCCAAATTTAACTGAGATGTTTTCAAACAGTGGCTTAGCGCCGAACTGCATGGTGATATTTGCTGTTGTGATCAAAATGAACTTCCAAATCGAGTAATGTTGGCCGAGCCAGCTGGCGCCGCTTTAAATAAGCATAAACCAAATAACGCTATGCCGAAGGGGTAAAAATAAACGTGGCACTATAGCAGTTTGGGCTAAATTATCAACTACCAAGGCTGATCAAAAGCCAGAGGGAATGCCGAAATCGCCGCACAATGCCTGCGTGAGAAGCGTAATTAATTTTACCCTATTGGCTTAGCTTTCAATGTATTCGAGCAGAATGACAATCTGATGACCCTTAGCGTCGCAAAGCTTGCCAACGCCAAAGGCTAATGTGGACATAGCCCTAAGCTAACTCAAGATACCCGTTTCAACATTTTAAGTTAGCTTAGGTATCGACAACTTATAACTTCTGCCGTCTTAAGCGGTTGGCGTTCGTGACGACAGTAAGTGAAGACAAAGCCATGGCCGCACCCGCAATCACAGGGCTTAATAACATGCCAGTAAGTGGATAAAGCACGCCCGCCGCAACCGGAATACCCAAACTGTTATACACAAAGGCGCCGAACAGATTCTGCTTAATATTGGTAATCGTCGCCCGCGACAATGCCAATAAGTTAGCAATCACTATCAATTGCTGCGACAGTAAGGTGATATCCGCACTTTCAATCGCCACCTCAGTGCCCGATCCCATCGCGATCCCCACATCGGCACTCATCAGAGCTGGCGCATCATTAATACCATCCCCTACCATAGCCACCACATGCCCTTGCTTTTGTAAATCCAGCACATACTGTTGTTTTTGCTCGGGCAATACACCAGCAATCACTTCGGTGATACCCACTTGGTCGGCCACCGCCTGCGCCGTTTGTGGGTTATCCCCCGTTAACAGCACCACGCGAATGCCCCTTTGCAGCATGGCCGCAATGGCTTCTTTGGCATCGGGTTTAATCGGATCGGCAAGTGCGATAGTGGCCACTAACTTGCCCGCTTTAGCGATATAAATTGGGGTTTTACCTTGGTTCGCAAAACTTAATGTCGCGTTAGGATCTAAGGCACTGCCATCGGAATTGACAATATTCAATGCCGTCATCAAGGCGAGATTACCTATCGCCAGCGATACGCCATCGACCTTGCCCTCAATCCCCTTACCTTGATGGTTCGTAAACGCCTGTGTATCGGGCAATTGCGTCAGTGATTCCTTGGCATAACTGACAATCGCCCCCGCTAACGGATGCTCAGAGTGCTGCTCAAGGCTTGCAATTTCGCCCAGCAAGGTTTCTTTGTCGGCATCACTCAGTGTTTGTACTAATACAAAGTCAGTGACTTGCGGCTTACCTAAGGTGACAGTGCCGGTTTTATCCAGCACCACACAATCAACTTTACTGGCGGTTTGCAACGCTTCGCCATTTTTGACTAACACGCCCATTTGGGCGGCGCGGCCCACAGCCACCATGATAGACATAGGCGTAGCCAGCCCCAACGCACAGGGACACGCTATGATGAGCACACTCGTCAGCACCACTAACGCATGGCTTAAGGCGGGCGCTGGACCTGCAAAATACCAAATAGCCGCCGCCAGCAGCGCTATCGCCACCACAGTCGGGACAAATACCGCGGAGATCTTATCGGCCAATCGACCTATGGGTAATTTTGAGGTTTGTGCCTGTTGCACCAATGCAATGATTTTGGCGAGCTTAGTATCTTGTTGTCCCGCCGTCACTCGGTAAACTAGGCTGCCATTGCCGTTGACTGTGCCCGCACTCACACTGTCTCCGCGATTTTTAAGCACGGGAATAGGCTCACCTGTGAGCATGGCTTCATCAAGTAGGGATTGTCCTGTTTCGACCTCACCATCAAGGGCAACTCTGTCACCGGGGCGCAAACGCAGCTTATCACCCAGTTTCAACTGACTTATCTCAACCTTTTCATCACCCTTATCCGTGATACGAATCGCAGTAGTGGATTGCAACCCGAGCAGTCGCTGCACCGCTTCGCTGGTTTTGCCCCGCGCTTTAAGCTCGAGTCCATGACCTAAGTTAATTAAACCTAGAATCATCACACTCGCCTCAAAGTACACATGGCGGGTATCCATAGGGAATGCGCTCGGCATAATGACTACCAACATGGAATAGGCCCACGCGGTACTGGTACCCAGCACAATCAGCGTATCCATGTTAGTGGTTTTGGCTTTGAGCGCCCGCCACATTCCTTGATAAAAATGGCCACCTGTGGTGATGAGTAAAGCCAAAGTGACCAGTCCCATGATGCCCCAACCTAACTGCAGATTTGGGCTGTTGATCATCATTTCACCGCCCAGTAATCCCCACAGCATCATAGGCACACCCACAACGAGCGCGGCTATAGCTTGGCGCATCCGCAGTCGATACTCGGCGGCATCTTCAAGGCGTTTTTCTTCGGCGGCGACTTTAGCATCAATAACGACCTGCGCCGGATAACCCGCATTCGCCATCACAGTCAAGGCGGTATCTGCGCTCATCTTGCCTTCTACCGTCACTTGCTTATCGGCGAGATTCACACGCGCTTCGACGCCCTCTTGGGCGGCAAACGCCTTTTCAATTTTTGCGACGCAGCCAGCGCAATTCATATTGGCGACATAGAGTCTGGTCATAGACATGGGAGATCCCTCACTTGATGTTTCACACTATAGGTCTAAGATAAAGTCTCCCATCACTGGAGAGTCAAGGATGAATTTGCTCAATGTGATCACATCGACAATTAATTGCTGGGCGAAATGGGTGATACCATTCAGTTGAAAAAATAGAGGTCAAAATGAAGATAGGTGAAGTAGCGAAACAAACGGGCTTAAGTGTTAAGAGTATCCGTTATTATCATGATATTGGCTTAGTGTGCGGCGAGCGCAATGAGGCGGGTTATCGAGTTTATCGCCATCAAGATATTGAAGGACTTAAGTTTGTGCATCAATGCCGCGACTTAGGTTTTAGCCTAGAGGATTGCAAATCCTTGCTTGGTCTTAAGGGCAATGAAAGCCGTAATGCCGAGGACGTTAAGCAGCTTACCCAAACGCACCTTGCCTATGTCGAAGAGCAAATCAATAAGTTACAGCAGCTTAGGGCGCAATTACAGCACATGGTGACCCAATGCCAAGGCGGCGATCAGCCCCACTGCGCCATTATCGACAGCCTAAGTCACGAGACTCATGGCAGCCATAAAAATCACAAGAGCCAGCAAAATGCTGGCTCTGAGTGTTGCAGTAAAAGCCAATCGCAATAGTGATGGCCAAGTTCAATAACGGTAAATACCGCGTTATTGACTTCTCACTATAGTTGGCTTTAGCGCCGCGGCGTTATCCAATACCAGTGTTGCAAGCTTACCCGCAGGGGTAAAGTTAAACACTTGCCCATAAAATGCCAGCTCAGTTTCTAATCCTGCGGCCTTGTGCTCAGGTTTCCAACCGCCGTGGGGTTCATCCTGATAAGCGATATAAGCCGTGGGTACGCCTCTCACTTTTAACGCCTCATAAATCTGCCGCGACTGCTGTGGTGGTACGATTTGGTCGCGTAATCCTTGAAAAATTAATAAAGGCTCATTCAATCCTTCAAGGTGATGCAGGGGCGACAGTTCCCTATAGCGGGCTTGATTTTCACCATAGGGGCCGATGAGCAGATCTAAGTAGCCAGTCTCGAATTTATGGGTACTCTTGGCGAGCTGTTCAAAGTCACTGATCCCCGCATAGCTCACCCCCGCTTGAAATACATCATAAAATGCCAATGACGACATCACAGTTAACCCACCAGCGCTGACACCTCGAATCGCCAGCTTTTGTCCATCAACCCAGCCCTTATCGACTAAATAACGGGCCGCATTGACCGCATCCTCCACATCAACTTGGCCCCATTTTCCGTAGATACTTTGACGATAAGCACGGCCAAAACCACTGCTGCCACGGAAATTAACATCGAGAACCGCAAAGCCTCGGCTGGTCCAAAATTGAATATCACTGCGATAAGCCAGACTCGCCCGCGCCGTAGGACCGCCGTGTAACATTACAATCAAGGGCGGACGGGTATCATTAGGCGCAGTATAGTTGGGGTTAACCGGACCATAAAAATAACCGTAAGCTTGCTGGTTAGCACCTGTTTTAAAAGTAATATTTTTAGCACGGGAGATATAGTTGGGATTAAGTTTTGGTAAGTTAGGGGTATACACCAACTCAGTACCACGACCGATCACTTTATAAATGCCCTTCTCTGGCGTCGCCTTAGCGCCGACAAAATAAACAGCATCTTCCCCTCGGATCACTTGGGTGATTTCACCAAAGTCGACGGCCAAAGATTCGGTCAGGCCTGAATCTAGATGCAGTCGAATTAAAACGGCCTGACTACCAAGCATATAACTGGCAATAATCGTTTTTTCGGATTCAAAGGCATAGTTATGATTGCCTAAATACCAATCAGCCACCGCAAACTCGGCCTTTTTCTTTAGCACTGGGTCTAAGGTATTTTGTGCCGTGACTCGATAGATATTCCACCAGTTACTGATATCCGATACGACATACAATTGTCCATCGGGGCTAAATAACGGCTGCGACACCGAAGAATCTGCGGGCGTGTTTACCTTACGAATATTGTGTAATTGCCCTTTACGGTCCAGATCCCCAAGCCAGAGCACGCTATTATCCCATGGCATATAGGGATGTTCCCACGTGATCCACGCCAGTTGGCTGTTATCGGGCGAGATGGCTGGCGAAGAAATAAAGTCATGGCCCGAAACAAAGGTATCGCCTTCACCTGCAAAATTAAGATTAATGGTAACAAGACTCGCCTTAGGCTCACCCGCTTGACGATGATCTTCGCGCACACAGATAATCCTCGACCCTTTGGGGTAAGCAATACAATCTGCATGGCGAGTACCATTTGGCGTTAAAGGCAAAGGGGGTTGATTAGGGGCAAAACGATAAAACAGTTGGTCCTGTGCCTTAGTGGCAAACAGACTCTGACCAATCCCCAAAAAGGCGGCACCACCGTATTCATGAACGGCGGATTTAACATTAAACGCAGGCGGCACTATGTCGGTAATTTTTCCACGTTGATCGAGGCGTTTGATCCCGACTTGGCCTTGTTTTTCACCATCAGATTCAGAGAAATAAATAGCACCATCAACGCTTTGCAACTCAGCCACATTATCGGCCTGCTCAAAAACTTCAGTCGCCGATAGCGGAGACTGCCAACTACCATAGGGCGCAACTATGCGCGCGCCATTATCACTAAGATGCGGCGTCTCTTTGTTCGAGCGCTCGCAAGCACCTAAACAAAATAAGCCCCCCAGCATCCATAAATATCCATGTAGCTTCATTGTTTCTCCCCAATGTTTGCCAACTGCACAAACCGAAACAAAATATGAACTTGCAGAAATGAGTTATGTGTAAATTAGTTATTTTTTAAATTTTTTTAAGAACCAATTTACCACTTGCACTTGTTGTACTTGCGTTAAACCAAAATAAATACACACCCAAGGTGAGATAAGAAAAAACCATGGGATCACGGCCACAGAGCGGCCACTAAAGAGCAGAAAAAAGAAACCGCAATAAATCACAACCAACCCTAAGATACCCACGATCAACATCATGCGCTTAGTGATTTTCTCAAGCCAGTGGGCTTTTTCCTGCCAAGACATCCGGATTTCAAGCTCCATTACATGTGATCAACATGTTTGTAAAGTTATGTAAAAAAACGGGAGAGCGATTGTTGAAGGTTAACAACTAAATGTCAACTCCAACAGTGAAATCTAAATAAATCCGAAAGCTAGAGTATAAGAACCATTATCTTTATTTACCCTATAAAAAAACCGAGCCTAAGCTCGGTTTTTATGCAAATCAATAAGATATCGCTCTAAAGACGAATACCACCATCGATTTCAAACACACGACCGTTAACATAATCGTTTTCAATAATAAAACGTACGGTAGAAGCTATCTCGTCGGCATGACCTAAGCGGCCAACTGGCACGAGTTTCTCTAAACGCTCCAACGCTTCTGGCTTCATTGCCGCCGTCATCTCGGTCGCAATCACACCTGGTGCTACGGCTGCACTACGGATATTGTAGCGCGCTAACTCCTTAGCCCAACCGACGGACATAGCCGCAACACCCGCTTTTGAGGCCGCGTAATTTGATTGGCCCATATTACCCGCCTTAGCAAGGCTAGAGATGTTAACAATCACCCCCGCTTGACCCGATTCAATCATGGCCGCTGCGGCCTCACGGCCACAGAGGAAACTGCCGGTCAGGTTCACATTGATCACCGATTGGAATTGCTCGTAAGACATACGATCAGTGACCTTGCCGTCTTTGGCTTTGACTAACATGCCATCACGCAAAATACCGGCGTTGTTCACTAACACGTTCACTTGACCAAAATCTTCGAGAATATAGGCAAAACCCGCGACGACATCTTCTTCGTCGGTAATGTCTAAGGCATAACCTTGGACTTCAGTGTCCGATCCAAGCTCAGCGCAGGCTCGCTCGAGTTTTTCTTGGTCCACATCGATAAGCGCTATCTTAGCACCCGCCTGCGCAAAATTTTGCGCCATTGCTAAGCCTAAGCCACCCGCGCCGCCAGTAATGACGACAACCTTATCTTTTAAATCCATCTGGTGATCCCTTGTTATCTGTGTCTATTTTTTAAGTGGTGCAAATTGTTCAAATATACTGGAAAAATCTCGGCGACCATTGCCTTGTCTTGCATGATTAACATACAAGCTGCGGGCTAAAGCACCCATTGGCGTGCTAGAGTTGCTCAATAATGCAGCTTCTTGTGACAGACCGAGATCTTTGACCATCAAATCTACCATAAAGCCACCCTGATAGCCCTTAGAAGAAGGCACTGTTTCCATCACGCCTGGGCAGGGATTGTACTTCTCTAGCGTCCAGTTTCCGCCACTGCTGACCTTCATAATGTCGGATAGCACTTTAGGATCAAGACCGTGATCAATCCCCATTTGCAGTGCTTCGGAAGTACCGACCATCAGCACAGATAACAGCATGTTATTGCAGATTTTTGCGACTTGCCCCGCACCTGGACCGCCTGCGTGGAAGATATTCACACCCATAGCCTTAAGTACGGGCTGCGCACGTTCAAAAGCGTTATCCGAGCCACCACAAATAAAAGTTAAAGTACCCGCTGCCGCGCCTGCCGTGCCGCCAGAAACCGGTGCATCCATAAACTCGATGCCACTTTTAGCCGCTTCAGCTGCCACTAATTGTGCGCTTTGTGCATCGATGGTTGAACAATCGATGAGCAAGGTATCACCTGCAACTACTTCTAGGAGTCCTTTGTCTGTTCCATTGCCTAAATATAAACTTTTCACATGCTTGCCCGCAGGCAACATAGTAATCACCACACTTGCACCCGCTGCCGCGCCGCAGGCGGTACTTGATACTAAGGCGCCTTTTTCGGCCAATTGCTGCATAGCTTCTGGGACTAAATCAAAGACGCGAACCGTCATGCCTGCTTTTAATAAATTGGCCGCCATTGGGCCGCCCATATTACCTAAACCGATAAAGGCTACTGTACTCATGCCATCACTCCTGTGTTGTTCTTTTTAGTGTTGTGATAATACTATCAAATTGATTATGCTGACTTTATCACAGAGTAAAGCGAGCTTGGCTAAGCAGATAAACACAGCGCTTAGCCAACTCGGCCCTTAAACGCTTAACTCAGTTGGTTAAAGGGATGCGCCTCGCCCCATGGGGAAGCCAATATTTGCTCAAGTACCGCTGTGGGTACTGAGTTAACATCCTTAAAACGCCATTGCGGTTTCTTGTCTTTATCAATCAAGAGTGCACGAACGCCTTCGCAGAAATCACCGTGGGCGCACACGTTAACACTCGCGGTTAATTCCCATTTGAAACATTGAGCTAAGCTAAGCTTAGTCCCTAACTGCCCTTGGATATAGACCAAGTGCCAGCTGATAGGGCTACCCGCAAGGAAGGTGTCCCGCGCTTTCATTAACCACTTTTCTTCCGATACCAAAGTTGACATGCGTGCTGCAATATCCTGCAGACTGCCCGCCATAAGCCTGTCGATTATGTCTTGGCTTTCGGCTAATACACTGTCGCCCTTAGGAATATCCACTTGATTAGACAGCTCGTTGATCATGCTATCTAAACGTTGATGATTAAGAGCCGGCGTATCGCTCCAATCTAAGGTTGCCATGGCATCAAACATCAGCTCTTTGTCGTCGCGGTTCAGGTAATGATCCGCAAGGCCCACATAACAGGCATCGGCGGCATTGAGTTGATAGGCGGTCAATCCCAAAAACAATCCCATCTTGCCCTGCATACGATTAAGGAAATAACTGCCGCCCACATCGGGATACAGGCCGATAGTCACCTCAGGCATAGCGATACGCGAGGTTTCGGTAACAACTCTGTGGCTTGCGCCCGCCATCAAACCGAGACCGCCGCCCATGACAATGCCATCGCCCCACACCAACACAGGTTTGCCAAAGGTATGCAGTAGATAATCGAGGCGATATTCCTCTTCGAAGAAAACCTTTGCTTCCTCAGTCACTTGCCCATTAGCGGCAATGGAAGCATGGTATAAAGCGCGCACATCACCCCCGGCACAAAATGCCTTCTCACCGCTGCCATCTAATACGATGCAAGCGATAAGGGGATCTTTCTTCCACAGATTAAGCTGCGCCGTCATAGCTCGCACCATGCCTAAATCTAAGGCATTGAGGGCTTTTTCCACATTGAGTGTGACCACACCAACCAATTTGCCAGAAGCAGTGGCTAAGGTTTGAAAAACCACATTTTGTGTGGTCGTGACCTGATTTGCGACATGCTCGACCACGTCATTATCTACTACATTCGTCATTAGCGGTTTCTCCACTCAGCTTTACGTTTCCCTAAAAACGCATTCACGCCTTCGGCCTGATCTTCAGTATCAAATAATCCGACAAATAACTCACGCTCAATCGGTAGCGCTTGGCTACGAGCCATAGTGCGCCCCGCTTGAATAAGTGTCTTGCACGCTGTGACGCTGCTTGGGCTTTGGTTAGCGACTTTAACGGCCAACGCGATTGCCGCATTAAGCGCTTCGCCAGTATCAACCACTTCTTCCACTAAACGTAGATTCAATGCTTGAGTTGCATCGATACGCTCGCCGCATAAAATCATCCGTTTAGCCCACCCTTCACCGACTAATGCGGTCAGATTTTGAGTGCCACCCGCACAGGGTAATAAACCGACCGTCGCTTCGGGTAATGCCATTACAGCTTGAATTTCGGCGATACGAATATCGCAGGCCAACGCGACTTCTAAGCCGCCGCCCATGGCATAGCCATTAATCGCGGCAATCGACACACCGCGGAATTGGCTTAAGGTTTCAAAGGCTTCACCAAAATGCTTTGCCATCGTTGCCGCATTACCTTTGTCACCATCGCTAAACAGTTTTAAATCGGCGCCAGCGGAGAAGAACTTTTGCCCTTGACCCGTTAACACTAAGGCATAAATATCTTTATTGGCATTCAGCTCAAGCACTTTGGCTTTAAGCGCCTGCAAACTCTCGGCGGTCCAAGTGTTGGCTGGCGGATTGTTCATGGTCAGAATCGCCGTGTGGCCTTCGATACGTTCAACTAAATATTCCATCTTTATAGACTCCTTTTCAGTTATCGCCGACCTGTAAGTCACGCATATTGCGAGTTGAATTACAGGATTTGTCCTGCATTTTCATCGAGTAAACGACGGGCGATAATTAAGCGCATAATTTCGTTAGTGCCTTCTAAAATCTGGTGTACACGCACATCACGGAAATGACGTTCCAGCGGGTACTCCCTTATATAACCATATCCACCATGAATTTGCAGCGCCGCATCGCAGACTTGAAAACCCACATCGGTGGCAAAGCGTTTCGCCATAGCGCAATAAGCCGTGGCTTCAGGATCGCCACTATCGAGTTTAAATGCCGCAAGACGCACCATTTGGCGGGCTGCGACTAATTCTGTCGCCATATCGGCAAGCTTAAATTGCAGCGCTTGGAAAGCCGCTAACGGTTTACCAAATTGCTGACGCTCATTCATATACTGAGTTGCGCGCTCTAAAGCCGACTGCGCCGTCCCCACAGAACAGGTAGCGATATTGATGCGACCGCCGTCTAAGCCTTTCATCGCGAAAGCAAAACCTTGGCCTTCTTCACCGAGCAAGTTCGCTACTGGCACGCGCACGTTTTCAAAGGTGATTTGACGGGTCGGCTGGGCATTCCAGCCCATTTTATCTTCAGCTTTACCATAAATAACGCCAGCGGCATCCGCCGGAATGGCAATGGCAGAAATCCCCTTAGGCCCAGCTTGACCCGTGCGGCACATCACAACTAAAAGCTCAGTGGCGCCCGCTCCTGAGATAAACATCTTCGAGCCTGAAATCACATACTCATCACCGTCACGCACCGCTTTGGTTTGCAAAGATGCGGCGTCAGAACCTGCGCCCGGCTCAGTTAAACAATAGGACGCTAACATTTGCCCTGTGGTTAACGACTCAGACCAAGTCTGACGCAGGGTTTCAGTGCCCCAAGTCGTCACCATCCAAGTCGCCATATTGTGAATGGTCAGCATGGCCGTGGTCGCTGTGCAGCCCTTGGCGAGCTCTTCAAAAATAATCGACGCATCGAGGCGCGATAAGCCCATGCCACCTTCAGATTCTGGAGAATACAGAGAGCAAAAACCCAGCTCACCGGCTTTTTGGATCACGTCTTTGGGGAAATGATGTTCTTCATCCCACTTGGCGGCGAACGGGGTTAATTCTTCCGCGGCGAACTGGCGCGCAAGATCGGCAAACTGACGTTGGTCATCGTTGAAATTAAAATCCATTGGTCTCTCCTATGACTCTATGGTCACTTTTTATTTAATAAATTGGGCGCCATAAAGACGCCGTGGTTTATAACCGAGCTTAGCGTAGGTTAATGCTCATATTTGGCGTTGAAGCTACGGCAATATCAGACTCAAACCAGCGGGAAGTAATAGTCTTGGTCTCGGTATAGAAACGCACCGCTTGCTTACCGTAGGCATGTTGATCGCCGTAGAAACTACCCTTCCAACCGGTAAATGAGAAGAAAGGTAATGGCACAGGAATAGGCACGTTAATCCCCACTTGGCCGACTTCGATTTCATGTTGATATTTACGGGCAGCAGCACCACTAGCAGTAAAGATAGACGTGCCATTGCCATAAGGGCTGGCGTTGACTAATTCGATGGCGGCTTCTAAGGAGTCTGATTCCATACAACACAGTACAGGGCCAAAGATTTCTTCCTTGTAGATGCTCATCTCAGTGGAGACTTTATTGAACATAGTTGGGCCAATCCAATTACCAGATTCATAACCTTCTACGGTAAAATCGCTGCCATCGAGTAAACACTCGGCGCCTTCGGCTTTACCTTGGGCGATAAGTTTAAGCACCCGCGCCTTAGCGGCTGGGCTGATAACCGGGCCATAACCCGCTTCTTTATCGTCCCATAAACCTGGACGAACTTTGGCTAACGCTTCTTTTAATTCTGGGATCCACTCTTTAGCGGCACCAACAAACACGGCAACCGAAATCGCCATACAACGCTGACCCGCCGCGCCCACAGAAGCGCCGACTAAGTTGTTGATCACTTGCTGTTTGTTTGCATCTGGCATGATAACGCAGTGGTTTTTCGCGCCCGCAAAGGCTTGCACGCGTTTTAAGTTATCGGTACCCGTTTTATAAATATATTGACCCACAGCCACAGAACCGACAAAGGAAATGGCTTTAATCGCAGGGTCTGCCAGCAGGATATCTACGGCTGCTTTATCACCATGCACTAATTGCAATACGCCTTTAGGTGCGCCCGCCTCAACAAACAGCTCAACTAGGCGCTGCGGCGTCATAGGGTCTTGTTCAGAAGGCTTTAAAATGAAAGTGTTACCGCAGGCAATCGACAATGGGAACATCCATAACGGGATCATCGCAGGGAAGTTAAATGGCGTAATACCGGCACACACACCGAGTGGTTGAGTGTAGCTGTAAGTATCAATTGAACGCGCGACGTTCTCGACGGTTTCACCCATCAATAATGACGCCACATTACAAGCATGTTCAGCAACTTCGATACCACGCCATACATCGCCCTTGGCATCTTCAAAGGTTTTACCGGTTTCCTTTGCAAGAATGGTCGCCAGTTCGTCGTGATGTTCTTTTAGCAGATGTTGATAACGCAACATGACACGCGCGCGTTCAGACACTGGCACTTCTTTCCAGGTTTTAAAGGCCGCTTTGGCGCTGGCAATGGCAGCGTGAACTTCTTCGCTAGTGGCAGCATTAATCACAGCAATCGGCGAGTTATTCGCGGGATTGGTGACAATAATCTGTGATGTGCCCGTACCTTGGATAAACTCGCCGTCAATGTAATGCTTTACTTGTGTGGTCATGTTGCAATCCTTTCCTTGTAGAGTGATGGACTGGCGGTGCGATATTATGATTATCCTCAAGGGAAGTGATTGCCCTTGCCAGCCCCGTCTTGTTGATTTAACTAAAACCTGATTTGACAAAAACCTTTGCGATTAAACCTCGATGGCCATCGCCGTCGCTTCTCCACCGCCGATACACAGCGAGGCAACACCGCGCTTAAGACCGCGGGCTTTTAAAGCATGAATTAAGGTCACCAGCAAACGTGAACCCGAGCAACCAATAGGATGACCTAAGGCGCAGGCGCCGCCATTGACGTTAACTTTAGCCACATCTAAACCCAGTTCAGACACGGCAAGCATAGTCACCATGGCGAAGGCTTCGTTGATTTCGAATAAATCGACTTCATCCGTTGACCAACCCACATTGGCAAGTAATTTCGCCATAGCGCCGACAGGTGCAGTGGTAAAGAGTGAAGGCTCTTGGGCGTGGGTCGTGTGGCCTTTAATGGTGGCTAATACTGTTAAGCCTAAACGCTCAGCTTCGCCGCGAGAGGTCAGCATCAATGCCGCTGCGCCATCGGAAATAGAGCTAGAGTTAGCCGCTGTGATAGTGCCATCTTTGGTAAAGGCTGGTCGCAGCGTAGGAATTTTTTCAGGGCGGGCATTACCGGGTTGCTCGTCGGTGTCGACAGTAACATCACCGCGACGATCACTGACTGTGACAGGCGTGATTTCGGTCTTAAAGGCGCCCGAGTTAATCGCAGCATTGGCTTTTTCGAGCGAACTTAGCGCAAAGGCGTCCATCTGCTCGCGGGTGATACCAAATTCATCGGCGGTTTTCTGGGCAAACGTTCCCATGGCGCCGCCAGTATAAGCATCCTCAAGACCATCTAAAAACATATGATCGAGCACTTTGCCGTGGCCCATGCGCATGCCGCCGCGAGCTTTATCCAAAAGATACGGCGCTTGGCTCATACTTTCCATACCGCCAGCGATCACGACTTTTGCACTGCCCGCTTTAATCAAATCGTGGGCTAACATTACCGTCTTCATGCCTGAGCCACAGACTTTGTTCACTGTGGTCGCACCAACGGATAAGGGTAATCCCGCACCTAAAGTGGCTTGACGTGCAGGCGCTTGACCTAAACCAGCGGGTAATACGCAGCCCATCAAGACTTCATCAACATGCTCACCCGCTAATTGAGTCTCCGCCAACAAGCCCTTAATGGCTGTCGCGGCTAGAGTCGGTGATGCAACAGATGACAAACTGCCTTGAAAACCACCCATAGGGGTGCGTTTAGCGGCAACAATAACGATATCTTGATTTAACGGTTCAGTACTCATGCAGGCTCCAACCCAAATTGACCACAAGGCCTAGTGCTAGCCTTGGGACGTTTAATAAAATCGACAATAAAACCACTCTGACGTTTACGCGAACGTAAAGCAAGTATTCCTTGGTCTAATGTGTCGATTTTATCAGGTGAAAATTGTCAGTAAGGATTTACAGCGAGGCAGGGATTAAGCACAGTCAAGCGTGGACAACAGCATCTAAGGGAGAGATAAATTAAGGGCTTTTGGGTATCAGCTTAGGTCACATCCATGTGACCACATCACCATAAAAGGCTAAACAAAACCTTAGCGCGATTCCCACGGTGTCATCGCCGTCATATCACTTAAGTCATAAGGCGTTAACTGGTAAACGTAATAATTGAGCCAATTACTGACCAACAAACTACCGTGGCTGTGCCAGCGGGCAATGGCTTCGGCTTCTGGATTATTATTTCGATAATAGTTTTGTGGCACATTTGGCGTTAAGCCTTGGGCTAAATCCCTATGGTATTCATCGTTTAAGGTCGATTTTTGATATTCAGGGTGCCCCATTACAAACAAGTTACGGTTATTGCGACTTAATACTAAATAGGCCCCGGCCTCATCGGACTGCGCTAACACTTGCAACTGCGGATGTTGCCTAATTTCTTCCACATCCATCTCGGCAAAACGCGAATGGGGTGCAAAGAACTCATCATCAAAACCACGTAGTAGTGGGAAATGCTGACAAGTGCGCCTATGTAAAAATACGCCAGAACGCTTCTGTTGCAATATTTTTCGATTTAAACCATAGAGATGATACAAGCCCGCATGGGCTGCCCAACATAAAAACAACACTGAGGTGACATGCTCTTGGGACCAGTCGATGATTTCACGGATATGATCCCAATAAACCACATCTTCGAAATCGATTTGCCCAAGCGGCGCGCCTGTGATGATAAGACCGTCGTAATTTTTATGGCGAACGGCTTCAAAATCACGGTAAAAAGTATTCATGTGGTCGATGGAAGTATGCTTGGATTCTTTGTCGTGAATGCGCAGTAAATCCACATCGACTTGTAAAGGCGTGTTGCCCAGTAAGCGCAGTAACTGGGTTTCGGTCTCGATTTTGTTCGGCATCAAGTTCAAAATCAGCACCTTCATCGGCCTGATATCTTGATTCGCCGCCCGCGTCTCGGACATAACGAAAATATTTTCTGACTCTAACACCCCTGCTGCGGGCAGATGATCTGGAATTCTAACCGGCATACCGCGCCTCTTCTGTTCGTAAATACTAACGGATTCGGCGCGTATGTCAGCTCACTTCTGAGCGGGCTAACTAGCCACCGACTTTCTCTAGCAGTATCGTCATTGGCTCAGTGGAGTTGAGATCAATATGATAGGCTTGAGTATTAATAAACAATAACTTATCACCCAACATAATCCGGGCACCTATGGCATAAGTGTGACCGGGTTGGAACTGATCGCTACCAATCGCAAAACTGAATGGCGCCGGTGTCGCAGCACCTTGTTGCACGCGCTCCGCCATCACTATGGCTGGCACATCCATTTTTGAGACATCGAGCAGTTGCACTACGACCTTAGCCTCGGCGGGCAGAGCAATCCGTTCGCGATACAAGGTCTCGCCTTTTATCTCCACGATAGCATTCGGTGTAGCACAACCCGATAACACACCCATTAGCGCCATTAATGCTAAAGCGGTTAATCTCAACGCGCTTAAACGCAACCATTTGTTCATTTTGTTTCTCCTAATCATACATAAAGACTTCTAGATGTCCATACGCCCAAGCTATAAATCTTGTCTTGGTGAACATAACTTTCTATCATAAGCCACCATTTCGTTGCCGAAAAATCTATGACCCAAGCAACTGCAATCATTGTGGGAGCTAGCTCACAATTAAGTCGTGAACTTGCAAAGCAATTGGCAGATCAGCAGGTTGAATTAGTCTTATTCGCCCAAGATCCAGAATCACTGCGCGATTTTGCCTTATCCTTGCCAACAAAAGTACAAGTTTTTGCACTTCAAATTGAACAACCTCAAGCCATCATCAACCAACTTGAATCAGTCTGGCAAAGTCTTGGCGGCGCGCACTTAGTCTTAGTCAATACAGGCCTCAATAGCTATGACCCCGAGTTGCCTTGGCTACCGGAGCAAGACATTATCGATGTCAATGTGCGAGGTTTTGCTGCCATCTGCAATACGGCATTTAGACTATTTCGCGAGCAAGGTTATGGACAACTGGCGGCAATCAACTCGATTGCGGGCCTGCGCGGCGGGCCGAGTGTGGCCTATCACGCCTCAAAAGCCTTTGGCCAGAATTACCTTGAGGGCTTAAGTATGCATGCTCAGCGCCTTAAGTTACCGATTACGATTACCGATATCCAACTTGGTTTGCTCGATAAAGCCGCTATGCAGCAAAGTGCAATGTGGCTTGCACCATTGCCACAAGTCGCAGCGCAAATCATCAAGGCGATGAAACAAGGCAAACGCCGCGTCTATGTGACCAAACGCTGGCGCCTCGTCGCTTGGCTTACTGTGTTATTACCCGAATTTATCTATAACACTCGCCACTGGAAAGCTAAAAAGCCAAAGCACTAAATCGGCTTAGCCTAAGTGGAACAGAACATGGCGTGATAAAAAGGGCACAAACGAAAAAGGAGCCTAAGGCTCCTTTTTTACGCTTATCTAATCAGTGGATTAGAAAGTGTAACCCACGCTGACCATATAAACCCATGGATCAATATCGGTTTCGATGGTAACTGGGGTACCTTGGTATTTAAATTTAACGTCACTATCAATTTTGGCGTACCACACGGAAGCGTTCACTAACCAGTTTTTGTTAACTTGATAATCAACACCCGCTTGTGCCGCTAAGCCCCAAGAAGTGCTCATGCTTAAATCCGTTAACGCACCACCTAAATCATTAGTAAACTCATTGTCGAAGAAATTAGTATAGTTCACACCAACACCCACGTATGGGCGTAATTTAGACTGTGCATCACCAAAGTAGTACTGCGCCACTAAAGTGGGTGGTAAATGCTTAGTTTCAGCAATCTTACCTACGCCAGCCAAAGAGACATCGTGGCTAAAAGGCGTTGCTGCTAATAACTCAACCCCGAAGTTATCAGTCAACATATAACCGAAGTTCAAACCCACTTGAGTATTATTACTCACTTGGAATTCACCAAGATTGCCTACACCAGGTATAACTACATCTTGGCTTGATTCATTTGGCGCAACAACCACAGCACCCGCACGAACGATAATGTCACCCGCTTGGTGAGCCGATACAGAGGCAGAAAAACCAGCAGCTAAAAGGGTGGCAGCGACCAGTGTAGAAACAGTGTTTTTATTCATCATCACACTCCATATGTACAACATAGGTTTTTGTTTTGTATTACATCCTTAACAATTGACGCCTACACTGCCAGAGATATGCGGCTGATTTATTGATCCAAATCAAAGTGAGTGAGCAATACTCACTTATAGGTACTACACATGGGAGCTTAATCACGAAATTCAAACATTTATTGATAATACCCCTTTGTTTTCTGTGAGCTAAGTGCTGTATTAGCCATCACTAATAACTTCCGCAAGAGGTAGTGACCAATAACACCATAAACATTTTAGTAACAATAAAAAGCACTTAACTAAGAGGTTATTTGAACATTAATTTCAAATTATAGAGGCGGGTTAAATGATACCAATCACATTAAATATCTAATCAGTTCAGAGCCTCACAGGCATCTCAATCCAAGGCGCATTGACGCAAAAATGGTTATTCCCTTTTAAGTCAATGCAACACAGGAGTGGGATGCCTGTATGCCTCCCGAAGGGCGGCTGATGTTCACTGCATGGCAACGCGCTTTATACTGCGTTTAAGGCTTTCGACAGAGCACCACTATGCCTTCAAGCCTTAGCCTTGTCTAAAGCGCGTTGAACTCCCGCTGAATGAACAGATATTTAATACGATTGGTATTAGGATAAAAACAGAAAATGGACAAATAAAAACGGCTTGAGGATGATACCTATCATGTTAGATAACTAGATTGCATGGAATGACAGTGTGAGGCAGTTAAGTCAGTTTTAGACTGAACGAATAAGAAAGTGAGAAGATTAGCTTGAGTAACAACACGTCAGCAAAGGATAGCGAGTTAGCCAGCTCTTAGTCGCAACTCTGTGCTCAAACAGTGGTAATGATCGCTTTGGATTGGCGCTCAATTTGAGGGCAAACAGGGAGTTCAGCCCAAAGGGAACCACCAGCTCAATACCGTAATGCGTGCAATGATGAGCAGTCTCTGCATCTACCTGAGTATCTGTCTCAACATGAGATTTTAAACACACCCCAACCGCAGTTTCTAACTCTGGCCAATGTGCCATAGCATCAATACAAGATGTGTAAGCCATGTCTTGATTGCGACTATGCATGCGCGCCTGATTCTTAACCGACCAAGGTAACTCAGGGGCAAGCTGATGAAGATAGGCTTCAGTCGCCAGATCCCGCTCAGGGCTAATATCTAAAGGGCAAAAATAGATCAGATCGATATCATTCAGTGGACTCAACTCAAATTCGTGCAAGCGATCCCAGACTAAATTACGGACAAATCCCGCCGCCAGACACCACTGCGGCATTGAGTGTACTTTGGCACATTGAAGCGCGAGTTCAAGCGCCCTCACCCGCTCGCAGTCTTGAGCTATCCATTCAAGTAATTGATGCTCTAGCGCTGCTTCCCTCATTGCATCATTCATAACATTATTCGTAGCAACACTCATGACATTACCCCTAGCACCACTCATAACAGTATCGCCCGCTTCAATATCAGATAAAAACACGGGAAAGACATTAAGCTTACTCCACTTCGCCATCGGTTTCTGAGCACTTTACGACCTCATGACAGAGTAAATAAACGAGACTATAAATCGGTGCCATTACCGCAAAACAAATCCAAAACCCATAGACATCTTTGTCTAGCAGATTAACGCTAACAGTAAAGATGGGCATGAACAGTAGCATCCATTTTATTACATTGAGTTTGTACAGTATCGGCTTATCACAATGGCAGCAGCGTCCTTCCTTAATCGGCACATCCTTAGCGCCGAGTTTACCTTTGCAATACGGACATTTTTTACTGAAAAGCATTTAAACTCCATCGCTGAGATTAGACTCGCAAAGCAAGTCTCATCATCCATTCTTTCTATTCGTAAAAACCGTATCCGCGCAATTCGTTACACCGCATCCGCTTGGCGCTCTGGCGCAGCATCGACAAAGGCTTCAAGCTGATTACACTCAGCCCACACGCGCATGATATTGGGATAAGGCGTTAAATCCACATTAAAACGCTGGGCGTTATACACCTGCGGCACTAAACATAAGTCGGCTAATGTCACGGCATTCCCAAAGCAGTAACGACCGCAGTGCCTTACCAACAAGGTTTCTAAGGCTGCAAAACCACTCGCAACCCAGTGGTGATACCAAGTATTTTTAGCCGCTTCATCGACCCCTAAGGTTTGGGTTAAATACTGCAATACCCGCAAGTTGTTTAATGGGTGTATTTCACAGGCTACCGTGAGCGCCATGGCGCGCACGTGGGCACGTTCAAGAGCCGATGCAGGCAATAATGGGGTTTGTGGATGTATTTCATCGAGATATTCAATAATGGCTAAGGATTGCGACAAAGCATCCATATCTAACTCATCATCCAACGTTAAGGTTGGCACTAACTCGAGCGGATTTAATGCAGTATAAGCCGCTTTATGTTGCTCACCGCCATCACGTACAAGATGCACTGACAACTGCTCGGCTGAAATCCCCTTAAGATTAAGGGCGATGCGAACACGGTACGCCGCGCTTGAGCGCCAATAACCATAAAGTTTCATATTTTCATGTCCTTATAAAAGTCAGTATAAAAACGGGGCAATTAAGCCCCGTTAGTTTGAGTCTATGTCCCCCTTTTAAGGGAAAGCCTTAGGCTTTGTATTCAACCACTTTTTGATCGATAGAACCAAAAATGGTTACGTCGTTGTCATCAAGCATTTCGATGCGAACAGTGTCGCCAAAACGCATAAATGGCGTAGTGGCTTTGCCTTCAGCAATCACTTCTAACATACGTTTTTCCGCTAAACAGCTAGAGCCTGCGCTACGGTCATAGTTAGAAATAGTACCAGAGCCAATAATAGCACCAGCGCCCAATGGACGGGTTTTTGCAACATGTGAAACTAACTGGCTGAAATTAAAGGTCATATCGACACCCGCATTCGGACGACCAAATAACTCACCGTTTAAATGGGTGATCAGCGGTAAATGCACTTTAGAATCTTCCCAACGTGCGCCCAGTTCATCCGGCGTCACTGCTACAGGTGAAAAACTGCTCGATGGCTTAGATTGGAAGAAACCAAAGCCTTTCGCCAACTCACCTGGGATTAAGTTACGCAGTGACACATCGTTCACTAACATCAACAATTTAATATGCTTAGCCGCATTGTCGCTGCTCACGCCCATAGGCACATCATCGGTAATGATCGCGATTTCAGATTCGAAATCGATACCCCAGTCTTCACTCGCCAGTGGAATATCGGCTTTAGGGGCAATAAAACTGTCTGACCCACCTTGATAGAACAGCGGATCTGTCCAGAAGGTTTCAGGCATTTCTGCGCCGCGAGCCTTACGGACTAACTCAACGTGATTCACATAAGCGCTGCCATCGGCCCATTGGTAGGCACGCGGTAGTGGCGACAAGCACTTAGCTTCGTCAAACGCTTGGGCGTTATCTAACATGCCTTCATTTAACGCGTCGTACAATTCTTGCAATTGCGGTTTCAGTAAATCCCAACCGTCGAGTAATTGCTGCATAGTGTGGGCAATGGCAGGAACGGCAACCGTTTTAGTGAGATCGCGGCTAACTAACATCAACTGACCATCGCGGCGACCATTGTTATAACTTGCAAGTTTCATATTGGCTCCAGTGCTTCTAAGGCTAGGCGTACAATTTTATTGTGCTGGAAAACGCGCGGCGTCATTCAGCTTATATTCGGCGATTTTAATCGGACTCTTTGACTCATTAAGGGCGCACACGTTACGCACTCCGCGCCAACAGAGGCACGCCCTTTTGCTTGCTTTAACGTATTTGTTGCGCGTAGAAATACCCGAAGCTGACGCAGATTCCTATAGCGTGACCTAAATCACATTTGGGTCAATTATTTCACATTTCGTAAACTAATCATTACGTTTATAACCTAGTTGCCGCTTATCAATATCTCGGTAAGCAATATGCCTGAAAAGTCGGCAACTAAGTGGAACGATACTGTTACATCTATCGCGTCAAGCCAGCAAGACTCGGCTTAACGACGCTTGGCTATCTTGTACTCACGCAGCTTATTGGCAATAGCGGTGTGCGACACCCCGAGCTTTTTCGCTAACTGACGAGTACTCGGATAGGCTGGATATAATCGACGCAACAGACTCGCTTCAAACTGCTTCATTGCATCGTCGAGATTGCCTTCAAACTCATTGTCAAAGTAACCAAAACCTTCGGCGTAGGACGGCAGTTTTAATTGTTCTACCGTCAACTCGGCCGAACCATCCCACATAGACACAGCTCTAAATACTGCGTTCTTTAATTGGCGTACGTTACCTGGCCAAGCGTAGGTGAGCAAATGATCGCGGCACTGGGCCGAAATCCGTCGCACTGGGCTAGATAACTGTTGGCTGTAATGTTCGAGGAACATTTCCGTCAGTGGAATGATATCGACTTTACGCTCGCGCAGTGACGGAATGTGGTAACTCAGCACATGGATGCGATAGTACAAATCTTCTCTAAACTCACCGGTTTGGCACAGTTCGGCTAAATTTTTCTGGGTTGAGCAGATGATCCGCACATCGGCACGGACTTCTTCATCGCCGCCAATGCGTCTAAAGGTACCATCTTGCAATAGCCGAAGCAGCTTAACTTGGGCGGCCTTGGACATCTCAGCCACTTCATCGAGAAATACTGTGCCGCCCTTGGCTTCTTCAAAGAAACCCCGTTTAACGACTTTGCCCTGACTGACATAACCGAATAGTTCTTCTTCGGCGGCGCTGTCGGGCAGAGCAGCGCAGTTAATGGCGATAAAGGGTTTCTCACGGCGCATACTGGCATCGTGGCTGGCTCTGGCCATTAATTCTTTGCCAGTACCCGTTTCACCTGTGATCAATAAAGGCGCATCGAGCTGGGCCATCCGCCGCGCTTGCTTAAGCACTTCCTTCATTTTGTCACTGCTGGCTAATACATTTTCAAAGCCAGTGGTTTGATTCTGCAGGGCGTTAAATTGTTTTCCAACCCGCGCGGGGGATTTTAGCGACACCACAGCGCCAACTAGGATGGTTTTTTCATCCTCATCGGGCAGGTAAATCGGCAGCATTTCGGCTAGATATTCGTTTGGACCAATTTGTACCCTCGCCGCTTGCGGTAAGACTTGGCTTTCACTCAACCATCGGCTGAAATTAAAACCTTGCACCCAATGATTGAGCGACTCTTCAAGCACTTCGTGCTCCCCCATGCCGATATTGAGCAAGGCGGACTCGTTAACGATACGGATACGCGCTTTAGCATCGATGGAGAAAACAGAATCGGGTAAGGTTTTGAGCAAGGTTTTAAGGGCGTAATGTTCCTGCTCTGAGGGCATAAACGACACCGTACGCACATCATGGACACTTTCCACTTTGCGGATCTGCGGCATCAAGGCACTTAAGGTTTCAAAACTGATTTCGGCAAATTGTAAGTACAGGAATCCTTGGTTACTGGCATCAATAGCAATTAAATTAATACCATAACGCTCTAACACGACTAAGATATCTTTGGCTAAACCAACACGATCCTGACAGCTGACTTCCAAGCGCATAATGACTGATATTCCCTTTTTTGATTCGAATTTTGGGGATAAACCGTGCAGAGCTATTTTTCGCCTTAAGCTTTACAACAAAAATGACGCTTGCTAGGCAAGTTGTTACCTTAACGAAAACGTCAGCGATGAGGGTAAATAGCAGAGCCCGTATACGTTAGAAGGTTAAACAGAAAGTGGCAAGCCTAGTTTACAGTTGAATTGTAACAGGAAGAAAAAATCAGCATCATAAAACACATTAAGATGCTGATTAAATTGATTAAATAATTAACCTAGTAACTGGTCTGTCTTGGCGGCCATGATGAAGTCATTCTTATGTAGCCCCTTAATGGAGTGCGACCACCAAGTGACAGTCACTTTACCCCATTCAGTGAAAATGCCGGGATGATGGAATTCTTCTTCCGCTAAATCCGCCAGCTTATTTGTGAATGCCATCGCCAGTTTAAAGTTTTTAAACTTGTAGACGCGCTCAAGCTGCATTACGCCGTCACGCACTTGCACGCCCCAGTCAGGGATCATACGAATAAGTTCTGCCAACTCTTCATCGGTCACTTTTGGTGCATCGGCTTGGCACGCTTCACATTTCATATTCGATAACGCAGTCATACATACTCCTGTTGGCAACATTAATAGGGATATTCAGTTGCACTTTACTCATTACTTATTAATTACTTAAATCACATGACTAAATTAGATGGCGACTCAAATAAAACATCAAACCATCCATCGAATCGAGACTAGCTCGCCTTGGCTTTGGGAGGATATTTAGGAGCAAATAAACCTAACTGACGTGCCTTAGTGACATAACTCATGATGTCCATTTTGGCAATTTCATCAAGCATATCAATGTGCTCAATCACATAATAAATCGGCTGCATAATGTCGATGCGATATGGGGTTCGTAGCACATTCAATAAATCAAAGGGTTGACGTTCTGGCACGTCACTTTCCATTGCATATAAAGTTTCACCAGGTGAGCTTAAAATACCGCCACCATAGATACACAAGGGGCCATCTTTAGGCTGTAGCAAGCCAAACTCAACCGTAAACCAGTATAAACGCGCTAAAAACACCCTTTCTTCTTTGCTGGCATTTAAACCTAATTGGCCATACATATGTGAAAAATTAGCAAATGAAGGGTTGGTGAGCAAAGGGCAATGACCAAAGATTTCATGAAAAATATCAGGCTCTTGCAGGTAATCAAACTCTTCCTTACGGCGAATGAATGTCGCCACAGGAAACTCTTTATTGGCCAGTAGTTCAAAGAAACGGCCGAAGGAAATAAGCGCAGGTACGGCTGCCGTTTTCCAGCCGGTGGTCGCTTGCAATACAGTATCAATTTCAGTAAGTTGCGGAATACGATCCTTTGGCATAGCCAAGGCATCTAGCCCTTGCAAATACTCCTTGCAGGCACGGCCAGGCAGGTTTATCGCTTGACGGGCATAAAGCTGGCTCCAAATCTCATGTTCTTCTTGCGGGTAGTTGATAAACCCTGTGTCATCAGCTCTGTGAGCGATGTACTCTGTTCCTTTCGTCATAGTCTTCACTTAGTGGCTAGCGCTCATGGAACCATAGTGATCTAAGCCTTTAAATTTGTTAACTCCCTCACACTTTATTCTTGCACCACTACTGTGACGTAAACGTAAAGCAAATATTACAAGGGTATTAAAAACGCCATGCAAGTGCACATCACCCATGCTGGATTAGATGCACTGTGCTACCTTTGCTAAAACTTACGTCGACTTCGCTGTAAAAATACTTAAATATCCTAAGTTTTCAGCGTTTCTAAATAGCTTTTCTGTGCAGGTCATTTACAATATTGGCCATTAACCGCATCTCCTTGACCTAAAAGGTTCGCAATGAAACAACATCAAATTCGTAAAGCCGTTATTCCTGTCGCAGGCCTAGGCACTCGTATGCTTCCAGCGACCAAAGCAATTCCAAAGGAAATGTTACCTGTTGTCGATAAGCCATTGATTCAATATGTAGTCAGTGAAGCTATCGCAGCTGGGATCAAAGAAATTGTACTCGTGACCCACGCCAGTAAAAACTCTATCGAAAACCATTTCGATACCAGTTTCGAATTAGAAGCCCAATTAGAACGCCGCGTTAAACGTCAGTTACTTGAAGCCGTACAATCTATTTGTCCTAAAGATGTAACAGTGATCAGCGTGCGCCAATCTCAAGCTAAAGGCTTAGGTCATGCGATTTTGTGTGCTAAATCTGTCGTCGGCGATGCACCATTTGCCGTATTGCTACCGGATGTGATCATAGATGAAGCCAGCTGTGACCTTCGTACCGATAACTTAGCCGCTATGGTTGCCCTGTTTGATGAAACCCAAGTCGGTCAAATCATGGTGGAAGGCGTGCCACATAACGTCGTCAACCAATACGGTATTGCCGATGTGAATGGTCATGATTTACAACCGGGTGAATCTGAGCCATTAGTCGAACTGGTTGAAAAACCCTCTGTAGATGAAGCTCCTTCTAACTTAGCCGTTGTAGGCCGTTATGTTTTACCAGCCAGCATTTGGCCGCTACTGGCTAAAACCCCTGCGGGCGCAGGCGATGAAATTCAATTAACTGATGCGATTGCGATGTTAATGAAGCAAGAAACCGTAAATGCTTACTACATGGAAGGTAAGAGCCATGACTGTGGTAACAAGCAAGGTTATATGCGTGCTAATGTTGAATATGCCCTGCGCCACAGCGAAATCGGGGAAGATTTTGCGCACTATTTAAAAACCGTTGTAAAAGGAATTAAGTAATGACGATTTTAGTGACCGGTGGTGCTGGCTATATTGGCACCCACACAGTAGTAGAACTGCTCAATGCTGGTAATGATGTGATTGTATTGGACAACTTGTCTAATTCAAGCATAGAAGCCTTAAACCGAGTCGAGCGGATCACTGGTAAATCGGTTACTTTCTATCAAGGCGATATTCTCAATAAAGCGTTATTGCAGAAAGTGTTTAACGATCATGCTATTGATTCAGTTATCCACTTTGCAGGATTAAAAGCGGTGGGAGAATCCGTCGCAAAACCCCTGAAGTATTATGAGAATAACGTTACGGGTACGCTTATCCTTTGCCAAGTCATGGCAGAATTTAAGGTAAAAAATCTCGTATTCAGCTCATCGGCAACTGTGTATGGCGATCCCGCAAGTTTACCGATCACCGAAGACTTCCCCACTGGGGCAACAAACCCTTATGGTCAGTCTAAGTTGATGGTTGAACATATACTGGCAGATGTACACAATGCCGATCCGAGCTGGAATATCGCCCGTCTGCGCTATTTTAATCCGGTTGGCGCCCATGCCAGTGGCTTAATCGGCGAAGATCCTAACGATATCCCTAACAACTTAATGCCCTTTATTGCGCAGGTTACCGTGGGTAAACGCACCGCCTTAAGCGTGTTTGGTAATGATTATCCGACTCACGACGGTACCGGCGTGCGTGACTATATCCATGTCGTGGATTTAGCCAATGGCCATTTAAAAGCGCTCGCAAAATTGGCCACTAAACCTGGTCTGGTGACCTATAACTTAGGCACAGGCCAAGGATATAGTGTATTAGATATGGTTATGGCCTTTGAAAAAGCCTGTGGTAACACTATTGCCTACCAAATTGCGCCACGTCGCCCAGGGGATATTGCCGCCTGCTACGCCGATCCAACCCACGCAAGGGAAGATCTTGGCTGGCAAGCGACTCATACCCTAGAAGATATGGCCAACAGTAGCTGGCATTGGCAATCAACCAATCCCAATGGTTATAACGGCTAATAACTTGAATGGCTTGTGGAAATCTCCCAAGCCATTTTTCTTTACCCTCTAAATACCATCGCTTTACAGCATTAACCACCCGAGGAGCAACATGACTCAAAGTATTAATCACAGCCGTCGCAGCCTCTTTCGCCGGCGTAAAGATAATGCGATAAGGCCGCCTTGGGTACGTGATGATATCGAGTTTACCGATGTGTGTACCCGTTGTTCCGCCTGTCTTGAGGTTTGTGAAACTCACATTATCATCAAAGGTGATGGCGGATTTCCTGAAGTCTCCTTTAAGGACAATGAGTGCACATTTTGTACTCTGTGTGCTAAGGCTTGCCCTGAAAATATTTTCGATTTGACTCAAGCACCTTGGCAATACCAAGCCCATATTCAAGAAAGCTGCTTAACCTTTCAAGGGATCTGGTGCCAAAGTTGTAAGGATGCCTGCGAACCAAGAGCCATCAGTTTTGTACTCAGTATTGGTCAGGCTCCGAGCCCAAAAATAGACCTTGACCTTTGTACTGGATGCGGTGCCTGCGTAGCTCCTTGCCCTAGCAAAGCCATTGAGATAAAACGACCAACTTGATAGAACACTGTAATTGCATTAACACATGCAGAGCTGTGCTTCTCATGGATTTTAAGCTAGTATCGCGCCTCTGTTGAATTCAGTTAATCCCTTCTCGAATTAAGTTAATTTATGATGATGTTTGTAAAAAAACTGTTTTCCCCGCCTAAAAAAAGTACCTCTTTTAGCTTTATTGCTCGAGGCACTAAACTCACGGGAAATATCGAATTAACAGGCGACGTGCTTGTTGGCGGTGATATCCAAGGTCAGCTGCTTTCTGAGGCCAATATCACCATAGAACAAGGCGGTATAATTCAAGGTGAAGTAAAATGCCATGAATTTATCGTCGATGGACACTTCAAAGGCAGACTCATTTGTGAGCGTTTAGTGATCCAACGTAATGGTGTTGTCGACGGCGAAGTGGCAAGTACCTCAATGCAAATCCTTGAGGGTGGCCAATTTATCGGGATGCGGATTAAAGAAGATGCACCAACCATTTATTCCCATGCAATAGGCCATACACCAACAGCAGATCCACTCAACTTACCGTCCGTGCAAAACGACGTCATAGAATCTCGCTAATCCTAAATGCATCACTATCGTTTGCTCGCCACCTTAGGCGAGCTAACTTTGACTCACTCTTTTAGCTCAATCATTCCTTTCCGCCTGATGTTAAACATAGCGCCTACTCATCTAACTCCCCCCTCTCTTTACAATAGTTAAATAATTGTTATTTTGCCGAGAGGGATCACAGTTAATCCGCATGCTGAATGTTAATATTGGCAGTTAGTATCCATGATATTTGATCGCGGTGGTTCGGGTAATCGCAAGGACACAGAACTCCCCTAATAGCGCCGCAAAAACATTTAAGACTCATACAGGGCAAAATACAAAATGAGCAACTTATTACTAAAACAGATCTGTGAACTCGATGTTTTTACCTTGCTTGTATTTAAAAGTATTTTCGACACTGGACACGCAAATAGCGCGGCCAAAGCGCTAGATGTTTCTGCCCCCAAAATAAGCCGCTGCCTCAATGCATTACGCCTAACCTTTAATGATGAACTATTTTATCGTCGTCAACAGGGGCTTAAACCGACGCCTTTAGCAGAAAGTCTCTATGTTGCTATTTGCCAGTTTACTGAATCGGTTTATCACCTCGAACAATCTGCAATCCAGATACAAAATGCGGCCATCAATACCGACTTACCGCTACATATCGCTGCTTGTAATGGCCTGCTAAGCTTTTTAGCGCCTCAGTTAAGCACTCCTGAACTTGCCCAAAAGCTAGGACAAATACGCTTACATAAATGGCAGGAAAATAGTGCTGAGTTGATCCACGCAGGTGCGCTTGATTTTGGGATTACGTTTGAAAGTGCTGAAAATAAAGAATTAAGTTATACCAAACTTGGCTCAATCAATGGCATTTATATCGTTGCAGCCAAGCAACATCCGCTTTGGGACGTTGAGACAAATATTACCTTAGAGCAAATTTGTCGCCATCCGTTTCTATTTCAAGAACTCAAGGGCTTTAACAGTAAAATCGATCCCTTAGAATTATTTTGCCAACGCCAAGGTATCTTACTGCCTACCGTAGAGAAAGTGATAGACAGGGAGGAATGGTATGCCCATCTATTAACCATGAAGAGTGTGGCTTTTTGTTCCAGCATTGATATGCACACAGTTAAACATATGCCCGGATTACATCTCGAGCGCCTTAGCGACACAGAGCTTAATAGACTCCACGAAACTATGATGGCGCCACATTATTATCTGATTGAGAAACCTGCAGTTCATCGGCGTTACAGCCAAAGCCAGTGTGATCTCGTCGTGCGCTCCTTACTTGCCGCACTCGAACCAGCACACTAATACAAAAATAGATTACACACTAAGTTCATCAACCTAGCTTACGTCATGGATGTTAAGTGGGTTTACTGGGCTATGGCTTCTATTTATCCAAGGCACAATTCAATCACTTTAAAATGCCATATCGTCCCCCTATCCTCGCTCTCTTATCCCATTGCTTTTGTGCTCAAAACCTTAAGATAACGACTTAAGATTCAGGCTCTCTTAACATCGTTCATTTTGCTTAACCGAAAATGAATTCATCATTTCGACCTAAGTTTAAAGATTGAAATTGTGATACACATCATAGGCTAGCAGCTTAATTTCACTATTTAAAATATCAAAATGCAAAGTTTAGAATTACCATTCACAGGTGTTAAATCATCGTTCACATATCAGATACAAATTTGCAAATACTACTTTATAAGTAGATGAATCCTCCTATATTAGAGGCACTGCACACGCAGTCTTATAGATAGAAAAAGGGACGCGATGATGAAAAACTACAATAAATCTCTACTGGCACTGGCTCTCGTCAGTACCTTAAGTCTTACCGCCTGCGGGGACGGAAGCGATGGTCAAGATGGGGCACCTGGCACACCAGGTACACCAGGCACTCCCGGAACACCAGGTACACCCGGAGCCCCTGCGGGTTCCTTCGCAACGACAGCTCAATCCATTACAGATCTGGCATTCACGTTAAGTCCTGCTGACATTAAAGTAACCAGCAGTGAAGGCTTCAGTGTTAAATTTACTGTTACGGGTAAAAATGCAGGCAAAGTAGTCCCTTTCAAAGGACTGGATAAAATTGCAATTTATTCTTTAACAGCAAATGAAAACACCTCAGGTACTGGCGCGCCGATTGAGTGGCAAAATAATGCCACGGCAAATGCCGCTGGCACTTCGTTAACTTGTACTCTAAACGGCCTGAACGGAACTAAAAACGCTTGTACTTTAACCGAAGATACAGCGACGCCAGGCACTTACACAGCAACTTGGACTTATGGTGGCGCAGCGCCAATCATTAATCCAAATGATAATCCAAACGCAGTACACAGAGTCTTTTTACGTGCTTACAACATCGCCGATAGTACTGGTGTCGTCCTATCTGACAAGATTTTGTCTGTACCCGTTGATTTTATCCCTGCAACAGATGAATTAGGTGTATCGGGTAAAGACACAGTATCTAGTGCGGCATGTAAAAACTGTCACGGTGAAGTAGACGGCCATATCGCGAAGATTGAAGCCCATCATAACTACCAAGATGTTAAAAACTGCGTAACTTGTCATAACCCTGATCTCGTTCCAAGTGACGCACAACTGGCCGAAGGTTGGGTATTTGATTTTGCTCCCATGATCCATAGGATCCACGCAGGTCATCACATCAGTGACAGCTTAAGTGGCGAAGCAAAAGAATATTTCGGTGAAGTTGGTTTCCCATCTGATTTGAAAGAATGTAAATCTTGTCATGATGGTGCACCAAGTTATAACACCAATATTTATGCACAAGCTTGTGTGGGTTGTCATATCAATGTGAACTTCACCACTGGCGAAAACCATTCAGAATTTGGTTTAGCCCAAGCTGATGATACTCAATGTAAATCTTGCCATGGCAGCGGTAGCTTAACACCTGAAGCTGTACACAGTGTCGGTAAACGCGCTGAGTATGCAAGCCTATTCAAAGTTGACTTTACCAGTGCTGCAGTAGTGACTTCAGCAGCACCTGGAATGAAAACATTGACATTAAAAGCCAATGTGACCATGAATGGCGCTGCAATTCCTAACGGAACCGATTTAAAAGTGTATAACGCGACAACTAACCCTACTGGTATGTTTGTGGCTAACGGCTTATTACTGGGTAACGTAACTACTGATGGTACTGTTTATGCTTGGAGAGATGTCAAACCAACAGCAATCGCTCTTAAGCTTGAAAATGGTACGCTGGCCGATGGTGTATTAACCTTCGTAAAAGATATTCCCGATGCCCAAGCTGTAGGTACTATCTACGTCAGTTCAGAAGCCAACGTCTGTATCAAAGCAGGTAAAGTGAGTAGCTGTAATGCCACAGGACTTGAATTTGGCCCAACAAATCCAATTGGTAACACTGCTCCTGTTAAATTCTATAGCTTAGATGCTTCTGCAGTAGTTAAAGCTCGAATGACAGATCCTGCTCGAATTACCGTAGAAGAAGCAAAATGTAACGCCTGTCACGGCACCTTAGATTATATCAAGGGCACCAGACACGGAACTTACACTTTTGATCAATGTATGAACTGTCACAACGATACAACGGGTGCATCAGGCCATAAAACAGTGGTTTCTAAAGGTGAAGACGGTAGCAAAGTCATTAATCCAGAAGTCACTTTCAATAACAAAGACCTATTCACCGTCGCCCACCGCTTCCACAGTGGTAACTTTGATGTTATCGCAGGGATCTTCCGCGATGCCAATGGTGAATTAGTCGGTTATCCATCACCAGAAACTGCATGTTCTGCATGTCACAAAGATGATGCAAAACTGTTTGCGACTGACGGTGGTTTAGCTTCTGAGAAACGTTCAATCAAAGTGGGTAGCAACTACATTAGCCCAGTAGCTGAATCATGCCGTAGCTGTCACGCTCACTCTGATGCAGCGGCTGTCGCTCACTTTAGAAGTAACGGTGCTGTGGTTGAAGCTGACGCAATGACAGATCCTAACTTACCAGTAGAATCTTGCGCAACTTGTCATGCTGAAGGTAAAACCTACGGTGTAGATAAGGTACACGCAGAGGTAGCACACTAGTACCTTTGGGTTGCCCCTGCACAACCCAAACTTTAATCTCTGCAACTCATTGGGGACCCTAGGGTCCCCTTTTTTATTGCTGATGATCTTCAATTGAGATTGTAGATTTAACCAGCTGAGCGGCTACATTGTGCAATACGTTGTCTAAGTAACTTAATAAAGTCCTTAGGTTCCCTATCTAAACTATCATGGGGAATATACAAGTGATACCCTAAACGCGTATCTAACATCACGCAGCGATGCCCAAACATAGCTAATACGCCACGATAACGATCCCCTTCTATCACTAAAGGGCCAAACTCAGCGCCGAGATAAGTTTCTAAAGTCGCTAAGTCTGCATCTTGAGAGGCAGCCGTCACCAGCAAAGGTCGCTGTTCAGTTAATAATCCTGTTGCTAGACGCAGGGAAATATTATCGAGAATGGGATTTAAATGTTTCAGTTTAATGCCTAAATAAGATAACTCTATAGTATCTAAACCATTAGTCACCCGCGGAATATCGACCCGCTGAATATTATCCCAATCGATAGCCACTTTGCCGCGGCGATGAAAATAGGTCAGCCCCTTGTCATCTAATGCTAGAGTCGTTTCCGGCTCATACACCTTGGCTAAACCGAGAATGAGTGAAATCGCGCCCAAACTAAAAAACATCAAACCAACAGCAAACAAGGCCGGCCACGTCAGAAACAGTCCCAAACCCAGCACCAGACTTAAGCCTCCCAGCCAAGTTAAGGTTAACCCATTTCGTTTCGATAAAGGACGCACTGATACTATTTCTGACTCAATTGTCATTGTTCATCTTCCTGTTAAAACTCACTATCTTTAGACTGAACTTGGCAAACCACATCTTTAACTTACGGCCTTTATCCATAACCACAAACGGCCAATGTATTCGTGAATCGCCCGTTGAGAAGCCACTAAATTATCGGCGGTTAACCGCCACCAAAAATCATCTCGGCCAATAAAATCCGTTGGGGCAGCATCGGGGTGTAAGCCTTTAGCGGCGAAAATAGCCATCGCCCTTGGCATATGAGTGGCCGATGTGACTAAGCGAAAGGGCTCCTCCCCTAACTCCCACTTTAAGTATTGCGCTTCTTCTATCGTATCGCGCGCCAGTGGAAATTGAATAATTCGGCTTTTATCAACACCTAGCTCTACCGCGGCTTTAGCCATCATTTCAGCATGGGAAAATTGAGTGAGTTCACCGCCCCAGCCACTGACAATCAACATACACTCTTGACCCAACTTAAGTTGCCGAATTCCTTCAGTTAACCTTGTAAGGGCGACGTCTGATAAGGATTGCACCGCAGTCGCTCCTACTATATCAGCATGCCCTGAACCTAATACCATCACAAAACAAGCGCCTGCGATGGGCGTGGAATTAATCGGGTAAGCTGATTCTAACGGCCGCACTAAGGTATTCACACTCAGTTGACTGCTTAAAAACAGTAAGAGAAAAAAAGCGCAGGATACTAAGTATTTCGCCATACTGCGACGGCGCCATACTAGAAAAGAAATCAGTAATAACAATAGGATAAAGGGAATCGGCATCATCCCCTGTGAAACAACTTTCTTAACCCAAAACATGATGTCCATGCCAAGCAATCCAAAGGAGCGCAATCATAGCATCAAAATACGGGGGGAACACATCGCACATAAAACTAGCCCAGCGTTTTACTGGGCTATTGTTTACAAGACTCTGATATCACTAGACGTTGATTTCATAGCGTAATGAGTTCACTGGTGGAGTTTATATCCTCAATAATGGATCACTTTTCCCACAACCAAGCGGCACCGCGCACTCCCGATGAACAACCGTATAGATTCTGCACAACAGGCGTATGACACTCACGCCCCACCACATAATGGGCCAGCAATGCCGGTAATCTTGGGTAAATCGCCGCGACATTCGACATTCCGCCGCCCAACACTATGGCATCGGGATCGAGCATATTGATTACATGGGCGAGTGAACGTGAGAGTCTATCCATATAACGATCAAACGCAGCAACCGCAATGGCGTCACCTCCATCGACTAACAACATAATATCGGCACCTGATTTGGCAGGAGCACGCACTGTACCCGCCGTCGTCAAAGCCGCATTATAATCACGCACAAAGCCAGTGCCAGAGATAAAGGTCTCGATACAATCGGGATTACCACAGAAGCAACGGGTGGTATTGAACTCTTCCTTAGTCATCCAAGGCAAAGGATTATGACCCCATTCACCGCCGATACCATTACCACCACCGTGAACTTTGCCGTTAATTGCCACACCCGCGCCGCAGCCAGTACCAATAATCACGCCAAACACCACAGAAGCGCCAGCGGCTGCCCCATCGACCGCCTCTGATACCGCAAAACAGTTTGCATCATTGGCAACCCGCACTTCACGCTGCAACAATTCCCCTAAATGTACATCGAGGGGCTGACCATTGATCCACGTCGAGTTAGCATTTTTGACTAAACCTGAATAGGGCGATACCACACCTGGAATACCCACGCCGACAGTGCCTTTTTCGCCAAGAGTCGCTTCCGCTTCCTTAACTAAATCAACCACCGCAGCAAGCGTGCCCTGATAGTCACGTGGCGTCGTCACACGCTTGCGAAATAGCTCATTGCCCTCATCACTCAGTGCGACTAATTCTATTTTTGTTCCGCCTAAATCGACGCCCATGCGCATCATGAATTACTACTCCAGTGTTTAGCTTGCCCTTTCATCAAGTGAGATTGATTCTAGGCAATCGTTATTTTACCCAGCCAGGAGCTGTGGCAATAAAGTAAGGATTTAAAATGTCAGGTTTTTGATTATAAGTTAATGGTTCACCTGAGTCATAACAGACAACTGTGCCGCCTGCACTTTCGAGCACAGCTTGCGCCGCTGCGGTATCCCACTCACTGGTAGGACCCAGTCTGGGGTACAGATCGGCACTGCCTTCTGCCAACATACAAAACTTAAGCGAGCTACCCACGCTTAAGATGTCATGCTCACCAAACTGTTGTAAATATTGCGCTAAGTCAGGGCTCAAGTGCGAGCGACTGCCGACAATCATCGGCATTTCGCGTGGCGTGTTGGCGCCCAATAAGGGACTCTCTTGACCCGCTTGTTGGCGCCACGCACCTAAATGTTTAGCGCCGTAATAATACGTATCGAGCACAGGCGCATATACTACACCTGCGATAGCAACCCCTTGATGGATAAGCGCAATATTGACGGTAAACTCGCCATTGCGTTTAATAAATTCCTTAGTGCCATCTAAAGGATCAATCAACCAATAGGTTTGCCATTGACGACGCACGTCCCACGCGATATCCGCCGCTTCCTCAGACATAATAGGAATACCGACAAACTGCTTTGCCAATGCCGCCACTATCACGTGGTGCGCGGCTAAATCGGCGGCCGTCACAGGGCTATCGTCCCCCTTATGGCTCACCGAAAAGTCATCTTGACCATAAACCGTCATAATGGCATCGCCTGCGGCTTTGGCAATCGCGACCACTTGCAGTAGATCTTGTTTGGTTAATGTCTGCGCTATTGTCGTCTTGTCTGTCACTGAAACTTCCTTAATGCGTAAAATATCTTGGCATTATGCCATTGTCATCCAAGGGGAATTTAGAACAAATTCATCATACATCAAGCAAAATAGACTAAGACTCGCAGCTTAAACCGCGGTGCACAAAACCACAGATAAACAAAGTGATTACGATACTAAGGCAAGCCATTGGCGCTGAGAAGAGGCTTAAGTCCAGCTGCATTCGTATTCACAGCCTATGTTTCATATTGATAGTCTAAAGCCGTCGCTTAAATCTGATTATTGGCGGGCTTATTGTTTTCGAAAGCGTTAATCACTACGATGATGTAAACGCTTAACGCCTGATTAAAGCTGCCTAACCCCAAATGTGAGTCACGTTAATTGTCGTCATAATAGCGTCGCAACATGCAATTCAGTTGCTGACGCCAATCTTGCCATACGACGTTATCAGGCATGGTCAGTAAGGTATTGACAGCCAAAGTGGACTGCACTTTGGCACTATTCAACACGCTATAACTCGGTCTTTTTGCCAAACTCACGCCGCGATTTAATGCTTGTTTAGCATAGTGAGCGCTGGTAATCGGCTGGATAACCACAGGTTGACTTAACAGATTGAGCGCTAGGGCTTGTCGCTGGATTTCACAGGCAAATTCATACCAACTGCATTGGCCTTGGGCGCTGTAATGAAATACGCCCGAGCACTGTTGCATGACTAATTGCCAAATCACCTTAGCGAGTGCATCACTCCACGTCGGACAGCCGATTTGATCGACTATCACCTCCAAGCTTGGTTGAGTGCGCATCAAGTTCAGCATGGTTTGGACAAAATTATGCCCATCTTGACCGTAGAGCCATGAGGTACGCACAATCGTTGCATCCTCGCCCAGAACCGCCAATACCTTCTGCTCGCCGAGCAACTTACTCGTACCGTAAGCAGACAACGGCTCGGGAGCATCAATTTCAACAAATGGCCTTGGTAAATGATTTGAAGCTGAGTCTGGATTTTGATACTGCTCAACGCCAGTTTCTCTAACATCACGAACAGCATGACCACCAAACACATAATCGCTCGACACATGCAGTAAGCCCGCCCCCGACAGCCAACATTGCTGCGCCAATAACTCAGGGCCGAGTGCATTCACGCGATTAGCTTCGATTGCATCATGCTCAGCTGCGTCGACCGCATTATAGGCCGCACAATTGATCACCCAGCTTGGTCGATATTGATCAAATACGGCGGCAATATTGGCGGCATCGGTAATGTCTAACTGACTGCGACTTAGCGCATAAAGCTTAATTGGTGCGACTGAGTTTGTACTTGTGCTGCTATTTAGGGCTAGCTCGCCAATATCGGCAGCGACTCTCAGCAAGGCCTGAGCGAGCTGACTCTTAGCGCCAGTGATTAACACCACTTGAGGAATGTTAGCATCTGTGGCACTCGCCGCCCCGCATTGAAGTGGCGTCACTTTAGTTGCCACTATTTTCATCACTAATCAACAGCATGGCTCATCGTCACTGAATAAGGGGATCAAATCAGCAACGGTTTCATGGCCACGGGCGGCTAAAAAGGCTAAGAGTGCTGAAGGACTACGATTGAGTAATCGTGATGGCGGATAAGCCACTTCATCGATAATCGCTTGCGCCCGCGCAAAACCGCCTAAGCTAAAAGCCACGTGAGAATCAGAGCCCATAACTAAAATCGTGCCAAATTCCTTGGCCGCTTTGGCAATCGCAGTGCAATTGGCTTCGCTGCCCTTACGGGACACTTCAAAGGAGGAATTGTTAATTTCGAGCGCCACACCGTATTCGGCAGCGGCGCGGGCAACGGCTTCAATATCAATTGGATAGGCTGGGTTTCCCGGATGAGTAATAATATCAACCTTGCCGCTCTTAATCGCATTAATCATGGCCTCTGTGTGAGTCGCTTTATCTGACGGAGGATAGACGGGCTCATGAAATCCTGCGAGCACAATATCGAGCTGCTTTAAATAATCACCAAAGAAATCAATCTCGCCGTCGATATTTTTGATATTGGCTTCGATACCCCGCAAAATCCCGACGCCATCAACCATACGCGGCAAAACTCTTAAATTCACAAAGTGCCAAAAATGCGGCGCATCGGCCATCGCAGGCCCATGATCTGTGGTAGCAAATAGGCGAATCCCCTTCTGCTTTGCCACCGCTAAGTAGTCATGAATCGTGCTATAAGCATGGCTCGAAGCCACAGTATGAGTATGAGTGTCGACTTGGTACTGCATGGTTCACCTCAGTCAAATGATTCAATCAATTTAGAAAACTGGCCACGATTTAGCTAAAGAGCGATAACAGTTCATCGGCGCTTCCTTGCCATGTGCCCTTGCCTTTACCTTCGAGAATACTGTCCGCCAGACTTTGCTTATGCTGCTGCATTTCTTGGATTTTTTCTTCTACTGTACCTTCTGCAATCAGCTTATAGACAAACACTGGCTTATCTTGGCCGATGCGATGGGCTCTATCCGTAGCCTGTTTTTCCGCCGCCGGATTCCACCAGGGATCATAGTGGATCACAGTATCCGCCGCGGTGAGATTAAGCCCAGTTCCGCCCGCTTTTAAGCTGATTAAGAACACAGGCGTATCGCCCTCTTGGAACTTATCTATCTGCGCTTGGCGTAGGCGAGTTTGTCCTGTGAGCTTACTGTAATCGAGCCCCAAGTCCACCAGCTCAGCTTCAATCAAGCTGAGCATGCTAGTGAACTGGCTGAAAATCAATATCTTACGCCCCTCTTGCACCATTTCTGGTAAGTTCTGTTTCAGCCAATCTAACTTAGCATTATTCTTCACTTTCTGCGCTTGCTCTAACTTCACCAAACGCGGATCACAGCAGGCTTGGCGTAGCTTAAGTAAGGCATCGAGAAACTCAATATGACTGCTACCAACGCCTTGAGTGGCAAATAAATCCCGCAGTTTTTTCTCCATCACCAGTCGAATACTCTCGTAGAGATTTCGCTGATCTTTTTCTAACTCTAAGCTCTGGGAGATTTCGGTTTTAGGGGGTAATTCACCGACCACTTCATCTTTGGTTCGACGCAGCACAAAAGGCGCAATCCGTTGACTCAAGATTTGCGCTTGCTCCATATCGCCATAACGTTCAATTTTGTGCCTAAAGGATTTGTTAAAAAAACATTCGTGCCGAGTAGTCCGGGCAAACAAAAATCCATCAAAGACTTAAGTTCACCCAAATGATTTTCAAGCGGCGTACCCGACAGGCACAATCTAAACGGCGCTTTAAGATCTTTAATCACTTGAGTCACTTTCGCCTGCGCATTTTTTATCTGCTGTGCTTCATCCAGCACTATATGTTCAAACACCTGCCGTTGATAATAGTCACTGTCGCGCACGATCAGCGGATAGGTCGTCACCACAATATCAAACTCATTTAAGCGTTCGAGCAAAGGCTTACGCAAGGCGCCATGAATGACGACAAGCTTTAACGATGGCGCAAATTTCGCGGCTTCTTTCGCCCAATTGCCCACCAAGCTCGTTGGGCAAATAATTAAACTCGGTGAACAACTTGCCACCGTGGATTTTAGTTCTTGCTGCTTAAGTAAAAAAGCCAAGGTTTGAATGGTTTTACCCAGCCCCATATCATCGGCCAAAATACCGCCAAGCTGATATTCCTTTAAGAAACAGAGCCAATTCAACCCTTGCTGTTGATACTGACGTAACTCAGCATTTAAGTTGTCTGGGACTGCGACCTCTAACACACCGTTAAAATTTTCGAGCTTAGTCGCTAAACTGCGCACTCGTTCACCATTAAGCAGACGAATATCACTGTCGGCAAAATCATTTAATAGGTGGGCACGGTATTTAGGCAAAGACACGCTATTGCCTTTGTGGCTATCGAATAGTTCTAAAATAATGCTGATCAGCGGCTTAATCACGCTGGCTTTGACTTTTAACCAATCACCATTTGGGCTGGGTAACAGCAGTTCTGCATCATCGGCGGGCTCACCGTACTGCTTAAGCCAAGTGGCAATTAAGGGCAGCATAGGCACTATTTGACCATCGATGTCAGCATTCAGTGACAGAGAAAACCAACCCTCTTGCGTATCATCCAGCTCAATCGCCAGCGGAGTCTCAATGACATTTAAGCTGAAATTGTCGGCAAAATGCACTTGGTAACCTAAAGCCTCTAGCGCCGGGATTTCCTGTTGAATAAAGTGCAACCAAGCATCAATCGTTTCAGGCAGTGAACCTAACCCCCAAATACTGATATAGCTGCCACTGTTAGGGATAAAAGAAGGCGCCAGCTCCACCAGTTCCAATGCCATCAAACGATTAATCGCATCCATTTCCGCATCGAGTTGACGCACGACTTGATAGGTTTTGCCTTGATGAGTGACTAAGGACAAGGGCTCGTCGGGATATTGGCCGCCGAGCACCACGTCTTGATAGACAAATTCCAACAGCACTAATGGCTGCGCCATAGCAAACTCAGGTAAATCCTGCGAGGTTAAGGTCAACCTAACTTGAAGCGGCACTTGCAGCTCGACAAAATCAATCAAAGCAGGCGTAGGTACCGTTTTCGCCGAAAAATGCTTAATCAGTTTGTGGCTCACCAGTTCAATCTGTGAGCTAGGCACTGGAGGCATCTGACTGAGTAATAACAGCTTTTCAACACTGATCTCAGTGTCCAATGCGCCCACTTTAAAATAATCTAAATCGATATAAGTCGGTGGCTCACAGGGGATAAGCTCCCAATTGTCTTTATTGGGCAGCCTTAACTGCATTTGTTTATGCTCGGCATCCTTATCTAACCAAATGAATTCAGGCTTGCTCGCTTCACCTCGGGTGAGCGGTAAACGGCTCTCCTCCCAAAAACACCGCCCAGTGACGAGCATTTTTTCCAGTGCCATGGCACCTAACTGAGCTTTAAGATACAGACGCGAGGCCCCGTGGCGACGGGTTGACATGATGAGATTGATGATGAGCACGTCTTCAGCGCCAATCCAAGCGGGCATGTAATATTGCACGTCAGACAAAGCGATTTTCGAGCCTTTGTTATAGCCGCCATTCTTCGCTAACTTGCCTTTTCTTAGCTCAAGAAACACACCATTATCATCTTTAGATAATACGTAGAGCACGCGATCGTCGTAGAGTAAATCGACATTTGAAACCGTGAGATCATCACTTTCGTCTAGCAGATGTAACCACTGAGCAATACGTTGATCTTCAACGGTTCTATCACTCAATAAACTGTAAAGTACGGCAGCAATATGTTTGCAATGCCCAGTGGCGGGACATGAACAGAAGCCATTCATGATCAACTTATGGTTCATGCTGACAAGGCGAATATCCTGCCGATAGGGCTGGGATTCCGTCCCCATGACACGACCTTCAATATGACGAAAATCGGCGTTCGCTTTGGCGCTCAACACCCGTCCTTTCATCACATAATCACGGGCGCGCATTAAGGTTGGCGGCGTGAATAATGACTCAATAGTGGTTCGAGTCAATTGGATAGGATCTTGGGGGGACAAGCGATTCATGTAAAAACCTTGAAACTAAAAATATCAACTCCGAGCAATAGCAAGCCATTGCCGCGCGACATTTATCAATAAGTTGTGTGGGATTGTATTGAAAGCCTTGGCCGAAAGCCAGAATGATAGCCTCTATCGATAAACCCACCCTGCCTGCAAGATAAGAGAACACACTTATTCGCAGACAGGGTATGGGCTTTATCGAGAGAAAAGCAATTGATAAATATCAATTATTATCAATGAGTGAGCGTTAACTGCTATAACCAAATGCTAAACTTGCGCTTTAGCGTCTGTGGCTTTGGCCTCAGCATTTTTTGTATCAGCACTTTTTTTATCAGCAATGTAGCGATCGACTAATGTTTCTAAGATATCCAAAGGAACTGCACCATTCTTCAGAACTACATCGTGGAAATCCCTGAGATCGAACTTATCACCTAAGGCCAACTTGGCTTTTTCGCGCAGTTCGAGAATTTTCATCATACCGACTTTATAAGCCGTCGCTTGACCTGGCATAACGATATAACGCTCAATCTCAGCCGTGACATCGCGATCGGACATGCCAGTATTTTTCTTCATATAGTCAATCGCTTGCTCGCGAGTCCAACGGCTATGGTGAATACCCGTATCTACCACTAGACGCACAGCGCGGAACAACTCTGCCTGCAGACGACCGATATTATCAAAGGGTTCCTTTTGAAAACCAAGTTCCCACGCCAAACGTTCGCTATATAAAGCCCAACCTTCAATGTACGCCGTAAAAGGCGCCATCTTACGAATAAGTGGCATACCTTCTAACTCCATCGCCACCGCAATTTGGAAATGATGCCCAGGGATCCCCTCGTGGTAGGCTAAAGTGCGCATACCGTATTTAGGCGTGGCCTTGATGTCATATAAATTGGCATAGAAACGCCCTGGACGACTACCGTCAATCGCGGGTTGCTGATAATAGGCACCCGGTGCCGTTTTCTCTTTAAACTCAGGAATACGCACCACTTCCATGCCCGCTTCGGGTCGAATACGAAAGGCATCACCGAGTCCCGCATTCACTTCATCAAGAATATGTTGATAATCAACCAAAATTTGCGCCCTACCCGCATCGCTATCCTCGTAGTAAAACTTAGGATCGGCGGCTAATGCTTCAATCGCGACCGAGAAACCTTGGCCCACATCGTAACCTTCAGCGGCTAAAATAGTCATGATTTCATTTTGAATGCGATCTACCTCAGCGACCCCTTTGGCATGGATTTCGTCCGCAGTGTAATTAGTGGTCGTAAAGAACTTCAGCATTTGCTCATAGGCAAGGTTGCCATTTGGCAGCGCCCAATAACCATCATCCGTCCCAGCTTTGGCTTGTAGCTGGGTAAGGTAGTCGATAAATAATTGATACGCTGGATGCACGTAACCTTTAATGTCCGCTTCCGCCGCTGCCAATAACCGTGCTTGCTCATCGGCACTGATATCCGTGTCAGCCAATTTGGTTTTAAATGAACTGTATAGGATATTGTCTTGAATCGGCGTTGCGACAAACTCATTCATCTCGGTCAGAACACGCTCAATCACAAACTTTGGCGGGATAATCCCCTTAGCCTCACGAATTTTTAAGCCTTCGAGAGTTTGCGCAAACTTAAGTTTCACCTTTTGTAAACGCGACAGATAGTTTTCAGCATCGCCCACAGAATGCACTTGGTGCTGCGCCTGCATAAAGCTTGGATACCCGTTTTGCACGCCAAACAACTGATTCAGCGGATAGTTATGGTAACGATAGGGCTCAGAGACCAATGCGAAATCGGCAAGATATAAGGCTATATCCTTGGATATGCGTTGATTTTCATCTAAATCCGTATCGGAATAGCTCAATAAGGTTTCATGCAGATCTCGCACTTGCGCGAAAGTCTTATCCATCGCCTCTGGACTATCGTCATCCAACTCGGCGTTATGGCCTGTAATCCCTACCGATTCCAAGAAACCCAATGAGGTTAAGGTCTCAGGGCTTTCGAAAGCCATCTTGACCACACTGCGGTCTAGAAATGCGCGAAAGAAAAACGGCTTTTTCGCAAACCATTCATGGGCGGCCAGCGCCACTAATAACAGCACTAAGACTAAGCTGCCGAGTCCAATCCGTTTTAGTACTGTTTTCAACGTCATTCTCCATTCTTATTATATTCAATCTAAAGTTATCGCCCTGAATCCATAGCTCAAGCACGTTTTTATTGGATGACGAGAATACCATTAACCACAAATAAGCAACAATTCAATAACGTAACGAATCATGACAGAATCCTTACCTAAGCATACAAGCCGCATTTAAGCCTAATGGAACGGATTAAAAGGTTAATCGCAAGTCAGTCGTGGCAAACATAAAAAATATTTTCACACTAGACAACAATCAAAAATACAATATAAACGATTGAATATTAATAGTTATATCTAATTCCGCACTCAATAAGTCGCAAAAAAGCAGTTTCAATATGAGAGGTATTTAAAAATAAAACTATACAAACCCCTAGAGTATGTTAATCTGCACTCCGGCCTGTGATTCAGACCTATTTATAAGCAATATTATGTATTTGAAAACCTTCGCTACGCCTGTAATATTTTTTTTGCTGTCATGAAGCTTTCCACTCATAACTTATCATCAATGTAAATAATTCTATTTCTGGCTAACATACCGCATAATTGCGAATTATTTGTTTGAAAATTTTGGAGACATTCATGTCTAAAACTACTGGTGTAGTTAAATGGTTTAACGAAGATAAAGGTTTTGGTTTTATTTCTCCTGACAATGGTGGCGCTGACGCATTCGTTCATTTCCGCGCAATCGTTTCAGAAGGCTTTAAAACTCTTGCTGAAGGTCAAAAGGTTTCTTTTGACATCGAACAAGGCCAAAAAGGTCCTCAAGCTGCGAACGTAGTTATTCTGTAATTAGACTTTGTCTAATTTAAGTTAACAAGTTCCAGACAAAAATGCCGACACTATGTCGGCATTTTTATATCTGTATTTTCATCCATCTCAAAAGAGTGAACCTCAGGCCTTTAGCCATGTAAGAGCTTAGCCTCAGCTTTCTCAAGTCGTCGTGGTTTACCCACTATCAGTAAGATATCCCCTGCACGAAAAACCCAGTCCTGCTCAGGATGTTCCACTTCAGCGCCATTGCGACGAATCGCCCTTAGCTCTACTTTCAGTGTTTCCCACAAGATATCGGCAACGGTTTTACCAATCGCATCAGCCCCACGCGGTAATGCCACCGCATGCAATGACTCTAAAGTAAAATCAGTTTCTGTGCCGGAAAAGAAGCCGTGTAAAAATTGATAATGATTGCGCCGCTCAGATTCTAGCCGTTTTAGGATCCGTGCCAATGGCACACCACATTGGTGTAATACCTGCGATACTAACATCAAGCTCCCCTCTAAAGACTCAGGGATCACTTGATTAGCTCCCGCCTTTTTAAGCAAGTCTAGATCGCTGTCGTCTTTAGTTCTAACTAAAATTTTAGCCTCTGGAGCCAATAACTTACATAAAGGTAAGACTTCTTCTAAACTACGTGACTCACAAAAAGTGATAACGATCATCTTGGCCTGTTTAACGCCCATTTGTTTTAAAATTGCCCGTTTACACACATCACCGAAATAAATAGGTTCGCCAGCACGACGCGCTTCAGTGACACGCGTTGGATCGAGATCCAATACCAGATAAGGTACAGCTTCAGTTTTTAAAAAACGGGCAATGGTTTGTCCTACTCGGCCGTAACCAAAAATCATCACCAGCTCATGATCATCCATCATCAATGGCACAGCTTCATCCACATGCTTTGCCTGACGGATCCCCAGCGCCCACTTAGCAATATCCACACTATGACGAACTAACCAAGGAGCTATTGCCATGGAAAGCACGGCGACCATGACTAATATGGTACTGATCTCATTATTTAAAAGTTGATAGTTGACCGCTAAAGCCAATACCACAAAACTGAACTCCCCCACTTGAGCTAAGCTCATAGCCGTACTCATCGCAATTCGAAAGGGCTCGCCTACTAATCTTAAAATGCCATGAATGATCAGCGCCTTACCTAGCACAACCGCCACTAAGATCAGCAGTATCTGCCACCAGAAACGCATCACTAAGGTAAAGTCCAGCATCATGCCAATGGAGATGAAAAACAGTCCCATCAATAGATCGCGAAACGGTCGTATATCCGCCTCAAGTTGGCGGCGGTACTGGCTTTCTCCCAGCAGCATACCCGCCATAAATGCCCCCAGCGCCATAGATAATCCTAGCCACTGAGTAAAAGCCCCTGTGACAAGCGCAACGACTAAGGTCGATAATACAAACAGCTCATTGGAGCGAGAACGCGCAACCTCATCAAATATCCGCGGCAACGCCCACTTACCAAACGCCATTAAGAGGAAAAAAGCCAATATGCCTTTAAGCAAGGCAAAGGCGATGTCCGCGACCATCAAAGGTTCGCCACCATTGGCCAATAATGGCAATAGGATCAACAACGGCACAACCGCTAAATCTTGGAACAAAAGCACGCTGACGGAGAGTTCACCGTGGCGGCGCCTCAGCCATCCCTGTTCATTGAGTAATTTGAGGACAATAGCAGTAGATGACAACGCGATGGCAGCACCGATAACCAAGGCTTCAACCCAATTCAGGCCGCACAATAGGGCCACGCCCATAGTCAACAGGGTCGTGATCACCATCTGCGCACTGCCTAAGCCAAATACAGTGCGGCGCATGGCCCACAGCCGCGGCACAGAGAACTCTAAGCCTAAGGTAAACATCAGCAGCACAACGCCAAGCTCGGCAACAGATTGCATTTGATGCTGGGTAAACCAGTGAAAACCACTTGGGCCACTCACTACCCCTGTGAGTAAATAAGCCAGAATTGCGGGTAGGCCCAAACGGCGCAGCACAGCAATGGCCACAATGGCAATCACGAGCATAAGTAATACTTGGATTAAAAAGCTATGTTCCATTGGGGCTATGACTCCTGTCAAAATGCTGACGTGTCAAAAAATCTAACTCTCAGTTTTAAGCTTAACTGAATGACTAACAAAGACAAATTTTATTAACAAATATTGCGGCACGGTATTTGCTTAGACTAGGTTAGAGATGTATCGCACTAACATTTGCTGGAGTGATGATTATGGACTTTGGCCTAGCGACCGAGCTGTATCCCGACGAATATCGCTATCAAACAGAACATTATAGTCCCAATGATAATCCATTGGACTTAATACAAGTGATCCAACAACTGCACGCCAGTTTAGATCCTAGGACAGTCTTTGCCTGCTATGGCAAAGTGCTGGGACAACACTTGCCGATCCAAGGCGTGCGCTTAACCTATGGCGAGCACAAATTCAGCTGGGGCAAACGTTATGGTATCAGCGTCAAACGACAGCTCATGTGTGCAGGAATGCCATTAACGATTCAGTACCAACTGGTGACGCCATTTACGCCATCACAAACCTCAAACTTACAGGATATTGAACCGCTGTTATTGCAACCTTTATTAAATGCGTTGCAATATCAAGAAATGTCGATGCAAGCTATGTTTGACTCGCTCACTGGCTTAGGCAATCGCCATTACTACAGTCAAAGTATCAGCAATGCGACCGCCAGAGCCCATAGAAAACAAGGTTCTGTCGCACTCATAGTGCTCGATTTAGATAACTTTAAACAGCTAAATGATAAATTCGGCCATAAATGCGGTGATTATATTCTGAAGGAATTTGGCGACATCATACGTGCGACCATACGTAATACGGATCAAGCATTCCGTATCGGCGGTGATGAATTCGTCATTATTGTCCAAGGCAATATTCATGCGGCTGGCTTGTTATGTGAACGGATTGTCTCGGTAATCAATCAGCACAGTAGTTTCAATCAATTTGGGGTGAGCTGTAGTTTAGGGGCGGCAGAATCACACGATACCATTGAAGCCGAACAACTTTATGAACTTGCCGATAAGGCGCTTTATCAAGCCAAAGCCGCCGGACGTAACTGCTATAAACTCAGCCAAAATCAATTAGTTTAACACGCGCAGGGATGCCAAATGAAATGCGATAACTCACTCGCAGCGCGTACCCCATAAAGGTCTAAATCAAACTGACGCGCTGCGTTCCACTCTCCTCTCGCTTTCCTAGAACACACCAATATTCCAAGATTAACTCTCGACTAGAATTCCTTTGCTTCCTCAACAAACACCTGTAAACCAAGTCCATTCGACTCAACAATAAAGCCCTTTTCAACCCACAGTCCAATTGCCATCACCAGTTGCTCGCCATAAAACACAAACCCCACCTTTTCGCGTACCCAAGGCGGAATGGCAAACTCTTGCCACAGTTTCTTTAATTCTCGCCCCTTACCCCGAGAATGCGGGTGGCAGCGAAATTGTCCCGCAAGTTGATAACGCACACTGACCACTTCATCAGGCCAAGGTAAACGGACTCTGGGACCTTGTTCTGTCACTATCAGCCTAATCTGCTCACCATTCGCTAAGCCCGCAGGCGACACGACTAATTCGGTACTATCTCCCTGTAATAAAGAAATAAAGTCATGCTGTGGCAAGGTCCAACTCACAGGCTGAGTGTGACGTTTGTGAGTTTGATACTTGAATAAATAGACTTGATTAGCAAAGCGACGGATTTCACACTCACCCACTCGAATATGCACTTTAGCATCGTCTTTCGCGTTAAGAAGCTGAGTGATGATTTGCTTAAGCTGCACCTTTGAGGGCAAAGCAAAACCTTGGGATTCAATAAAGCCACGTAAGAGTAACGCTTGCCAGTCGGCTGACTGTTCGGCAAAACCATCAAGCTTGAATACACTTTGAGTATGGTAAGGCGCTTGGGTTAACCATAAAGGTAAACGTTCACTCACCTGTAAATCCAGCGTCGCCTGTTGTTCGGCGCACAATGCCGCACTGCGACTCGCAGTTGTCGCAATACTCGGCCAACGCGCTTTTAAGCGGGGAATGATTTCTAAACGTAAAAAATTTCGATCGTACTTATCGTCTTGATTACTTTCATCTTCGATATGCACTAAGCCTTGATGTTTCGCGTAGGCTTCAATTTGCTCACGGCTGATATCCAATAACGGCCGCAGTTGTTTGCCTTGTGCTAATGCTTGAACTTGTCCCATGGCCGCCAGCCCTTTCGGCCCCTGACCACGTTTCAGCGCCAGTAAAATAGTCTCAAGCTGATCGTCTTCATGGTGAGCCGTCAGCAACACATCATTGGCACTTAAATGCCGCTCAATCGCCAGATAACGCGCTTTGCGCGCTTCGGCTTCAAGGCTCAATCTTGGCCCACGATTAACCGTGACTCGCTCAACCGTCACGGGCAGATCGTAATACAGGCCCCGCTCAAGGCAATGCCGTGCCCAAGCCTCAGCGTTATCGCTTAGGCCATGGTGTACATACACTAGCTGATAATTAAACTCCGGATGTTGCCGTGCAAACTGGCTTAAACCAAAGGCCAAGACTTCGGAATCAACTCCGCCACTGTAAGCCAGCACTAACTTGCTGTCAGGCGCTAAGGATTGCGCAGCCAAAAAATCACAGATATGCGCGCTGAGATCGCCAGCTGTCAATGCTTCGTCAAGCTTAGCCAACATAAGTTAACTTCATCTGTTTACACCTAAGACATTCGCCAACATTAGAATAAAATTCTCACCTTGTTTGGCCCGAGGAGCGATTCGAGCGAGAGCATCAAGTCGTCGGTCGGATTCACTCGCCAAACATCGGCGAGTCTAAACTGGCCTTTGGCTTGAGCCTGAGTGTAATTGATCACCACAGGCACAGCGCCGTTACGCCACGGGCTTAGGGCTTGCTCGAAAGTGTCTAACGCCGATGGCGTTAACTCGCTGCCATCCATATCAATTTCCAGCGCTTTGGCAAAGTGGCTGCGCGCCTCACTGATATCTATGATGTTACGCGCCGTCATACGGTTGCCGCCGGCAAAATCATCGTAACTCACCTCACCTTCACAAATGAGGATGCGGTCTTTCTCCAGCAGATGATTAAATTTTTCAAAGGCTTCGGTAAACAACATGATTTCAAGACGTGCGCTCTTATCATCGAGTGTCAACAGGCCCATTTTCGAGCCGCGCTTGGTCAGCATCACTCGCGTTGCCACCACTAACCCCGCAGCCTTAGCAGTTTTACCGCGTTCGGTGGGATGCACATCTTTCAAGCGACCGGACGTGTAATGCTTAAGCTCTTTTAAATATTGATTGATCGGATGACCAGTCAAATACAAGCCTAAGGTTTCGCGCTCGCCTTCGAGCCAAATTTTATCTGGCCATGGGGTACATTCGACAAACTGCTGCTTACTGTCTTCGGGTTCACTGTTGAGCAAACCAAACATATCGTGTTGGCCAATCGCCTCGGCTTTGGCATGTTGATCGGCGGCGCGAATCGCTTCTGGCAAGGTTGCCATCATAGACGCACGATGCGGCCCTAGAGTATCGAGTGCGCCCGCGCAGATCAGCTTTTCAATCACGCGCTTATTGAGCTTTTTCAAATCAATACGGGCACAGAAATCGAATAGATCCACGAAGGGGCCATCTTTACGCGCCTCTAAAATCGATTCAACTGGACCTTCACCCACGCCTTTAATGGCGCCAATGCCATAAACGATGCGCAAATCATCATCGACGGTAAATTTGAACAAGCCTTTGTTCACATCCGGAGGAATGAGCGGTAGCCCCATACGCTCACATTCATCGACCAAAGTCACAATTTTATCTGTGTTGTCCATATCGGCCGACATTACCGCCGCCATAAACTGCGAAGGATAATGGGTTTTTAGCCATAATGTCTGATAAGACACAAGCGCATAGGCGGCTGAGTGAGATTTGTTAAAACCGTAGCCGGCGAACTTTTCCACTAAGTCGAAGATCTTCATCGACAAGTCGCCGTCGACACCGTTATTGATTGCGCCCTCTTTAAAGATACTGCGCTGCTTGGCCATCTCTTCGGGCTTTTTCTTACCCATAGCACGGCGCAACATGTCGGCGCCGCCAAGGGTGTAACCCGATAACACCTGTGCAATCTGCATCACTTGCTCTTGATACAGAATAATGCCGTAGGTCGGTGATAACAGTTCTTTTAAGGATTCATGCTGGTACTGAGAATCGGGATACGATACTTCCTCGCGCCCATGCTTACGCTCGATGAAGTTATCTACCATGCCCGATTGCAAAGGCCCAGGGCGGAACAATGCCACCAGTGCGATCATGTCTTCGAAACAGTCGGGTTGCAGACGTTTAATCAAATCCTTCATACCGCGGGATTCCAACTGGAATACCGCTGTGGTTTCATATTTTTGCAACAAGCGGAAAGATGCCGCATCCGTTAACGGAATCGCTTCGATACGCACAGGTGGGCGACCGTTTTTGACCTCGACCTTGTTCACCATCTCCAGTGCCCAGTCGATGATTGTCAAAGTACGTAAACCCAAAAAGTCGAATTTAACTAAACCTGCGGTTTCGACGTCGTTTTTATCGAATTGTGTTACTGGATTTTTACCTTCAGCGTCGCAATAGAGCGGCGCAAAATCGGTAATTTTAGTTGGTGCAATCACCACACCACCCGCGTGTTTACCCGCGTTACGCGTCACACCTTCGAGCTTGCGACACATGTCGATCAGATCTTTTACGTCTTCATCGGCATCATAGGATTCTTGCAGGGCTGGCTCGACCTCAAAAGCCTTCGCCAGCGTCATCCCAGGTTCTGGTGGAATGAGTTTAGAAATTCGGTCAACGAAGCCATAGGGATGACCCAGCACGCGGCCAACGTCGCGAATAACCGCTTTTGCTGCCATAGTTCCGAAGGTGATGATTTGCGATACCGCTTCGCGGCCGTACAATTCGGCCACATGGTCGATCACTTCATCACGTCTATCCATGCAAAAGTCGACGTCAAAGTCGGGCATAGAAACCCGCTCTGGGTTGAGGAATCGCTCGAACAGTAAGTCAAATTCTAATGGGTCTAAGTCGGTAATCTTAAGCGCATAGGCCACGAGTGAACCCGCGCCCGAGCCACGACCAGGCCCTACTGGAATACCGTTATCTTTACCCCATTGGATGAACTCCATTACGATCAAGAAGTAACCGGGGAACCCCATCTGGTTGATCACTTTAAGTTCAATGTCGAGTCGCTCATCGTATTCGCCGCGTTTCTCGGCGCGCACCTCAGGATCAGGGAACAAAAACTCGAGCCGTTCTTCAAGACCCTTCTTCGAACAGTCGACCAGAAAGTCTTCGATGGACATATCGCCCGTCGGGAAGTTGGGCAGGAAATATTCGTATAAACGGATCGTTACATTACAGCGTTTAGCGATTTCGACACTGTTCGACAACGCCGCAGGAATGTCGGCGAATAGTTCACACATTTCCTCTTCGCTACGCAAATACTGCTGTTCACTGTATTTTTTAGGTCGGCGAGGATCGGCAAGGGTAAAGCCATCGTGAATTGCCACCCGAATTTCGTGGGCATCAAAATCTTCGGGTTTAAGAAACACCACCTGATTAGTGGCCACCACAGGGATGCCCTTCTCCTGCGCTAAGGCCACCGCCATATGCAGATAACGCTCTTCATCGGGGCGACCTGTGCGGATAAGTTCGAGGAAATAACGGTCAGTGAAATGGGTCTGATAAAAGTCGCATAAAGATTCGACTTGTGTGCCATTGCCCTTGAGCAGTGCCTTACCCAGATCGCCTTCTTTGGCGCCCGATAACAGCAAAATGCCTTCGTTATAAGTGAGTAACCACTCTTGGTCTATCACTACACGGCCGGCCACTTGGCCACGCAAATAGGCTTGACTGATAATTTGGGTCAGATTCTGATAACCGACATTGTTCATCGCAATAATGGTTAAGGCGCACAATTCGCCTTCAAATCCGGGCACTTGCATCCAAAAATCGGCACCAATAATCGGCTTGATCCCCGCACCATGGCAACCACTGTAAAACTTCACCAAACCACAAAAGTTATTTTGGTCAGTCAAGGCGACCGCGGCCATTCCCTGCGCTTCCACCTGCGCCAAAATAGGCTTGACCTTGGCCACGCCATCGGTCATAGAGAAGTCACTGTGGACACGAAGATGCACAAAACGAGGATCGGACATAATTAGGATTATCTTTGAATAGCAGGTTAACAATAACTAGAAAGCAGACTAACAAAGTCACGCAGCCAGAGCCAGTGACTTTGCTGGATAACGGGAACTTATACCCAAACAACCTGAAACTCGTATCTTCAGGTAGCTTGGGAGCACAGCTTACAGTCCCAGTAATGCCTTGACGGGTTTGAAACTTTTACGATATTGGTCAAATACCCCATGTTCGGCGATGGCCTCAAAATGTGCCTTAGTCGGATAGCCCTTATGCTTAGCAAAACCATATTGCGGATAAGCAGCATCGAGCACATCCATCTCACGATCCCGCGTCACTTTGGCGATAATCGATGCGGCACTAATACTGGCAATTAAACCATCACCTTTAATGATGCAGTGACTGGTAAGTAAGACGCCATTATGGGCAACAAATGCCGGACTGCGATTGCCATCGACTAACACCAACGCAGGCGCAATCTTAAGCCCAGCAACCGCGCGCTGCATTGCCAACATAGTGGCATGCAAGATATTAAGCGTATCGATTTCAGCAGGACTTGCGCGGCCCACGTGATAACACAGGGCTTTTTCACAAATCTCATCAAACAAAGCTTCGCGACGCTTCTCACTGAGTTTCTTGGAATCATTCAGACCACTGATGGGCTTGTTTGGATCTAAAATCACAGCCGCAGTCACCACATCACCAACTAAAGGCCCACGGCCGACTTCATCCACACCAGCAATTAAACCCGTCGAAAAGGTCAGCAAATCGGCGTCAGTTAAACTTTTAAAAGTTGCCACTAGTTAGCCTCCTGCGTTTTAGCATGACTTGGTTTAGACTCAACCAGTGCCATTACCGCTTCAGCGGCTTTTAAGCTCGCATCACGGCGTAACACTTGGTGCAGGGCATCAAACTCAGCTTTGAGCGGCGTAAAATCTCGATTTAACTCGACTGTGACCGCCGCAGCTATTTTCTCTGGGGTGCAATCTTCTTGAATGAGCTCAGGGACGAGATCTTTTCCAGCCAGTAGATTCGGTAAAGAAAAACGCTCGACTTGCATCATGCGCTTAGCAATCCAATAGGTCATAGGGCTAACACGATAAGCCACCACCATTGGACGCTTGACCAACATGGCTTCTAACGTCGCGGTGCCAGATGCTAATAAAATGCCATCGGCAGCCGCCATGACTTCGCGCGACTGACCTTCGACCATATGAATTTCGAGATCCGGTGCAAAATCCTTCAGCGCTTGCTCAAATTGCTCACGGCGTTTTTGATTGACCAGCGGCGTCACAAAACGTATATCAGGGAAGTTCTGTTTAATCAGTAAAGCCGCCTTTACGAAAGGCTCGGCCAATTGCTTTAACTCGCCACCACGGGATCCCGGTAGAATCGCTAAATATTCTGCATCGGCATCGAGTTCAAGTAACTGGCGCGCCGCCGCTTTATCGCTTCGCAACGGAATATCATCCGCTAAGGTATGACCCACAAAGGTACAAGGTACTTGATGCTTGTCATAAAAAGCTTTCTCAAATGGCAATAGCGACAACACCATATGGGTCGCCTTCGCGATTTTGAATATACGTTTTGGGCGCCATGCCCACACGGATGGGCTCACATAATGGACGGTTTTAATACCGCACGCTTTAAGTTTAAGCTCGAGGCCTATATTAAAATCCGGTGCATCTATACCAATAAAACAATCGGGCTTAAGCGCGGTGATCTCTTTAATCAAGGATGACCGCACTTTTAATAAGCGAGGTAGACGGGATAACACTTCAACGATTCCCATCACTGCGAGTTCTTCCATCGCAAACAGGGATTTGAAGCCTAGGGCTTCCATGCGGGGTCCACCGATACCGACAAAGCGCGCATCGGGATGGGTCTTTTGCAGCGCAGCCATTAAACCTGCACCTAAAATATCGCCTGAGAGTTCTCCGGCAACCATGGCAAACACTAATGGAGTTTTATTGCTCATAAACCAATCACGTCTCATGAATTAATGGCATTGGATGAAGAGGTAAACCGCACCTAAAATGCATCGTTCCAAGCCTACACTTATGTTAAGTTAATGATTCAATTAATGACTAAGCTCATTTATGGTCGAATGCATTGATGAATAAACGCATTTTTAACGACTACGTCTACCACAAAAAAGGCTTAAACCAATAATACAAAAGGGCATATAAATGCCCTTTTGTTGTCATGTGGTCATCAAGTTAGCGAATAATGCCGCGACTCGATGACTTTACAAACTCAAGCAGTAATTTGACTTGCTCATCGTTCTGCGCATCTTCAGCTAATGCTTCAATCGCTTCTTCTACCGTTAAGCTGCTACGGTATAAGGTCTTATAAGCACGACGCACGGCTAACTGGCTTTCTTTAGAAAAACCGCGACGCTTCATACCCTCGCTGTTTAAGCCGCGAGGCACTGTCGGTTGACCCGCTGCCATCACAAAGGGAGGCACATCCTGCAGTACTAAAGAACAACCAGCAGTAAATGCATGGGCACCAATATGCACAAACTGATGCACACCTGTCATACCGCCTAAAATCGCCCAGTCACCGACATGCACGTGACCTGCAATAGATGCGTTATTCGCCATGATGACATTATCGCCGACCACACAGTCATGGGCGATATGCACATAGTTCATAAACAAGTTATTCGAACCAATACGGGTTTCACTGTTATCTTGAACTGTACCGCGGTGAATGGTCACGTTTTCACGGATGACGTTATTGTCGCCAATGATCAGTCGTGTCGGCTCGCCAGCGTACTTTTTGTCTTGGCATTCTTCACCAACGGAGGCGAATTGAAAAATACGATTCCCTTTGCCGATAATCGTTGGACCTTTGACCACCACATGGGAACTCAACCAACAATCATCACCAATTTCGACGCCCGCACCGATATAGGTCCAAGGGCCAATAGTGACGTTATTGCCAATTTTTGCATCGGGATGCACAAACGCTAATGTATCTATCACTGACTAATCTCTCTGCGGGCACACATGATTTCAGCGGAACAAACCACTTCACCATCCACTTTGGCCTCACCGTAGAAAACGCCAATCCCGCGGCGCTCTTTAATCATTTTGACATCAAAATGAATTTGATCTCCTGGCTCAACCACACGTCTAAAACGCGCATTATCGATACCAGCAAAGTAATACAACACACCTGGTGGAGGTACATCACTACTCATCGTTTTAAAGGCTAACAGGCCAGTTGCCTGTGCCATCGCTTCTAAAATAAGCACACCTGGCATCACAGGTTGTATCGGGAAATGTCCCTGAAAAAATGGCTCATTTATTGAAACGTTTTTGATCGCCTGCAGACTAACACCAGGAGTGTAATCAAGCACACGATCGATCAATAGGAATGGATATCTATGGGGTAGATATTTAAGTATTTCTTTAATATCCATAGTGTTCATTTGATTAGACACGAACCGAGTTCCTCAAATTGCCTTGGGGCAATTAATCTGGTGTTTTTAAATTTTTTTCCAACGTTTTAACACGCTGGAACAGTTCATCTAACTGACGGAAACGAACTGTATTTTTACGCCAAAGTTTATTATCCATTGCCACGGTGGCGGAAGAGTATAAACCAGGCTCACGCATATTAGTGGTGATATTGGTAGCACCAGACACATGCACACCATCGGCTATGCTCAAATGACCTGCGATGGCACAGCTACCGCCAATAATACAATATTTACCAATAGTGACACTGCCTGCAACAGTAGTGCTGCCTGCAATAGCAGTATTTTCGCCGATTATATCGTTATGGGCAATTTGTACTTGGTTATCAATAATCACACCGTCGTGGATCTCTGTATGGCCTAATGCCCCACGATCTACCGTTGAATTCGCACCAATCTCAACCCGATCGCCAATACGCACGCCACCTGTCTGCGGAATTTTTATCCACTGACCACGCTCGTTAGCATAACCAAAACCATCGGAGCCTAATACGGCACCCGAATGGATAATACAATCCTGTCCTAAATGCACATCATGATAGACGGTGACATTAGCCCACAAACGTGTTTTTGAGCCAATAACCACATCTTGTCCCAGCACAACACCGGCACCAATCTGCACATTTTCACCTAAAATGACGTTCGCACCAATCACAGCATTCGCGCCAATAGCGACACCTTCCCCTAAATGGGCTGAAGGATCAATTTGTGCCGAAGGATGGATACCCACCGCCGCTTTGGGTGTAGTGTCCAAATACTGAGCAACACGAGCAAAACCGACATATGGATCTTTTACAATTAACGCAGTACCTTGATAATCCTGCGCATCTTTAGCTGACAATAACACCGCACTCGCTTGAGTTGCCTCAAGCTGAGAGCGGTATTTACTGTTGGCTAAAAAAGAGATCTGACCCGCCTTGGCATTTTCTAAGGTCGCCACACTATTAATAATTAGCGTTTCGTCGCCTTGGATATCACCGTCTAATAACAGGCATAGCTCTTTTAAAGTCACACTATTCATCTATTACTTGCCTTTGCTTAAGGCTTCAACCACTTTGCCACTGATGTCAGCGTTAGGCTTAACATAAATGACAGCACCACGTTGTAATACCAAATCATATTGGTCTTTTTCAGCGATAGTGTTGATGGCTTTTTGCACTTTAACTAACAGTTTATTTTGCTCTTCACCTTGGCGACGACGTAGGTCTTCATCCAATGCTTTGCCTTTTAACTGATATTCAGATTTTAGCGATTCCATTTTACGAACCAGCTCAGTTTTTTGTGCATCGTTCATTAACGCACCATCACGTTGCTGCTTCTCCATCAGAGAACGCATTTCTTCTTGCATTTTTTGGACATCAGCTACGCGATCACCAAACTCTTTCTTCAGAGATTGAGAGATCTGTTCACGTTGTGGGAGCTGTTCAAACACAGCGCCCATATCCACTACGGCAATTTTCTCAGCATGTGCCACTAACGGCGCGCCTAACAAAACTAACGTCATCAGCGCGCAATTTACCATCTTGTTCAAAATAAACTCCTTGTTACCTTGTTATTGTCAGCAAAACTTGCCGAGTGTATGCCTTTTAAAAAGTTTTGCCAATATTGAAAGAGAAGATCTCCGTTTGGTCACCTTCATATTCTTTAAGCGGCCACGCCAAGCTGAACACCATAGGTCCCATAGGTGATAACCATTGAACACTCAAGCCCCAAGAGGCGCGCAGGCGAGCTGGATCACTATAGTCTTGTAACTTAGCAAACTCGTCCGCCGGAAGTGTTTGATATGACTCGTAATCAAACTCAGTATCCCAGACGTTACCCGCATCGACGAAGAAACTAGTACGAACTGAGTTAGTGTAAGCCTCATCCAGGAATGGGGTTGGTACAATCAACTCCATACTTGCCGTTGCAAGGGCATTACCACCGATAGAGCGGCCAGAACTGACTTGGATACTATTAGGATCGCCAGGCAAGCTACAGCCATCGCCCGATGGATCCGGTGCACACGGCTCACTACCTCGATAGAGATAGAATGAACGTGGACCTACAGAGTTCGACTTAAAGCCACGTAGCGAGCTACTACCACCTGAGTAATAGTTTTCCCAGAAAGGCAAAATTTGGTCATTATCATTAAATTGACCATAACCGTTACCATAACCTAATCGACCACGGGCCAAGAGCACAACGCTCTGACTGCGGTTAACAGGGAAATAGTAGTTAGTGTCAAAGTCTGTCTTAAAATACTGTAAATCAGACCCTGGTGAAGTCATTTTGCCGTTCAGACGCTGAGAAGAGCCGTCTGTTGGGAAAGTGCCACGGTTCAAGGTGCTACGATACCAGCCCAGGCTGAGTTCAAAGTTATCGAAACTTAAGTCCGCGTTTGGATCGTCATCACGATAGATGTTATAGAAACGCAGCGCCTGCTCATAAGCTGAGATCTCAGAAATCGTGTTGTGACGATAGCCAATACCACCATTGATACGGTTGTATTCGTTAATCGGGAAACCCGAGTTAAGCGCCACACCATAAGAACTGTTTTTATAGCGTTCTAAGTTAGCTTCATTGGCGTCAAACTCACTCCAATAAACGCTCCCGCCTAAACTCACACCGTCTTTTGTCCAGTACGGATCGGTATAGGATAAGTTAACGTTTTTAGAGTACTTGTTGGTGCTCAAGCTAATACCAGCTTGATTACCTGTGCCTAAGAAGTTGTTTTGCTGTACACCAAACTGCAAGCTCAGGCCTGATTCAGTACCATAACCGACACCCGCGTTAAATGAGCCCGATGGCTGCTCTTTCACTTTAACCGCAACATCAACTAAGTCATCGGTACCCGGCACTTGAATGGTTTCAGTGTCAACGGTTTCGAAGAAGCCCAAACGGTTAAGACGCGCTTTAGATTGCTCAACTTGCGCTGAGTTTAACCAAGCGCCTTCCATCTGACGCAGCTCACGGCGCATCACTTCATCTTTAGTCACTGTGTTACCAGTGAAGTTAATCGCCCGTACGTAAACACGTTTACCCGGTTTAACATTGATGTTTAAGGTGACTTCTTTAGTCTTATCATCAATTTCAGGGTAGGTTTTCACTTCAGGGTAAGCATAACCGAAGCGGCCTAAATACTTGCTGTACATTTCTTCGGTGAAAGTCACATCACCGCCGTTGTACATATCACCCGCTTTGATTGGCAGAATTGATTTCATCAACTCTTCACGGCCCATCAAATCACCCGTCAGGTTTACTTCTTTAACTTTATATTTCTCACCTTCATCTACGTTGATGGTGATATATAAACCTTTACGGTCAGGCGTCATGGCCACTTGAGTCGAGGTGACTTCGAAGCGGATATAACCTTTATTGTGATAATAGGTTTTGATGGTCTCGAGATCGGCCTGCAGCTTTTGCTTCTGATAACGGCGTTCGCCGAACAGATCCCACCAAGCCACATAATCTTTAAGTTCCAGCATGCCAATCAACTCAGCATCGGTGAACTCATGATTACCGACCACGTTAATTTGACGGATTTCGGCCGCTAAACCTTCGGTAAACTTAAATTTCAGTTCAACCCGATTACGGGGTAAGTTAATCACTTGGGCTTCCACTTTCGCGCCGTATTTACCCACGCCGTAGTAGAAATCCTGCAGACCCTTTTCAATACCGGTCAACATAGTGCGATCGAGCGACTCACCGACTTTAACGCCAGAACCGTCCAGACTTTCCTGTAACTGTTCGTCTTTAATGTCTTTGTTGCCATCGAATGTCACGGCACTAATAGTTGGACGTTCAGTGACTTTCACCACCAACACGCCGCCATCTCGGCTCACGGAGACATTTTCAAAGTTAGTCGATACATACAAGCTTTTAATCGCTTGCTGGATTCTTAACTGGTCAACAGTGTCACCTACTTTTACTGGTAAGCTTAACAAGGCAGCACCGAGTGCAACTCGTTGCAAACCTTCAACTTGGATGTCGGTCACTTCAAACGGTTGGAAAGTATCTGCCAACACAGTCCCTGAAAACGACGCACCGACGAATAACATCGAGGCAAAAAGTTTATTCAATCTCATAGAGCACTTCTAATTATTAGTCTGTCCTTGCTCAGAGTCGGGCAAAATCATTGAAAAGCGCAACGCTCATCAACATCAGCGGTATTGCTGCCCCAAATCTGAATCCTATTTCCTGCACCTTTTCAGGTACAGGTTTACCAGTTATTACTTCAATAAAGTAATACAGCAGGTGTCCCCCATCGAGCACAGGTAAAGGCAGCAAGTTAATGATGCCTAAATTGACGCTGATGAGCGCGAGGAACCCGAGAAAATAGACCAAGCCATAGTTTGCACTACTGCCCGCACCCTGTGCGATCGAAATGGGTCCACTCAGGTTTTTCACCGACACATCGCCGGTAAATAATTTGCCAATCATCTTAAAGCTCACAGCAACAAGTTGCCATGTTTTATCTGCTGCTATACCGAAAGAATCGATTGGTCCATATTCAAGTTGTAAACGCATATTGTCTGGCCATTGTGCTTGGGTTGGGCTCACCCCGAGCATACCTATCTCTTGGCCATCGGCATTTTTACTGCTTAAGGGTGTCACTGCCACATTAAACTGTTCGCCATTGCGACGCACAGTTAAACTCACAGGCACATTGGCAGAATGTTGAATAATGTCAACAAAAGCCTGCCAATCGGTATAATTTTTACCATTTATTGCGACTAAGGTGTCACCGACTTTTAGCTCACTATTCGCAGCGGCACTGTCAGGACTAATCGCAGCAATGGTGGGGACGATTTCGGGACGATAAATCCCTAACCCTAATGCCGTAATCGGGGATTCTTTTTCAGGATCAAAACGCCAATTACGCGTATCTAAGGTATAAGACCGCGCACTAGAGTCTAAACCTTGCAAACCATTCAATGGCGTTAGCGATACACTCAGACTTTCATCACCTATGTGGCCGACTAAAGCTAAATTCACTTCTTCCCAGTTACGCACAGCCTGACCGGAAATGGCCGTTATTTGCATTGGCTCTGTGATTTGAATTTGCGCAGCAGCAGTCCCGGGTGTCGTCGAGGTGATCACAGGCTTAAGTGATGGCACACCAATCAGATACATAAAATACAGGGCAACGATGGCAAAAATAAAGTTAGCAATTGGACCTGCGGCCACAATCGCAATACGTTGCCATACGGTTTTACGATTGAACGCTTGATCTTTTAATTCATCGGGAACATCTTCAACACGCTCATCGAGCATTTTGACATAGCCGCCAAGGGGGATCATGGCTAACACATATTCAGTGCCGTCTTTACCAACACGGCGCCAAATAGCCTTACCAAAACCAATGGAGAAACGTTCGACTTTCACGCCACAACGTCGCGCGATATAGAAATGGCCGTATTCGTGGGCAGTAATTAACAGACCCAGTGCAACGATGAAAGAACCTAAGTTCCATAAAAAATCTAACATCCCACTCCTTACGTTATAAATTTAATCACTCAGCTATTGCTAAGCGATGCTTGCTAATGTCTCACGCGCATAGACGCGGGTTTGCGCATCTAAGGCTAAAATATCTTCTATGCTGCCCATAGGACGTTTAGGCACAGTGACTAAACAAGCCTCATTCACTTTTGCAATTTGCGTAAAACCAATTTTCCCCTGCAAGAATGCTTCAACAGCGACCTCATTGGCAGCATTTAATACGGTTGTTGCCTCTTGACCTTGGGCACACGCCTCCATAGCCAAAGCCAAACAGGGGAAACGTTCAAAATCAGGTTCATAAAAGCTTAACTGTCCGACTTTGAAAAAATCTAAAGGTTCAACGCCCGAATGAATTCTTTGCGGATAAGCCATGCAATGGGCAATCGGTGTGCGCATATCAGGGTTACCCATTTGGGCGATAACCGAACCATCACGGTACTGCACCATAGAGTGGATCACGCTTTGCGGATGAATAACCACTTTAAGTTGCTCAGCCTGAGTGTTAAACAACCACCGCGCCTCAATGAACTCTAAGCCCTTATTCATCATAGTGGCGGAGTCGACAGAGATTTTAGGTCCCATGGACCAATTAGGGTGTTTACAGGCTTGGGCAGGCGTCATGGCCGCAAGTGTCGCAAGATCCGACCGCAGGAAAGGTCCGCCAGAACCGGTTAACAAAATATGGGATATACCCGACGCAGCTAAATCGCAACGGCCGAGGTTAGCCTGCACTTCTAGGGGTAAACATTGAAAGATAGCATTATGCTCACTGTCCACGGGCAAGAGCACAGCACCAGAGCGCTTAGTCGCCTCAATAAACAACTCACCCGACATGACTAAAGCTTCTTTATTGGCCAGTAATACTCGCTTTCCCGCCTTCACGGCTTCAAGGGTTGGTACTAGCCCTGCCGCCCCGACAATCGCTGCCATTACAGTATCCACTTCGGCAGCCGTCACTAAACCGAGTAAATCGTTCATGCCAGTAGTGACTTGGATATTGAGCGCAGCGGGTAAAACGGCGCGTAACTGTTTCGCAGCCTCTTCATCCACCATATGCGCGACTTTCGGTTTATGGGCTACACACAAAGCCAGCATCTTATCAACGCTCGCATTGGCCACCAATCCATAGATGCTATAAGCCAATGGATTAGCCGAAATCACGCTTAAGGTACTAGCACCAATTGAACCGGTAGCACCCAAAATCACCATATTTTGCATAGCGTTACATCCAGAATGCAATGTAGATCAGGGTAAACACCGGCAAGGCTGCAGTCAGGCTGTCGATGCGGTCGAGCACGCCGCCGTGACCGGGCAAAATAGTGCCAGAATCTTTAATACAGGCCGCACGCTTAAACATACTCTCAGATAAATCGCCCAGCGCTGACACTAAAGCAACAAATAAGGTCACTGCCACAACCAAACCCAGTTCTTGCTCTGGCGAATAATACATAACACCTGCAACCACGAGCATAGTCGTCACTAAACCACCAACTAGGCCTTCCAAGGTTTTAGCAGGGCTCACTGCAGGCATCAGTTTCGTTTTACCTATCGCTTTACCGACGAAGTAAGCCCCAGAATCTGCGGCCCACACAATCAACATCACTAACAGTACTAATACTGGGCCGTAATAGGGTGAAGTTTGTGAGCTAATAGATTTGAGTGCGATAAGAGCAACAAAGCAAGGCACTAAGGTTAACTGTCCAAACATGGACTTAAACATAGGATTCTTTTGCCAGAACTTAGCGCTTTTAGGATAAGTTACCACTAATAATAGTGATGCTAACCACCAGAATGCGCCAATATAGAGAATGGCCAAATAGATAGGATGTAATTGGTGGCTTAACCAAACTGCATCAATTGGCACGATCAGATTAATTGCCACCAATAAGATACCAACTGTGAAGGTAAAGCTCCACTGAGTGACATCACACTGATTATCGATAATTCTTCCCCATTCCTTTGCTGCAATAAGGAAGACGGCAACTAAGGCCCAGGCGAAGTAGCTGGCAGGGAGCAAAAATATCGCCCCCAAAACTAATGGAACTAACCAAGTTGCTGTTATTATTCGTTGTTTTAGCAAAAAAAAATCCCTCATGAGGTTTTACAATGCACGCATCTCATCAATCTGACTTCCAGTCAGACCAAAACGGCGCTGGCGACTTGCAAAAATGGCTATCGCTTCATGAAAAGCCTGTTCATCGAAATCAGGCCAAAGGGTGTCGGTAAACACCAATTCTGCATAGGCCGCCTGCCACAGCACAAAATTGCTGATGCGACAGTCCCCGCCCGTGCGGATCATTAAATCAACTTCACTCTGATTTTGCATGCACAAATGTGCACTTAAGGCTTCTTCGGTGAACTGACTGCTGGTCATTTCGCCAGTTTCGACCTTTTCCGCTAATTTTTGTGCTGCTTGAAGTATGTCCCAACGGCCACCATAGTTAGCCGCAACATTTAGAATCAAGCCAGTATTGCGAGATGTCTTCTCTTGAGCAGCAGCAATTTGCTTCTGTAATCGCGCCGAAAAGCGGCTGATATCACCAATAATGTTGAGCTTAACCTGATTCTTATCCAGCAATTTAATTTCGCGCTGTAATACGGTAAAAAACAACTCCATCAGCAAGCTGACTTCTTTATCGGGTCTACGCCAATTCTCGCTAGAAAATGCGAATAAGGTTAGCGATTCAATCCCTAATTGGCTTGCCGTGCTTACAGCTCTTCTAACGGCCTTAACACCAGCCTTATGTCCCATCACTCGTGGTTTACCTTGGGTTTGTGCCCAACGCCCATTGCCATCCATGATAATAGCAACATGCTTAGGTAACGACTGTTTCACGAGTTCGGGTAATTGTCCCGGCAAGGTCGTTTGAGTGTATAAATCACTCTCACTCGTCCTAGGGTGCGGATCAAGTTCCACTGTGGATGACATCTAATACAGCCCTTTAAAATAGACAAACGCCGTGTAGTATACCCCTACACGGCGCATCAACTCTAGCTTATCGAACTGAGATTAGACTTCCATCAACTCAATTTCTTTGGCCGCTAAAATCTCATCGACCTTTTTAATGTGAGCATCGGTGAACTTTTGCACTTCTTCTTCACTGCGACGCACATCATCTTCAGTACAAGCTTTAGCTTTTTCAAGCTTTTTCACTTCAGAAATCGCATCACGACGCACGTTACGGATAGCAATACGACCGTTTTCAGCTTCGTTACGCACCACTTTGATGAAGTCTTTACGACGTTCTTCGGTCAGCGCGGGTAATGGAATACGTAATGTCGCGCCAGCTGACATAGGGTTCAGACCTAAATCAGAGCTCATAATAGCCTTTTCAACAGCTTGGATAGCACTACGGTCAAACACAGTCACAGACAGAGTGCGTGAATCTTCAACGCCCACGTTAGCCACTTGGTTTAGTGGCGTCATAGTGCCGTAGTAAGAGACTTGAATGGAATCCAGCAGGCTTGGGTGGGCACGACCGGTACGCACTTTTGCCATTTGGTTTTTAGTCGCGTCAACGCATTTACCCATACGCTCTTGCGCATCTTTCTTAATGTTCTCAATCACGTTAAATGTCCTTCTTGGTCATTAAATAACTTTTTTCGCTCTGATCAGCGTGCCTTCTTCTTCACCCATGATAACGCGGCGTAGAGCGCCAGGTTTATTCATGTTGAAGACTAAAATAGGCATGTCGTGATCACGCGCCATAGTAAAGGCGGCTAAGTCCATTACTTTTAATTCTTTTTCCAGAATTTCCGCATAAGTCACTTCATCATACTTAACGGCGTCTGGGTTCTTCATTGGATCTTCGGAGTATACACCGTCGACTTTAGTGCCTTTCAATACGACTTCAGCTTCGATTTCAATGCCGCGTAAACAGGCCGCAGAATCGGTCGTGCAGAAAGGATTACCTGTACCGGCAGCAAAAATAACCACTCGGCCAGATTTTAGCAAGCTGATCGCTTCAGCCCAATTGTAATCATCACACACACCCTTTAACGGGATAGCTGACATCAGACGAGCATTAACATAGGCACGGTGCAGGGCGTCTCGCATTGCCAAGCCGTTCATAACCGTTGCCAGCATACCCATGTGATCGCCCACCACACGGTTCATGCCTGCTTTTGCTAGGCCTTCACCGCGAAACAGATTACCACCACCAATAACCACACCCACCTGAATACCCAGCTCAACCAGCTCTTTCACTTCCTGAGCCATGCGATCTAATACTTTGGGGTCGATGCCGAAGCCTTCGTCGCCCATCAGTGCTTCGCCACTTAATTTAAGAAGAATGCGTCTAAATGCGGGTTTTGGATTGGTGCTCATAATTTTTATCCTGGTCATAACAAGACCGCAGCTATTGCCGCGGTCTTGGGGGTATTTAGCGTTGGCGATTAAGCCTTTTTAGAAGCAGCGATTTGAGCAGCAACTTCAGCCGCGAAATCTTCTTCTTTCTTCTCAATACCTTCACCCACTTCTAAACGAATGAAGTTAGTGACTTTAGCGCCTTTCTCTTTCAGAATTTCGCCAACAGTTTTCTTTGGTTCCATGATGTAAGCTTGACCAGTCAGAGAAATCTCACCGGTGAACTTCTTCATACGACCTAGAACCATCTTCTCAGCGATCTCTGCCGATTTGCCTTCGTTCATTGACATTTCGATTTGCAGAGCTTGTTCTCTTGCAACGATTTCTGCAGGAACATCTTCTGGGTTCACGTATTCAGGCTTAGAAGCAGCAACGTGCATTGCGATGTGCTTTAAGGTTTCTTCGTCAGCTTCACCAGCAACAACAACGCCAATGCGCTCACCATGACGGTATGAAGATAGGTTTGCACCATCGATGTACTCAACACGACGAATGTTGATGTTTTCACCGATTTTAGTTACCAATGCAACGCGTGCATCTTCAAACTGTGCTTTTAAATCTTCAAGAGTCACTTTAGATGCAGCAGCGGCATCTAATACTGCGTTCGCGAATGCTAAGAAGTTTGAATCTTTAGCAACGAAGTCAGTTTGACAGTTAACTTCTAATAGCGCAGCGAAACCTTCGCCATTCTTGATCAGAATTGTACCGTCAGCAGCGATGTTACCCGCTTTTTTAGCCGCTTTAGCAGCGCCAGACTTACGCATGTTGTCAATTGCTAACTCCATGTCGCCGTTAGCTTCTGTCAGAGCGTTTTTACAATCCATCATGCCTGCGCCAGTACGGTCGCGCAGTTCTTTAACTTGGGCAGCAGTAATTGCCATTGTTAAATCCTCTATAAAAAATCGACTAATTTGCAGATATAAAACAGGGGCCGAATGGCCCCTGTTAACCAATCAAAAATCTTGGTTAATAAGGGTGATGATAATCATCCCGCCTTATTATTATTCGGCTTCTACGAAACCGTCTTGCTCAGCTTGAACAGCCAAATCTTGACCACGGCCAGCTTTTGCAGCAGCAGCAACAGAAGAAGTGTACAGGCGGATAGCACGCATAGCGTCGTCGTTACCAGGAACGATGTAGTTAACACCATCTGGCGCAGAGTTAGTATCAACAACTGCAACAACAGGGATACCCAGGTTGTTAGCTTCTTTAATAGCGATATGCTCATGGTCAGCACCAATGACGAATAATACGTCTGGCAGGCCGCCCATGTTTTTAATACCACCTAAAGATTTTTCCAGCTTTTCAAGCTCACGAGTACGCATCAGCGCTTCTTTCTTGGTCAGCTTGTCGAAAGTACCGTCTACTGATTGGCTTTCCAGTTCTTTCAGACGTTTGATTGACTGACGAACGGTTTTCCAGTTAGTCAGCATACCGCCTAACCAGCGGTGATCAACATAGTACTGGTCACAAGACAGAGCAGCTTCTTTGATCGCTTCGCCAGCAGCACGTTTAGTACCAACGAATAATACTTTACCTTTCTTTGAAGCTACGTTGCTGATGAAAGCTAGCGCTTCATTGAACATTGGCACAGTATGCTCAAGGTTGATGATGTGAACACCGTTGCGAGCACCGAAAATGAATGGCTTCATTTTTGGGTTCCAGTAACGGGTTTGGTGACCGAAGTGGACACCGGCCTGAAGCATATCGCGCATTGAAACTGTAGTCATTTCTATTACCTTAAAATTTAGGGGGTTAGACCTCCACGTATCCCATGTCTTCGACCCCTTATATAACAACTGAGGGCACCCCGAAGAATGTGTCGACACGTGTGTGATTTAGTATTTAGACAAATAGCCATGTATAATGGCCGCCATCTTTAGTCTTGCAAGTATCAAAGCAGCGCAAAAGCTGGCTTGGACAATTCATCAAGACTTAAACATAACGGCGCGCTTTATACCATAAATAGCCCTAAAGCACAAATTTTTGCATTAGGTTGCGTGGCCAACAGACATTAAAGACACAAGAGAAAACGCAATGAGTATAGTCATCAAGACCGCTGAAGAAATTGAAAAAATGCGTGCTGCGGGCAAACTAGCCGCACAGGTATTAGAAATGATCGCGCCGCATGTTAAACCGGGCGTGACCACCAATGAGCTCAATGACCTCTGCGCCAAATATACCGAAGAGCAAGGTGCGATTTCGGCGCCGCTTAACTACCATGGTTTTCCTAAATCCATTTGTACTTCTGTAAACCATGTGATTTGCCACGGCATTCCAAACGACAACCCACCATTGAAAGAAGGCGATATCCTCAATATCGACATCACAGTGATTAAAGACGGTTATCACGGCGATACCTCGATGATGTTTTTAATCGGTGAAGTGAGTGCGAAGGACAAACGTCTGTGCCGCATCGCGCAAGAAAGCCTGTATTTAGCTATTCGTAAGGTGCGTCCAGGTTTAAAACTGGGTGAAATTGGCAATACTATCGAAAAATTCATCAAAGCAAGTAAAACAGGCCTTGAGAAATATTCCATCGTGCAAGATTATTGTGGCCACGGTATTGGCTCGGGTTTCCATGAAGAACCTCAGGTTATGCATTACCGTAACGGCGATAACACAGTATTACGCCCAGGCATGTGTTTCACCATTGAACCTATGATCAATGCCGGTCGCCACACGACCATACTCGATCGCGATGATAAGTGGACGGTAACGACCTCCGATGGTAAAAATTCAGCCCAGTGGGAACATACCTTACTGGTGACTGAAAAAGGAGTTGAAGTACTTACCCTGCGTGAGGATGAGGATTTCCCACGTATCATCAATCACGAGCGATAGGCCACCACAAAAATAAAAACAAGGGACTCGATGAATATAGCTCTGCTCGCTAAACAATCATTAATCGAACAGAATCAGATTCTTTTGGCCAGTTTTAAGGCTAAAACCCCGATTGAAGAGCTCGTCACGCAGCGCTGTCAATTTGTCGATGCCCTTGTCAAGCAAGCTTGGGAACAGCACGGTCTAAGGGAATATGATATTGCCCTGATTGCCGTGGGCGGCTATGGCCGTGGGGAGCTGCATCCCCACTCAGATGTAGACTTGCTGTTCCTGTTTAATGATATCTTGTCACCCGCCGCCGAAGCAGCACTCAGTCAGTTTATTGCCTTTCTATGGGATGCCAATCTGGAAATCGGCCACAGTGTCCGTACGTTAAACGACACGATTATCCTCGGCCGTGAAGACATCACCATAGCCACCAATCTGTTAGAGGCACGATTGCTCGAAGGGCCCGAATTTTTATTCGATCAACTTTATGATGCGATTCGTCAGAGTGACTTTTGGACTTCAAGCGATTTTTTTATCGCAAAACGGGATGAGCAAAATGCCCGCCATGCCAGAGCCAGTGCCTTCGATTTAGAACCCAATATCAAGAGTTGTCCCGGTGGTCTTAGGGATATTCAAACCATTGCTTGGGTAGCCATGCGTCACTTTGGCGCCGCTCGCCTCGAAGAATTAGTCCAATACGACTTTTTAGAGCCCGGTGAATTAGAAGAGCTGCTCGAATGTCAGCACTTTTTGTGGAAGTTACGCTTTGCTCTGCATATGGTGGTCGGTCGCGATGAAAATCGCTTACTCTTTGATGTACAACGCCAAGTTGCCGAGCTTATGGGGTATGAAGACGCCACCCAGCTTGCTGTTGAGCAAATGATGAAACGTTACTATCGCACGGTACGCCGAGTGATGGAGCTAAACGAAATGTTGCTGCAGCTGTTTAAACGGGCAACACTGGGGCACACAAAAGCTTTAGAAATTCAATCGATAGATAAACACTACCAGCGCCGCGGCACTTTTATCGAAGCGCTAAGCGATGATCTTTTCGATAGCGGCGAAGAAATTGTCCGGCTGTTTTTGTTAGTCGCTAAAAACTCCAACATCAAAGGCATTTACGCACCAACGCTGCGTTCGCTGCGCCGAGCAAGACGCGCCCAGCCGCAAGCCTTACAAGAAAACCCGCTTTGTCGCCAAGCCTTTATGGAAATTCTGCGCCACCCTCGCGGCATTGTTGCTTTGTCTTTAATGCATAAACACGGTGTGTTATCGGCCTATCTACCCGCATGGCGAAATATTGAAGGCCAGATGCAGTTCGACCTGTTCCACGCCTATACAGTCGATGAACACACCCACAGATTACTGCTCAATATCGAGCGTTTTTCCCAAGCCGAACAAAAGGAAGAATTTCCCTTAGGCTCGATTCTGATCAACCAACTGCCGAAAAAGGGCTTACTGGTATTAGGCGCTATCTTCCACGATATCGCCAAAGGCCGCGGTGGCGATCACAGTAAACTAGGCTCAAGCGATGCCCTCGCCTTTTGTAAGCTGCACGGGTTAAACGATCACGATGGCCGTCTAGTCGCTTGGCTGGTTGAGAATCATCTAGTGATGTCTGTCACCGCCCAGCGCCGTGATATTTCCGATCCCGATGTGGTGGCCGACTTTGCCAATAAAGTCCGCGATGCCGTGCATTTAAGCTATCTGTACTGCTTAACCGTCGCCGATATCTGCGCCACCAACGAAAAAACCTGGAACAACTGGAAAGGCTCACTGCTGCGCGATTTGTACTTTTCGACCCAAAGGGTGCTCGCCCGCGGTAAAGAAAAACCCGTCGATATTCGTGCCAGAGTGCGTGAATACCAAGCTAAGGCGAAAAAAGAGCTGCTGCGCCGTGGACTGAAAGAGAAAGATCTCGATGCCCTGTGGCAACGTTTTAAGGCAGATTACTTTTTACGCCATCAGCCAAATCAAGTCGCGTGGCACGCCGAAGCGATTTTAAAGCACAAACAACAGGATGAGCCTTTAGTCTTAGTGTCCAAACACACCACCCGTGGTGGTACTGAGCTATTTGTCTATTGCCAAGACAGACCTAAATTGTTCGCAACTGTGATGGCGGTACTCGACAATAAAAATATCAACGTCCATGATGCCAACATCATGACGTCAAAAGATAATTATGCCCTCGATACCTTTGTGATCTTAGAGCAGGATGGTGAGCCCGTTAGCCAGCTTTCACGCATCCAAAGTATCCGTAAGGCGCTTGAGAAAGCCCTGTCGAGCGACAGTCCAAAACTGCCGCGCTTTAGAAAACTATCGCGCAAGATGAAACCTTTTAATGTGCCGACACAAGTGAGTTTCCTCGAAAGCAGTCGTCATGGTACAAGTATGATGGAGCTTATCGCCTTAGATTCGCCAGGATTACTGGCAAAAGTCGGGGATATCTTTTACCGTTGCAACACAACATTACTCGCGGCCAAAATCACCACCATTGGTGAGCGAGCCGAAGACTTTTTTATGCTGCAGACCAATGACGGCTTGCAACTTAACGAAACCCAAGAGAATACCCTCAGGGATGCTTTAATCAGTGCCCTGAGTGCAAAGAATATCGAATCAGTTAATTAACGAGACCAGTGGGAGAAGTAAATGGAGGCTTTACGCCAACGTATTGAGGCGGCTTTTGAAGCTCGCGCCGACATCACGCCAAGCACAGTTGACGCAGGTGTGCGCAGCGATGTACAAAATGTCATCAATATGCTCGATAAAGGTGAAGTCCGTGTCGCCGAGAAAATCGACGGACAATGGCATGTGCACCAATGGCTGAAAAAGGCGGTATTACTGTCCTTCCGTATTTTCGATAACGTGGTTATCGATGGCGCCGAAACCAAATACTTCGACAAAGTGCCGTTAAAATTTGCCGAATATGATGAAGCCCGCTTTAAAGCAGAAGCCATTCGTGTAGTGCCTTCGGCGACAGTACGTAAAGGCTCATTCATAGGTAAAAATACCGTGTTGATGCCATCCTATGTGAACTTAGGTGCTTATGTTGATGAAGGCACTATGGTTGACACTTGGGCAACGGTTGGCTCATGCGCACAAATCGGTAAAAACGTGCATTTATCTGGCGGAGTGGGCATTGGTGGCGTACTTGAGCCATTGCAAGCGGGCCCAACTATCATCGAAGATAACTGTTTTATCGGTGCACGTTCTGAGATTGTTGAAGGCGTTGTGGTTGAAGAAGGCTCAGTGATTTCTATGGGCGTGTATATCGGCCAAAGCACTCGAATTTACGATCGCGAAACCGGCGAAGTGCATTACGGTCGTGTGCCAGCAGGCTCTGTTGTTGTTTCTGGCAACCTGCCATCTGCCTGTGGCAAATACAGCCTCTATGCCGCCATTATCGTTAAGAAAGTGGATGCAAAAACTCGCAGTAAAGTGGGTATCAACGAATTACTGCGTATTGTTGATTAACAGTCACAGCATTTGTTCGATAACATGAGTTCCATAAAAAGATGCCTAAGGGCATCTTTTTTATTGTCGGTAAAATTTAGCCTACGGTTGCGCTGTCATTATCAGGCTTAAAAATAAAGTGTTTAATAAGACACTTAAATCAAACTCTCAACTTCGCGAAAAGCGTTTCTTGTCATGGCAATGGCCCGCCAGCCGATAATCCCCAATGGCTGCTGTGCTTTGTTTATCACCACAAGATATTCTGAATCCAAAAGATTCAACTGCAATAAGGCATCTTCCGATGTCGCCACCTCACTGATGGTTGGCACCGAATGCTGCATGATCTGATGGGCTTTTTTATGCAGTGATGCCCTATCCTGCTCACGCTCAGCCGCAGTGCCAAGTAATGGGCTAAACCAATGTTCCAGTAAGCGACTCGTGATCACCCCTAGTATCTTATGTTGCTCATCCAATACCACGGCCACCTTAGCATGGGCAGTCGTAAGTAAACGCTTAATATCAACTAACTCATGGTCGAGTGAAATAGTGACTAAAGGTTCAAGCGGCGCAGCACCGATATGATCGCTAATACTCAACTCTCGATTAATCAAAATCGCTAAACAAGTTTCGACTATCTCAGGGTCAAAAAGTGTCCCTTTACCCGCACGCAGCACTTCAGTCATTTTCTCCAGCCCTAACGATGGGCGATAAGGCCTGTGGGACAATATCGAATCGGCAACATCGGCTACGGCAATAATTTTCGCCTCATATAAAATCGCCTCATCCTTTAAGCCCGCGGGATAACCTGAGCCATCGAGCCGCTCATGATGCTGTAAAATCATCTCTTTAATGGGCCAAGGAAACTCCACATCCTCAATAATTTCAGCACCATGTAATGGGTGAGTCTGAATTAATGCGTATTCTTCTTTTGAAAGTTTTGACGGTTTTGTCAAGATCTGCGATGGAATCGCTAACTTGCCGATATCATGGACTAAGGCACCAATCTTCAGCCCTTCTAAACGCAGCGGGTCTAAACCTAATTTCTCACCAATCAAATAACTTAATTGCGCCACCGACTTTTGATGCCCTGCGGTATAGGCATCTTTCAGTTCTAATGCCTCAGAAATAGCACTAATAAGCTGGGTTAACGATTGAGATAATTGCTCTTTTTGCGCTTTAATGATTTTGGACTGGCGGGATACCGCGCGCAATGTGCGTGGTAGTTCAATGCTGTGCCATAAAATGCTGGCAAAAGTCAGTAATGATCTCGCATCATTACGACTATAAGGCTCTTTACGGTCGACCACGCACAGCATGCCCACTAAGCGACTGCGAAATAAAATCGGCACCGCCAAGTAACGCCCTCCAAGTAGCAGTTTATCTAAGGGCAAATCCCCTAAGCGCCTTTGGGAGTCGGTTTGATTTTGGATGATCGGCTTATAATCTCGCACACATTCGAGCCATACGCGGCTTTCAAGTTCTGACACTTGGGTATTATCTTCAACAAAATCGGCTTGATTAGCCTCTGCGTGGGGATACTCAGAACGCGCGGCGAGTGTGAGTGTTTTTAACTTTTCGTTATGCAACAGAATAAAGCCATATCGACTGCCAGTGAGTGACATCGCCTTAGAAACTGCGACTTTAAATACTTCTTCTTGGGAGGATTTAATCACATCTTCAATGTGTTGCAGCCAAGCATCGCTGGCTTGAATCGCTCGACGATAATCCGAGTGCAACTCCTTCATCTGCGGATCTTCAAAATTGATGTCGGATAGAATCAAATACCATCCCATTTCAGGCAAAGAATGCAGCGCGAGATGCACACGTATGCCGCGATGATCTTGTAATTGAAAACCGATTTCTTGGCCGCGTCGCCTCACAATATCGGCGCATAGTTCAGCATTAAAAGCACTAAACAATTGGCTAATGGGTTGATTAATGATTTGCGCCGCAGAGCGTTTGCAACGGCTGTAAAAGGCTTGGCTCATCCGTAGCACACAAAACTGCTCATCTAGCTGTGCCCAAGATAAATTCAAACTATCGGGCAAGTCTTTCATTCCAACAATAAGGCTTTGACGAGTTGACATCCAGCACTCCGACCTGTAATTCGAGCATGGGCAATACACTATACCGCTATGTTCACCCCAATGTGAGCACTATAAAATCTCCAATAAACATAATGATAGCTGATTTCATGACAGACGCGGGTTAAAATAAATGCCGCTGAATGTCATGCCATTGCCACGACTCACCTACATCTTAAAAAACGATCGTTTTATTGCCGTACACGACCACTTGTTCGTTGAGCACTAATTGCAGCGCTTTACTCAATACACTCTTTTCAACATCGCGCCCAGCACGTGCCATTTCTAAGGCGCTATAACTGTGGTCGACGGGAATCACGTCTTGTTTAATGATCGGCCCTTCATCGAGGCAATTATTCACAAAATGCGCCGTCGCACCGATAATTTTCACCCCGCGCTCCCAGGCTTGGCGATAGGGTGCTGCGCCGATAAAAGCAGGTAAAAAAGAATGATGGATGTTGATGATGCGATTAGGATATTGCGCCACAAAATCAGGCGTTAATACCCGCATATACTTAGCCAAGACTAAATAATCGGGTTCGTATTGAGATACCGCAGCCAACAGTGCTTGCTCGTGTTGAATTCGGTCTAAGCCTTCGTGACTCACCAGATGAAAAGGGATGTTAAACTTCTCTGCCAATTCACGTAGTGCATCATGGTTACCCACCACAGCGGCAATCTCGACACTTAAACCACCGTAATAGGCTTTCATTAACAAATCGCCTAAACAGTGTGCTTCCTTTGTGACTAACACCACAATGCGTTTTTTACCCGCGCTAACTAACGTCATATGATTTTGCGTAGGCAGTACGTCACGCAGATCCTGCAATAACAGTTCGCTGTTAAAAATGCCCTCTAACTCAGTTCGCATAAAGAAACGCCCTTGGGCATTATCCACAAACTCACTGTTTTTGATGATATTCAGTTTATGAGTAAAACAAACACTGGTGATTTTAGCGATGAGGCCTTGGGCATCAGCGCAATCCGTCAGTAAGATTTTACGTTCTATGGATGGCGAAGTATTACCGCGAGTTTCAGTCATTTGTTGCAAAGTTGGCTCTCCTATATTGTCCCTACATCGAGTTTGCCATAGCAAATCATGCTGAACAGTATGAAAACCCTATAATGTGAAAATAAAAATGATATTTCAGAGGCTTGAATCAATAAAATGTAAAAATTAAGCAGTTAATTTTGTAAAAACACAATCCTAGCGGCGAGTATCTAAGTAACGCTGCAATACTTTACGCAGGGTTTCGGCCTTAGTGCCGTAAACCACCTGCACACCTTTGCCCATAACAATCACGCCCTTAGCACCCAACTGACTCAAACGCACCTTATTGACTAACTCGGGCTTGTGCACGCTCAAGCGTAACCGTGTCAAACAAGCATTAAGTTCAACGATATTTTCACGCCCGCCGAGCGCCGCAATAATCGCCCGTAAACTTTCTTTAGGTCCTTTACTGTCGTTATGCTCAAGCCTACCGGGAGTTTTCAAATTAAAAGCTAAAATACTCAGTCTAAACAACAGGTAATATATTATGGCGGTTAAAGGCCCAAGGAAAATAAACCAGCTGGCATTACGGGACAATGGAAATAGCAGCGTAAAGTCCACCAGCCCTTGGGAGAATACTATGCTGTGGTGAATATCCAGCATAATACAGACAAAATAAGCGAGCCCAGTGAGTAAGGCGTGAATAATAAATAGAATCGGCGCCACAAACATAAAAGCAAATTCGATAGGTTCAGTCACCCCAGTTAACCAACTGGCCGCCCCCGCCGAGAGCATAATACCCGCCACGCGATTCCGCTCTGAGGGATCAGCACAGCGCCACATTGCCAGTGCAGCCGCCGGTAATCCCCACATTTTAATCAGATAACCACCGGCAAGGTTTCCTGCCTGCGGATCGCCCGCTAAATAGCGCGCCACCTCACCACGAACGACTTCATGCCCCAATAACTGATATTGGCCCACCTCTAGGTAAAAAGGCGCATTCCAAATATGGTGTAGACCAAGGGGTATAAGTAACCGCTCTAATGCGCCATAAACACCAAAGGCGATGGCCGGTTTTTGATAAACCGCCCAGTCGGATACGCGCTCAATCAATAAAGCTAAGGGTGGCCACACATGGGCTAGTACATAACCTAGGCTCATCGCTAGGGGAATAATAAGTAAAGATGCACTGCGACGTCCCTCGAAGAAAGAGAAAATCGCAGGCAAGCGAATATATTGACTCCAACGGACTGCGAGGCAAGTGATACCACCGAGCATCATGCCACCTGCAATTCCAGTATCTAAGGTATCCATTCCTAATAAAGGTTGGGTTGGAAGTCGATACAAATCGGCCAGTGCGGCTAACGTCGCCGTCATCACCCCATAACCAAACACTGCCGAAAAGGCGGCAATGCCTTGATCGCGACAAAAACCAATAGCGACAGCCACGGCAAATAACATCGGCATAATGGCGAAAATGAGTTTGCCCACCGCCAGCATCAGCACTGTCAGCTCTTCGGGCATAAAAGGAATTGGACTAACGGTTAAGCCGAGCATAACCCCAGCGGCGGGTAAAATGGCAATAGGAATAAGCAGCGCTTGGCTTAAGCGCTGGGCAAATTTAAACCACTGTAGATTGACGAAACTACCTAAGCGACGAGCTCGGTTTTGACGACTTGATTCCAGCGTTCTAGCCATTTTATCGCTTCAACCTCAGGTTCCATGGTTTCACAGGCATCAATTTCGAGTAATTCCACCAGCGGCTTAGCGCCAAGTTCACTCAAGAGTGCATCTACCGACTTACCTGCACCGCAGAAAGTCTCATAACTTGAATCACCTAGAGCTATCACACTGTATCTAAGCTCAGGTAAATAGGGGGCTAGATGTTTAAGATTATGGTACCAAGACTGAATATCATCGGGTAAGTCCCCTTGTCCGGTCGTCGAAGTCACCACCACTAACAATTCATCCTGAGGAGGAATAAAGCTTGCTACCTCATTAGGTTGCCACAATGTGACATCATAACCTAAAACTTGCATTTCTTTCTCTAGGGTTTCAGCGGCAAATTGTGCACTACCATATACAGTGCCAAACACCAGATTCACCTTTTTCATGATACACTCCACATCGCGTTGCAAACCTTATTAGGCTGACCTTACTTTATTGTTCAGCGTATGAGCAAGCTAAGGCGCAAATTTTTTATAAATCAAGCCATTGAGCGTGAGAAAATATCTAATGCGACAGTCCACCCGCCAAAAACACCTCAAGCAGCACCACAAAACAACCCATATTCGACGTAAAAACTACTTCCACTCCGCCCAGCAAAATCTCATATCGCCACTTGCACTCACGTCTGGATTCTCAACCTTAGCCGTCATGATGCAAGAGCTGCGGCCACAAACAGCACAAACGCCACAACTCCTCGATTAAGCAATCCACCTCGTTTTAAATTCGATGACTTTAGTTTCAATAACAAAGCAAAGTGAATGCACTTAATTTTATTCACGCGGCTAAGTTGATATCACCATATCAAGCATTGGCCGCTTGCTGTTCACGCCTCTTGGGCGATGAATAACTCTGCTTGCTGACTCAAGGTCGCCTCATCCCAACCTAGCTCGGCAAACACGGTTTCCCACTCAGGCTCGAGCTCGGTTTCTATGCTGAGCCGAGTTTGAGTTATAGGGTGTGTAAAGGTGAGTTTTTTTGCGATAAGCCACAGGCGATTAATACCGAAATGCTCACGAAAAAATGCATTTTGCTTACCATCGCCATGGGTGGTATCACCGACGATGGGGTGGCGTAAATGCGCCATGTGTCTTCTGAGCTGATGCTTACGCCCCGTTTTAGGACTCAAGCGTACCAGTGCGAATCGGCTAGTGGGATATCGACCTGACGGATACGGAATTTCAGTATTGAGTAACGGCTCATACGCCGTCACAGCCTCCTGCGCCGCTTTATTAGGATCGGCATTCTTATCGCCTAATTCATCCAACTCAACCTTAAGCGCATAGTCTAAAATACCGCTCTCATGCATATTACCGCGCACTAAAGCCAGATATTGTTTTTCAATCGTATGGGAGGCAAATTGCTCACACAGAGCATTGGCCACTTCACTACTCTTGGCAAACAAGAGCACGCCGGATGTCGGCCTGTCGAGACGATGTACAGGAAACACATGGCAGCCCACTAAGTCACGGGTCAGCTGCATGGCAAAAAATCGCTCCCGACGCGCTAAATAACTGCGATGGACCAATAAGCCTGCGGGTTTATGAATTGCCACTAAGTGCTCATCTTCATAAAGAATTTCAATCTCAGGCGCCTGCTCTTCTAAATCATCCTCTTGGGATACATTCACTGCATTTTCAGGCGTTTCAAGCCAGATATCATCTTGATTCATTTAACAACATATCCAATTCATTCAATAGGCTAATTAAAGTTTGGCGCGGGGGCATATCCAGCCAAACATGTTCAGCCATAGGGGCAATCGCAATTTGCGTCGGCAATGGCGCCCCCGTTTCGATTAAAGTCTGCATTCTAGGCAGCAAAATAAACTGCAGCCACTGCTCAAGGGGCATAAGATCACAGGCAAAAGGTGCTGTGCTTGCCATTGCTGCGGCAGAAGGCGCTTGCTCAGACCACAACTCGGCCGCTTGCAGCGCGTGGGTAATCTGAGCCAATTTAGCTTGGGTTTGACTGTATAACATAGCTTTCAGATCCATTCTCATGTTAGCCATTGCGATTCAAGAACTCACCACAATTCACTGGCCGAATAGGTCGATTAAAGTGCCGCAATCATACCATCCAGACGCACTTCCCCCTATAATGGCGCCAATTTATTGAGCCTCTTTGATTGATATGGCAGCCAAATGACTGAAATTACAACTTTAAGCCAGTTTTTAACCACAGCCAAAACCCAGTTCCAAGTGTATGATCTTGGCCGTAGGGTGCAACATATTGATATGCTCGCGTTTCACCAAATAGAATCTCTCGCTACCCCTTATCCTTACCCCATTCAAGGACATGCGCAGTTTGCTATCGTCTTTTGGGATGCGAGTCAGCAGCACTTTATTTGGTTTCTAAAGCTGGCGTTAGATGAGCAAGGATTACTGTCGCCCGCGCCTCGCTCACAATTTATCGAAATGATATTAGCGGCATTAGGGCAAGATCCCACTCAGCCACTCAGTGATGAGCAGCAAGAACGGCTCGCGAATAATCCGTTTAACTTCAAGCCAAGCCAAGAAAAACTTGCCGTATTCAACGCGCTTGTTCGTAAACAACTTGGCCAACGCGCTTCATCACAATACGAGTTTGCCGTGCAATATCTGTCAGGCCAAATTGCCCCATCACAATGGCAACATATTGGAATGCAAGGCATAGCCGATGTGTGTGTACGCACAAAAGAATTTGATCATGAGCAGCACTTGGTATCGAGTTTTGATACAGCCGCTATCGAAGTGCAAATCGCGCTATGCCAATGCCTTGAACACTTACAGCTTAGCGACACACTCGCCGATAAGATTCTCGCGAAACTTCAAGACGCAGCGCCAGAGCACCAAGCCTATTTCCTTCGCGCTTTGGCTTCTAGCGCCAAACACAGCCAAAAAGCGTTTGCGCATCTACACGGCCAAGCCTCTTTAGATACCAATGCCCTCATCAGCATTGCCGGACGTAACTGGTCGGTATTAAAACAAGATTCAAGTCGCAGTCTTTACTTAGAAGCCCTAGCACTGCAGCCCCAAGCCTTTTTTAATCAGGTCTTTGCTGATATTGTGGCTATTCCTAGTTTGCGCAATCAACTACTAGGCGAGTTAAGAAATCCCAATCGAAGCATTCAACTATCACAAGCCATAGGTGGTTTGTTTAAGGCAGCTAGCAAATGATGTCAGATTTACTGTTAATTATTGGCCTCGTCGTGATTGCCGCATTCTTTTGGCAACTACGCCAAATGGCAGAGTTGAGCCGTATTTTTGCCGAAAAAGAATGTTGGCGACAAAAAGTTCAACTGTTAGCCATTGCCATGGAAACTGCCCGCCCAAGTATTGGCGGCACCACGGGAATTTGTTGGAAAGCGAAATATTTATTTGAATTCAGCACCGACGGCATTAACCAATACCGTGGCCATATTTGGATGCAAGGTAAGAAAATTCAAAAAATAGAATGGCCTATCTTCCCAGAGCCCGAATGGCAAGAAGCACCTACAGCGCAGGGAAAATTTGGCGGTTGTGGTACGCAAAGTGGTTGTAACTCAGGCAAATGCCATTAAGCTTTTATCGACAATGTTGGCTCAAATAAAATGTGAGCTAATATTGAGAGCAAGACAGCATTCTTTTTTATCGTAAATACGGCTAAAAAATAGATCACTGTAAAAGTTAAAAAAGAAAGGGCGCGGCCCTAAAGCCACGCCCTCCTATTCTCTGTTAAGCTATCCCGCTATTTTTGTGCTCCCTGCACCATCCATGCGTCAATCTGCGTCCTGCTTCATCCCTGCTCAATCCTTGAGGTCCTTGTACTCATGTACTTCCCTATCTCTTGGTCATCCAGTCCCAAGCTTGCTCTTTCCTGAGCGGTTCCATCATCATCCATGAAACGGGTATTGCATCCATTCAATTGCACTCCCTGTGCCATTGCCATCCTATGCAATGAGTCTATCAATCCTTGATAGTCTCCCTTCCTTGGTATTGGCTCTCTTTCATCCTGAAAGGCCTATATCCCTATCTTTCCTTAAGTCACATTCCTTAGTCACTGTTCGATCATCCTGATCGCCAACATCCTGTTGCCCGCAATTCCTTCTACAAGATGAATTCTACGCCAACCAACGAAAGTACTCATTGTGGATTATTTAAAATGTTAACAAAAATGGTGAACCCAACTGATAACAAACAGGTTAACCTACTGATATAAATTAAAATAATAACTAACCCAGAGACATAACCACCCTTTAGACTTACAAATTACTTACATACTTGTGAGAGATCTCTTACACGGAGGATGGCAATTCAAATCAAAAGTAAGCAAGTGCTAGATGTTCTCCCCTGAAGGACTTATGCATAAACCGCTATCGCTCAAAATTCGACAAGCATTCGGCGAATGACCAGAACACAGAGAGTAAATCATTGGGCAATAAGAGAAGTAAGACTGGTAAACATGTTTTACGGCAAGATGTCTTTAAGCAGCGTTAAGATAAAGTCTGTGTGAATAGCGTTATAGCTTGGCAAAGCCAGATTAATGCTGAAAATGAACCAAAGAAAAGGGCGCAACTAAAGTGCGCCCCATTTATCCTTTGTAAGCCGTCCTGCTCGATTTGTGCTCCCTGCACCATCCATGCGTCTGCTTGCGTCCTGCGTCGTCCCTGTAATCCCTTTTCGTCCCTGTGTATCAAACTTACGTGAGATAACACTCAGTCCCTTGACCTGTAAATCCTTTTTACAGAGCCTGTCACTTCCTATGACGTATTCCTATTGCATCCTGCAAAATTTATTTTCCATAGATTAGTACAAGCTGTTCACCCTTATACTTTATCCTTATCTCGACACATCCTGTTTCGAGTTCATGCTTAATCCTTAAGCGTGTCCTGTATTCTTCCTGAAATTCATCATCCTGACGATACAAATCACTGTCCCTAATCATCCTTGAAAAGCAATCTTGCTTTTCCTTAGCCTATCCGAGGCGAATGACAGTTTTCCTACCGTCAGCGATTTCAACCTTGAAATCTTAATTCGTTGCTTCTTGCGTCCCTTTGGCCTGTTTCGCTTTCCTTGCTATCCATTTGCTTTGGCCATGAGTGAATTCTACGTTAACCCTAACGTTTTTGTTCGGCTCAAAGAACGGACTACAAAATTAATTACGGACCAACCAAAGAAAAATAAATACAAACCAATGATTCTATTTAAAATTAAATATTGTAGGACAAAAAACAATCAAAAAGAAAACATTATGTCCTACAACGTTTGTAAGCGATCTCTCACACGGGCATGGGCATCTCACTCGGGCAGTTTTTTTAATGTTTAAAAAAGCGGCGAATCATCTGCGCAAACATCACCCAATCTGCCATCAAACTGTAAAAAGGATACTGAAATGTCGCGGGTCGATTCTTCTCAAATACGAAGTGTCCCACCCATGCAAAACCATAACCAACAATAGGAATAAACCAGCATAGCCACCAGTCTTGTGAAACCAAGGCAATGCCAATCAGCAGCAGAACTAAACAACTGCCAACAAAGTGTAATTGCCGACAAGTCGGGTGCTGGTGTTGGGATAAATAGAAAGGATAAAAATCGGCGAAACGTTTATAAGAGTTAGTCATCTTGTTGAACCGAATAGAATAAAAGCTGGCCATGGACACTGCCGATACTCAGCTCGCCTATGGATACAAAGTCATGCTGAGTAAACAGTTGCAAGTGGTTCTCCTGAGCGATAAACACACCAATGCCATCCAAATCAGGCTGCTCATCACACCAACTCACCACAGCTTGCACCAACTTATGTCCAAGTCCTTTGTGCTGTTCATTTGGTGCAAGAGCAATAAACTGCAAAATACCGCAGTGCTTACTGGGTAAAAGTTCAATAATACTGGACTCTTTGTTCATTAGTGCTTGAGTCGATTGCCAACCTGTACCTAACAACATCTTTAAGCGCCAATGCCAATAACGCCCTTCCCCTAAAGGCACTTCTTGAGTAACTACACAGGCTAACCCAAAGAGTCTTTCATGGTCGAATAAACCAATGAGGGCTTGTTTTTGTTGCCATAACGTATTGAGTTCTTCCCTGATTGCGGCGCGCAATTTTTGCTCATAAGCGGCTTTGTCTGAGGTAAAGAGTGAATCGACAAAAAAAGGATCATCATGGTAAGCGTTATAGAGAATAGAAGCGGCAATGCGTAAGTCTTCCGCGGTCAAATAGACTGCGCGGCAGTCCTCTAGAATTTCATTGTCCATCGTTAGCATTCCTTGACTTAGCTCACACTTTTTTATGCGTAACTGTTAATCTACCAAGGAAACTAAAAAGTGCAAATTTTAATCATAGATTGCATTTTTCAATCAGGCGCTTACTCTAAACGAAGGCACTATACTGAAAAGGAAATAATGATGGATACAACTCCAGTAGACTTAAGCCACTTGTTTGAGCAACTCGGTTTAGACAGTAGCGACGAGGCCATAGCGCAGTTTATTGCAACCCATGATATCGACCATCACATCCATTTAAGCCAAGCGCCCTTTTGGACCCCTGCCCAAAAGAGCTTTATCATTGAAGGTTTAGAAGCCGATGCCCTCTGGACTGAGCCCATTGAGCAATTAGACACTCAGCTACGTAAACGATAAGACTCGTTGGTTCAGATTTTACCGTAAGCCGTTTCACCCCAACCCACTAAGGCATTGTTGCTCAGCACGATAGGCGTACATTCATCCTTAGTGGTTTTTCCATCGCCATTATTACGCTGGGTACGATAAAACAACACTAAGACTTCTTTATTGGCTTCACCTTGTTGAGCACTTTGTTGAATATAGGCTTCACTAAAATCAGCGGTGCCCATTAAGATCATCACTTGGTCTTTAGGCATGCCTAAGCTCAGTTTGGTTAAGTTAGTGCGATTTTTATCCTGCACTTTCTCCCAAGATTCGCTGCTATCCCAGCCCGATTCTCCATCACCGACATTGACCACGCAGCCGCTAAGACCTAAGCTTGCGAGCCCTAAAAAAGTGATGGCGATAAGTTTGTTATTCAATTTATGGTTCATCATGTGACATCCTGTGTAATTATTATTGAAGCTTAAAAAATGGTATTTCGGCTGGACAATAAGCAAAATAAATGCCACAAGACAACACACTGTTTTTAAATGAAAAAATTAATTATTATTTTAAAATTGGTTTAAACAATTCAACAAATTAAGGAATTTTGCTAATTATGAGTCCCCTTGACCAAGTATTAGCGGCCGCACGTTCGCTCGAAGCCTGCGGTAAAGTACCGAGCCTTGCCTTAATTAAAACCCGTTTAGGTAGTAGCCTACCTTTACCTATATTGATCCAAGGCTTACAGCAATTTAAATCTATGCCTAAGGCAGATCGCGAGCGTTTAGCTGAGTTGCAAACTATCAGCCCTACAACTGACGTTCCCGCAACTAACGATACCTTAACCCTTGCTGTGCTCGCCGAGCGCATGCAGATGCAACAGGCGTATTTTGAACGTCATGCTGAGCAGCAAAAAACAGAAATAATGCAATTAAAAAACGAACTGCTTGAACTTAAACAACGCATAAACTTATTAGAAACCCAAGGAAAAACAGCTTAATGTTTGTCACTGAACTGCGCTTCGAATGCTTCGCCGACACCACGATATCTGCCGCCGAGAAGGCCATTAATCAGCTCCTTGAAGCCTATCGAGCTAATGGCCAAATCTTAGGACGAGAATTTGCGGTCGCCTTTAATGACGGTGAGTTTAGAGTGCGTTTATTGATGCCAGAGAAAAGCAGTTTAACGCACAAATATCACAGCCCTTGGGTCAAAAAAGCCTTAGTAGAATTAACCGACGCTAAACTACTCGCGCCGCGGGAAAAGTTTATTGGTCAGGATATCAATTCTGAAGTAAGTAATACCGAAACACCCAGCTGGCAACTGCTATACACCAGTTTTGTGCATATGTGCTCGCCCCTACGCAGCGGCGACAATTTATTGCCCATTCCCCTGTACCGTATACCCGCAACCTTTAATGGCGATCATAAACGTATTATCCGTTGGCAGAGCGAATGGCAAGCCTGCGACGAGCTGCAAATGGCGGCGGCCACTAAGGCAGAATTTGCCGCGCTAGAGGAATTATCGAGTCCTGACAGTGATTTATTTCGCAGAGGTTGGGATTTGCGCGGTCGTATCGAATATCTCACTCAGATCCCGACCTATTACTACTTATATCGCGTTGGCGGCCAAGATTTAGCCACAGAAAAAACGCGACCTTGCCCACGTTGTGGCAGTCATGATTGGAAACTCGATGAACCTTTATTGGATATGTTCCATTTTCGCTGCGAGCCTTGCCGCATAGTGTCGAATCTGTCTTGGGATCATCAATAACATCTGTTTATCCCCTTGCAAAACTCAACCTAAGATAAGCCACGCTTAGGTTGAGTTAATACTTAGGTTGAGAATAAAAATGTCGATCACAGAAGTTAACGTTTACCGAAAAGGTTTTGCCACATACGTTTAAAACTGGCGAAAATACCAGGATGTTCTAATGCGGGCATAGGTAGTTCTTCATGTTTAACGGGTGGTGCTATCCGTGGCGATAATGCTTCGATAAACGCAGTCAAACTCGAGGACAATTGCTCAGATTGCACTTCACCAGGGATTTCAATCCATACGCTACCATCACTGTTATTGATGGTGAGCATTTTATCTCCCTCATCTAACAGACCGATAAACCAAGTCGGTGACTGCTTCAGTTTTTTCTTCATCATCAGATGACCAATCAAGTTTTGTTGCAGGCAGTTAAAATCGTCATCATTCCAGACTTGCAGTAACTCCCCAGTGCCCCACTTAGAGTCAAATAATACTGGGGCGGAGAAATAATGACCGTAAAAATCATTGATCTCTGGCCATAAAGTTAACTCCAGTGCATGCTCTACATTGGCGAAACTGCCTTCAACTTTGCGTTTCACTGGCTGCCAAGAAACGGCCTGTTCAAGATCCGGTTGAAATTCGCCTTGAATACACACAGAAGGCTCACCCTGTGGGTAATAACGCGGTAGTTCACCTAAACTCGTTAAGTAAGCTTGATGATAGTTTTGCAAAAATTTATCGAGTGCGGGCAGACAAGACACTTAAGCACAATCCAATTTCAGGTATAATGTGCGCCTATTTTGACATGGAAACAGTATTGATGACACAGAATCACGATCCCTATAGTGATGCGCAAGCGCTTGTTGGCCTGACTTTAGGTAAAGCCACCGACTACCAAGCCGAGTATGATGCGTCGCTGCTGCAAGGGGTTCCACGCTCACTAAACCGTAATGCTATTGCACTCACTGGGACGTTACCGTTTCATGGTGCCGATATCTGGACGGGTTATGAGCTGTCTTGGTTAAATGCCAAAGGTAAGCCTATGGTGGCCATAGCTGAATTTCATTTAAGCTATGAAAGCCTGAATCTGATTGAGTCGAAATCGTTCAAACTGTATCTCAATAGCTTTAATCAAACCAAGTTTGATAATCTAGATTCACTGCAAAAAACCTTAGTGCAAGACTTAAGTCAGTGTGCTCAAGGTGATGTTAGCGTTAAGATTATCGAGCCAAAAAGCTTTGGTATTCAGCGTATTATTGAGTTACCAGGCACTTGTATTGACGATCTCGATATTGAAGTCAGCGATTATAGTTTTAATCCTGATTACTTAGTTAACAGTACAGACGATAAGCAAACGGTCGCAGAAACGCTTAATTCAAACCTACTGAAATCCAACTGTTTGATCACTTCGCAACCCGATTGGGGCAGCGTGATGATCCGTTATCAAGGCCCTAAAATCGATCGCGAGAAACTGCTGCGCTATTTGATTTCTTTCCGCCAACATAACGAATTCCACGAGCAATGTGTCGAGCGAATTTTCGTCGATTTAAAACGTTTCTGTCATTGCACTAAATTGACGGTTTACGCCCGCTACACGCGTCGCGGTGGTTTAGATATCAACCCTTATCGCAGTGATTTCGAGCAACCTGGTGAAAGCCACAGACTCGCAAGACAGTAATGACCTTCTTAGGCTATTAGATTAACAATCTGAGATAGAAAATAAAATTTAAAAACTGCAACAAAGCTCTGAATCGCTAGCCCTAGCTGCTCGCTAGATTCAGAGCTTTTTTATTCACAGTGTTTGCACTCGCATTGAGCAATAAACGCCGTAACCATTGATGGCTCGGGTTTTGGGTATATTTACTGCTCCACACCATATACAAATCAATTGGCCGAGTTTTCAGGGGCATAGATAAAATCTGTAAGCCGAACATCTCAGCGTACTGACTGGCGTAACGCAAAGGCGCTATGCCTATCGCCTCACTTTTACCGACAGTTGCAAACATACTCAATAGAGATGATTGCTCACTGTACATTTTGCGCCTTGGTAACACGCCTTCGGTAAACAAATCCCCTGCAGTCAAATTAAAACGCCTTAGATTCAAAAAGACGTGTTTCTCCTCAAAATACTGTTCATGGCTAATGACACCTTGAATACGAGGATGCTGCCGACTGACGATACAAACTAAATTTTCGGTAAAGAGCAATTTGCTCGAGAGCAAACTTTGCTGCGCGGGCTTAATGTCTATGGCAACGGCGACCCGCTCAAGCAAAATATCGCGATATAGCTCATCCTCCTGCGGCGGCGACTCGCGGAAAATCACTTCAATATCAGCAGTCTGTAACAAAGCCTGCACGCCTGATTGCAGCGCTTCGATAACCGACTCATTAGCATATACATAAAAGCGCCGCTGGCTCGTGTTGGGATCAAAATGCTCAAACCCCAGTAATACGGTTTCAATATCCGCCATGGGCTGCTCAAATTTACGGTACATCTCCCGTGCCACCGATGTAGGCTCAATTCCCCGTCCAACTCGATTAAACAGTGACTCCCCGACCCAAGCCCTGAACCGGCTTATCGCATTGCTCACGGAAGACTGAGTTAAATCTAACTCCTGTGCCGCTTGGGTGAATGAACGAGTAAGGTAAACCACCATAAACACGCGTAATAAATTTAAATCTAATGGCTTTCGTGTCGGCATAAGGGAGTGCACTCATTCACTATATGAATATTACAACCCAAACTAACTCGAGTTATCTAAATACACAAGCTGGCTATACTCAAACCATCAACGACACTATCCCACTTTTCGGTAGGTAAAATAATGCAAAAATCTTTGATGACAATGAGTATTATCGCAAGCTTCTCTTTAAGCGCCGTGGCCGCTGAACACGAGCATGAACATATCAGCCTGCACTATCAGGGAAAGCCTGCCACCGAGCAAACCATTGCGGTAAATAAAACCTCAGCAGCAAGCCTTAATTTTGCTGACAAAAAAGCCTTTGAAGAGTTTTCTAAAAATCTTATTGCTGAACTCGATGAACCAACAGCAGCCATTTTACGTGCCGATTTCAGCTTTATTGGCGACAAAACTCCAGACACAGTAAACCCTTCACTTTATCGCCAAGCTCAATTGAATATGGTGTCTAACGGCTTATACAAGGTCACAGATGGCATTTATCAAGTGCGTGGCACAGACTTATCGAACTTAACCCTTATCCGCGGTAAAACGGGTTGGATCCTTTATGACGTGCTGCTGACCAAAGAAGCGGCAAAATTATCCCTCGAGTTTGCGCTAAAACACTTGCCCGAGGGCAATAACTTACCCGTAGTCGCGATGATTTATTCCCACAGTCATGGAGATCATTTTGGCGGCTCCCGCGCAATCAAAGACATGTTCCCAAACGTCAAAGTCTATGGTTCCAATAACATCACCAAAGAAATTGTCGACGAAAACGTGCTTGCCGGTAATGCCATGAGCCGCCGCGCCGCCTATCAATACGGCGCAACATTAGAGCGAAACGATCAAGGCATTGTCGATGCCGCACTTGCTAAGGGATTATCCAAAGGCGAAGTGACCTACGTTAAACCCGATGTCACCTTAAATGCCAAAGATAAGTGGGAAACACTCACCATTGATGGCATCGACATGGTGTTTATGGATGCATCAGGCACAGAAGCCGCCTCGGAAATGGCCACCTATATTCCCTCAATGAAAGCATTGTGGACCGCTGAGCTCACCTACCACGGCATGCACAACATTTATACCTTACGCGGGGCAAAAGTTCGAGATGCGATAAAATGGTCTAAGGATATCAACGAATTACTGACTCATTTTGGTAATGATGCACAGGTTATATTCACTGCCCACTCAGCCCCCGTATTTGGCAATACTGATATAAACCAATACTTAAGAATGCAAAGGGATAACTATGGCCTAGTGCATAATCAAACCCTGCGTTTAGCCAATAATGGCGTGGGTATTCAAGATATTGGCGATGCGATTCAAACCACTATCCCTAAGGCTGTGCGCGATACTTGGTACACCAATGGTTACCATGGCACCTACAGCCATAATGCCAAAGCCGTGTACAACATGTACCTTGGCTATTTCGATATGAATCCCGCCAACTTAAACCCACTACCGACAAAAGATGAAGCGACGAAATTTGTGGAGTATATGGGCGGTGCCAAAGCCGTAGTGAAACACGCCAAAGCCGACTATGCCCAAGGCGAATACCGTTTTGTGGCCACCGCACTCAATAAGGTCGTGATGGCAGAACCTAATAATAAAGAGGCAAGACAATTACTTGCCGATACCTATGAGCAACTGGGTTATCAAGCCGAAGGGGCTGGCTGGCGCAACATTTACCTCACTGGCGCCCAAGAGTTACGCGTAGGCATTCAACCCGGCGCGCCTAAATCGGCCTCAGCAGATATTTTAGGAGAAATGGACATATCGACCCTATTTGACTTCCTCGCCGTAAAAGTCGATAGCCTCAAAGCTGCTGAACTTGGGCTAATCCGGCTTAATGTGATTAACCCTGACACCCAAGAAACGCTCTATGTTGAACTAAGTAACGGTAATTTAAGCAATATTAAGGTTGATAAACCGATGGAGGCCGATGCCAATCTTTATATTGATAAACGCTATATTACGGGGATTTTACTCGGAAAAGTCACACTTAAAGAGTTACTGGCTAAGGGTACTGCCAAGTTAGAGGGTGATAAAGATGCCTTCGGTAAGATAGCGTCGACCTTAGTAAAGTTCGATGAAAGCTTTGAAATCGTCCCACTACCAAGCACGAAATAACCAAATTAATGCCCTGAATCTTCAGGGCTTTTTTATGGATAAAAGACTGACTAGCGTATATTCGCCTTGAACGGCTCTAGCACTGGAGGGCATCATCCCAAGTGATTCAGGATATATTGTCAGATTAACAAAGCAGAATTAATTCGCAGACTCTGGCGTTGGGACTGAAGTTTTGCACTCAAGCAATAACTGCTGAAAATGCGCACCTAAGTCTTGTTGGGCAAATTGCTCGCTCGCAGTCGCCATTTGCTTAAGGCTTTGTAAGGCTTGATCTAAACCTTGTTGCTCGATAAGGCTTTTAGCATAGGCCGCCGCATCGGCGCCCTTTTGCAGCAAGCTCGCGACCTGATCAAAACTGATGTCTTGTTCCATTACTTTCTGTAAGTCACCCAGCAATTCTGCCACCTTGGCCGACTCCACCAGCGAACCTTCAACATTGACTAACTTACCCAACGGATCTTGGCTGAGTTTTCCAGCCACACAGGCCGAAACTGTGCCTGCTGCCGCGCTTTGAGCCACAACATCTAAGCCATTGGCACGAATTTGCTCAACCACTTGCTGCAACTGTGGATCTTGGGCTAACCAAGCCTGCTCCAATTGCTGCTTTTCATCGCCACCAAAATAACCACAACCAGATAGCAACACCATCATAGTGGCAGGTATTAGGCACTTAATCCGTTTCATTGTTAAACCTCATTTATTTCATTCAAATTCAAAATATTATAGGCGTGACTATACCCAGCAATGTTTAACCGAAGATGAATAAGACCAGTTAACCATAATCGGCAAGTAAGGCTTCTATGCTGCTCAGTTGCGCCGTTAGCATTATGGAAATCTCGGTGTTACCAGCATGCCCTAAGCTCACGGCAAAACGGTACTCCTCGGTCAAACGCCCAAAATAGATTTGCCAATACAATGAACTTGCATCAATGGTTTGCAGCGGGATATTAGAATAGACACTCAGCAAAGGCGCCACGCCATAGAACGGCATCAACGCTGCATCTTGGCATCTAAGCTCAACCGATCCGGCCACCAATTTATCGAATGGCTTTAGATCAAAGCCGAAGGATTTAAGCGACTGCGCTAAACCTAGACCTGTCGCCTTGATATAGGACTCCTTTAACGCCCATAAATCGAAAAAGCGCTGCCGTTGACTCGCTTCATCGACAAGGGTCAACAAAGCCGCAGTTTCTTGGGCGGAAAAATAATGATTTAGGATTGGATAGATATCCGTCTTCGGCCGCGATCTTTCAATATCGACCCCAAATAAACCAGACTCAACACCATGAAACTGAGTCACACCAATCAATAACCAATCGCCGCTATGGCTTAGGTTAAACTCAAGCCCCGTTTGCTGTTGCAATTTTGCCGTTAAACTCGGCTTCCCCTTAGCGCCATATTCAAAACACCACTCGTGTGGCGATAAATCCGCATAGCGAGATAACACGGCCCGCAACGCTGCCCTGACCTGTAATCCCTTCATTTGCGCCTTGGGATCGTGATAACGCGCGACCTTGGCGAGTTCATCATCACTTAACCAAGACTGAGCGAGTGATGTTTGCGGCGATGAAATATCGCTCAGTGGAATAAAAAATAGATCCACATTCACGCCGTTTTTGCTAGATGTACTGGAGTCGGTCATTTGAGAGCCTTGCAGGACAAAGCCTTGCGGCTGATGATTATCATTGTCTGGCTTTTGGGAGAGCACTTAGCAACATTCTTATCTGGGTTCATCATTATTTGAGTTCATTATGCATCTTAAATAGTTTCAACTAAGCCCTATTTCAATTCTTAGCCACACTCTAATAAGAGCAATTCTTAGAACGACTCTAAACGCCATCCTAGCCGCAAATTTTTGCTGCAATTGCGCCAAGGTTTTGCGCCCAAATTAATAGGTTTAGCCGCACAGTCTCATTCATGACGAAAGGGACGTAAGCCAATATTGGGCTATTTTACCCCGCGAACTCAAAAAAGCGGCCTTTATCGATCCTAAAAATTTAACTCTTCCACCATCAAAGTATTAAAAAGCCCAAGCGGTCAGTAAAAACCCAACATAACGCACAGAAAATACCATTACTCAACGAAAGCCAATAAATTCCAGTCCCAGATGATTGTATCGACCCGAAACCTCAGGTAATCTGCATCCCCATTAAGTGATGCAGATGATAAGTACAGGTTTTACGATAAGTGTCACTATGTTCGTCAAGAGTGCCACAGCTGACTCAGCCAAAATGGCTTCTCAGTCCCAATAGATTATGTCGGATGATAATTATTATTAATGGCAGCTCGCGACTCTCAATCTAAAGCGCCGTCTTACGCCCCCAAGAGCACGACTCAAGCGGCGAAAAAAGACAGCGCACCTCGGCATCGCAACGCCACCACCACGCCTGAAATGCGACTCTTTATCCAGCAATCGGATCTGAGCGTCAGCCAGCTGGCAAAAATTTTAAATATTACTGAGGCAACAGTCCGCAAATGGCGGAAGCGTGAGTCCATTAGTAACAGTTCGAACACGCCCCATCACCTCAATACCACGCTCACGCCGATGGAAGAATATGTGGTGGTGGGATTACGCTATCAACTCAAACTCACCTTAGATAGATTGCTCAACGTCACCCAAACCTTTATTAATCCCAATGTGTCGCGCTCCGGCCTTGCCCGTTGCTTAAAGCGCTATGGCATATCGCGGCTCGATGAATTTGAAGCACCGCAAGTCCCCGAACGCTATTTTAATCAATTGCCTGTGACGCAAGGCAGCGATATCCAAACCTATACGGTCAATCCAGAAACCTTGGCTAAGGCGCTCGCATTGCCGAGTACCGACGGCAATACTGTGGTGCAAGTGGTCTCTCTCACCATACCGCCGCAGCTCACTGAGCAAGCTCCAAGCTCAGTACTATTAGGCGTAGACACAGCAAGTGATTGGATTTACCTCGATATTTATCAAGACAGCAATACCCAAGCGACCAATAGATATATCGCCTATGTCCTCAAACATGGGCCGTTTCATTTACGAAAGTTGCTCGTTCGCAACTATCACACCTTCTTAGCCCGTTTTCCCGGTGCCCATGGCACGCCAAAGACAAGCGCGGCTGAATCCCAAAACAAGGTCACCGTATCTAGGTCGACCCGTGGAGACTCTTTATGAGCCATACCCCTTCTGTACCTAATTCAGCAACTGATTCTACGAAAGAGTCAAAAAAAGATAAACGACTCAACAAACGTTTAAAAGATATGCCCGTTGCCATCGTCGGCATGGCCAGTATCTTCGCCAACTCGCGTTATTTAAATAAATTTTGGGATTTGATCAGCGAAAAAATCGATGCCATTACTGACATCCCAGACACCCATTGGCGCGCCGAAGATTACTACGATGCAGACAAAAGCAAAGCCGATAAAAGCTACTGTAAACGCGGTGGTTTTTTGCCTGAAGTCGTCTTTAATCCCATGGAGTTCGGTCTACCGCCCAATATTTTAGAGCTGACAGATACCTCACAACTGCTGTCGCTGATTGTCGCCAAAGAAGTGCTTGCCGATGCCAATCTGCCCACCGATTACGATCGCGATCGTATCGGCATCACGCTAGGCGTGGGCGGTGGTCAAAAAATCAGTCAGAGCTTAAACTCGCGCCTGCAATATCCAGTGCTTAAAAAAGTATTCAAAAGCAGCGGCCTGAGCGATGAAGACAGCGAAATGCTGATCAAAAAGTTCCAAGACCAATATATCCACTGGGAAGAAAACTCTTTCCCTGGATCGCTCGGCAACGTGATTGCAGGCCGTATAGCCAACCGGTTTGATTTTGGCGGCATGAACTGTGTGGTCGATGCTGCCTGCGCGGGCTCGCTTGCCGCTATGCGTATGGCGTTGACTGAACTGACCGAAGGTCGCAGCGACATGATGTTAACCGGCGGTGTCTGTACCGACAACTCGCCGTCCATGTACATGAGCTTCTCAAAAACGCCTGCCTTCACTACCAATGAAACCATTCAACCCTTTGATATCGATTCAAAAGGTATGATGATCGGCGAAGGTATCGGCATGGTAGCGCTTAAGCGCCTTGAAGATGCCGAACGCGATGGCGACCGGATTTATGCCGTCATCAAAGGCGTTGGCGCCTCATCGGACGGTAAATTTAAGAGTATTTATGCGCCGCGCCCTGAAGGCCAAGCTAAAGCATTGGAGCGCGCTTACGACGATGCCGGTTTTGCCCCGCACAGCATTGGCTTAGTTGAAGCCCATGGCACGGGCACTGCCGCAGGTGATGTGGCTGAATTTAATGGCTTAAAATCGGTATTTGCCCAAGGCAACGACACCAATCAACATATCGCGTTAGGTTCAGTGAAATCCCAAGTGGGCCACACAAAATCCACCGCAGGTACTGCCGGGGTGATAAAAGCCGCGCTGGCACTGCACCACAAGGTATTGCCTGCGACCATTAACGTCAGCAAGCCTAATCCAAAACTGAATATTGAAAGCTCGCCATTCTATTTAAATACCGAAACTCGCCCATGGTTCCAGCGCGCCGATGCAACGCCGCGCCGTGCAGGCGTGAGCTCCTTTGGTTTTGGCGGCACCAACTTCCATCTCGTATTAGAAGAATACAAACCTGAGCACAGCCGTGACGAGCAATATCGTCAGCGCAGTGTGCCGCAGACACTATTGTTTGCCGCAGCCAATAAAGCCGCGCTGCTTAGCGAGTTAAAAGCTGCGCTGAGCCAAAGCGTGAACACGAAAGCGAATAAGAGCAGCGCTGCGAGCCTGAACGCTATCGCTCAGCAATATCCGCTGCGCCCGCTGGCAGACGCAGATGCCCGTTTAGGTTTTGTGGCTAAGGATATCGCACAGCTGCAAGCTCAGTTAAATCAAGCCATCTCTCATCTAGAAAGCAGTGCGCATTTAGAAAGCGGGCACCTAGAAAGCAATGCAAGCGAGGCGTGGCAGTTACCTTCTGGGATCAGCTACCGCGCAAAAGCTTTAGTTGCTAAAGATGAATCAAAGAAAGTAGCCGCCCTGTTTGCTGGTCAAGGTTCACAGTACCTCAACATGGGCCGCGAACTCGCCTGCCATTTCCCAGAAATGCGCCAGCAAGTGATGGCCAGCGATAAAGTATTTGCTCACCACGGTCAAACTCCGTTATCCAATATCCTCTACCCTATTCCGGCATTCGATGCCGATGCGGTTAAAGCCCAAGAAGCGGCGCTGACCAATACTATGTTCGCCCAAAGCGCCATAGGTGCGGTTTCAATGGCGCAATATTCGCTATTAACTCAAGCAGGTTTTGCCCCCGATATGGTGGCGGGCCATAGCTTTGGTGAATTGTCAGCCCTTTGCGCGGCAGGTGTGATTTCGAGTGTTGATTACGTCGAACTGGCCTTCGCCCGTGGACACGCCATGGCGCAAACGCCAAATGATACTGGCGTTCAAGTCGATTTAGGCAAGATGTTTGCGATTATTCTTAAGCAAAAGAATGATATCGATGCGCTCAATCGCTGTTTAGCCCAGTTTGATGGCGTTAAAATTGCCAACTACAACGCGCCGACGCAATTAGTCATCGCAGGTGGCACAGAGCAAACTCAGCTGGCCGCTAAAGCCATTAGCGAACTGGGCTTTAAAGCGATTGCCCTGCCTGTCTCAGGCGCGTTCCATACCCCATTGGTTGGACACGCACAAAAGCCATTTGCCAAAGCCATTGATAAAGCTAAATTCAGCGCACCTTCAGTCGCACTTTATGCCAACGGCACGGGTCAATTGCACCCAAGCGATGGCAAAGCCATTAAAGCAGAATTTAAACAACACATGCTGCAATCGGTTCGCTTTAGCGAACAACTGCAGGCCATGTATGAAGTTGGCGCCCGTGTGTTTGTTGAGTTTGGCCCTAAGAACATATTGCAAAAGTTAGTTGAAAATACCTTAGGCGAACACTTAAATGAGCTTTGCCTTGTCAGCATGAACCCGAATCCTAAGGGCGACAGTGACAGTCAATTACGCTTAGCCGCAGTGCAACTCGCGGTAGCCGGTGTGGCGTTAACTGAAGTTGACCCCTATCAAGCCATTACGTCTCAAGAGATTGCAGAGCGTGAAGCGCCATCAGCAATGAACATCAAACTCACCGCCACTAACCACATTAGTGCTGCGACCAAAGCTAAGATGGCCAAATCCCTCGCCACTGGCAGCGTGACTAGCCAAGTGCAATATGTGGATCGCATCGTTGAAACGGTTGTCGAAAAAGAAGTCGAAAAAATTGTTGAGAAAGAAGTCATCGTCGAAAAAGTTGTTGAGAAAATAATAGAAGTGGAAGCGAATCAAGTGGCAGCTGTTGAAATGAAACAAACATCCCCAAGCGTTGCGCAAGGCTTAAGCAATCAGCAGCAAGCGACGGCGCAGTTAAACCCAGGCACACCAAACGTCAGCAGCGATGCGTTAACCGCATTTTTCAGCGCACAATCTCAAGCGGCGCAGTTAAACCCAGGCACACCAAACGTCAGCAGCGATGCGTTAACCGCATTTTTCAGCGCACAATCTCAAGCGGCGCAGTTACATCAACAGTTTTTAGCCATCCCGCAGCAATATGGCGATACCTTCACGACACTGATGACAGAACAAGCCAAGATGGCAAGCCAAGGCATTGCAATCCCAGAAAGCCTGCAACGCTCAATGGAAATGTTCCACCAGCATCAAGCGCAAACCCTGCAAAGCCACGCCGAATTTATGCAGCTACAAAGCAGTAGCAGCCAAGCGGCCTTGGCGATGTTAAACAATGCGCCGATTAACTTTACCCCAGCGGTTGCTCAGCCACGAGCAGCTGCGCCGGCTCCAGCACCTGTTGCGGCAACGACAGTGGCACACAATGCCGCACCAGTAGCGGCTCAAGCTGTTGCGACGAGACCCGCGGTTAACACACCTGTTGCGCCTGTTGTGCAAACCGCTCCCGTTGCTTATTCACCTGCTGTGACTGTACAAGTTGCGCCTGCCGCTCCTGCATTAGTCATGCCTGCTGTAGTGATGCCAGAAGTGACACCTGTGGCACCAGTAACGAGCGGCTTAAGTGCAGCGTTAGTGCAACAAACCATGATGGCTGTGGTGGCCGATAAAACAGGCTATCCCACTGAAATGCTGGAACTTGGCATGGATATGGAAGCCGATTTAGGTATAGATTCGATTAAGCGCGTTGAAATCCTAGGCACAGTGCAAGACGAACTGCCGGGCTTACCTGAACTCAGCCCAGAAGATCTGGCAGAGTGTCGTACCTTAGGTGAAATCGTTGACTACATGCAAAGTAAGCTTACACAAAATGACAAGCTTCCAGCAGTGGGTTCAATTATCGTAGCGCCTATTACTGCTGCAAATGTTGCAACTCAAGTGGCAACAGCCGCACCTGCCGTTAACGGTTTAAGCGCTGCGTTAGTACAACAAACCATGATGGCTGTGGTGGCTGATAAGACAGGCTATCCCACTGAAATGCTGGAGCTCAGCATGGATATGGAAGCCGATCTAGGTATCGATTCGATTAAGCGCGTTGAAATCTTAGGTACAGTACAAGACGAACTGCCGAGTTTACCTGAGCTCAGCCCAGAAGATTTGGCTGAGTGCCGTACCTTGGGTGAAATCGTTAACTACATGAACAGCAAATTGCCAGCGGCTGACCAAGTTGTCGTTTCTACAACAGCGCCAACAACTCCTGCAGCCAGCGGTTTAAGCGCTGCGTTAGTGCAACAAACGATGATGGCAGTGGTAGCCGACAAGACGGGCTACCCCACTGAAATGCTGGAGCTCAGCATGGATATGGAAGCCGATCTCGGTATCGATTCAATTAAGCGCGTTGAAATCCTAGGCACAGTGCAAGACGAACTGCCAGGTTTACCTGAGCTCAGCCCAGAAGATTTGGCCGAGTGCCGCACCTTGGGTGAAATCGTTGACTATATGAACAGCAAACTGCCAACTGCGGGATCAGTTATCGTAGCAACTCATGTGACAACTGCCGCGCCTGCCGCCAGCGGTTTAAGCGCTGCGTTAGTGCAACAAACCATGATGGCTGTGGTGGCCGACAAGACAGGCTACCCCACTGAAATGCTGGAACTGAGCATGGATATGGAAGCTGATCTAGGTATCGACTCCATCAAGCGCGTTGAAATCTTAGGCACAGTGCAAGACGAACTGCCGGGCTTACCTGAGCTGAATCCTGAAGATCTGGCCGAGTGTCGTACCCTAGGCGAAATCGTTGACTACATGAACAGCAAACTACCTGCGGTTGGCTCGGTTTCAGCTACAACAGCAGCGCAAGTCACTGTTACCACTACAACAAATAATGGCTTAAGTGCTGCACTTGTCCAACAAACCATGATGGCTGTGGTGGCCGACAAGACAGGCTACCCCACTGAAATGCTGGAACTCAGCATGGATATGGAAGCCGATTTAGGCATAGATTCCATCAAGCGCGTTGAAATTTTAGGCACAGTGCAAGACGAGCTACCGGGCTTGCCTGAACTCAATCCTGAAGATCTGGCCGAGTGTCGCACCTTAGGTGAAATCGTTAGCTATATGCAAAGCAAGCTAGGCCAAAACGCGGTAAGCCAGAATGCCGCGCCAGTTAGCGCTGTCGTTCAGCCTGAACCTACTATCGATTTACCGCCACACAGTGAGGTGGTGCTAAAAAAGTTGCCAGCGGCGGCTGAGCTAGCGCAACTATCGCCACAGCAATCGTCAAAGCAATCAGCGCAACAAGGCCTGCCACGCGTTTTTGCTAAAGATGCCTGCATTATCATTAGCGATGATGGCCACAATGCTGGCGTACTTGCCGAAAAATTGCATGCTCAAGGTCTAACGGTTGTGGTTGTGCGCTCGCCTGAAAGCCTTGTGGCCAGTGCATCACCGCTCAATAGCCACATTGCCAGCTTCACATTGGCGGCGATTGACGATGCCAGCATTGGTGCCGTAATTAATGAGATCAAAAGCTTAAGTACGGTTGCAGGCTTTATTCATCTGCAACCACAACATAAAACCTCAGCCGATGCGAAAGGTTTAGTGTTGTCCAGTGCCGCCAAGGCATCCGTCGAGCAAGCGTTCTTGTTCGCCAAGCACTTACAACCGTTTTTAACAACAGCAGCGACCGCCAATACTGGTAGTAGTTTTATCAGCGTCAGTCGTATCGACGGTGGTTTTGGTTATCTTAACCACAGCCAAATTGCCCGCAGCGAGTTAAACCAAGCAGCATTGGCAGGTCTAACGAAAACCTTGAGCCACGAGTGGCCAAGCGTGCATTGCCGCGCCTTAGATATCGCGCCAGCACTTGATGCCAAGCAACTGGCCAATGCTGTGATCGCTGAGCTCTTTGCAACCGATAACGTATTGGAAGTCGGTGTTAACCAAGGCGCAGCCCAAGCACTTGAGCGTGTAACCTTAGTTGCTGGCAAGGCTGATACCCGCCACAGCGCGGCAAACTTGACGAGTGCAGATAAAATACTGGTGACCGGTGGCGCAAAAGGCGTGACCTTTGAATGTGCGCTAAGTTTAGCCAAACGCAGCAAGGCGCACTTTATCCTTGCTGGCAGAAGCAGCCAACAAGCCATTCCCGCTTGGGCACAGGGTAAGAATAACAGTGAACTTAAAGCCGCAGCTATTGCCCACATTCAAAGCTTGGGCGAGAAACCCACGCCAAAACAAGTGGATGCCTTAGTATGGCCAGTTCAAAGCAGCCTAGAAATTGCAGCCGCACTGCAAGCCTTTACCGCTGTGGGCGCGAGCGCCGAGTACTTAAGTCTCGATGTTAACAATCCCGATGCGATCGCCAGCACGATAGTGCCGATCACCGAGTTGTCGCCTATTACTGGCATCATCCATGGTGCGGGCGTACTCGCCGATAAACACATCCAAGACAAAACCTTAGATGAGTTAGCACGGGTGTATGGCACTAAGGTCACAGGCATTAGCAATCTGCTAGCCGCACTGGATTTAGATAAGTTAAAGCTGGTTGCTCTGTTCTCATCGGCGGCGGGTTTTTACGGCAATACCGGCCAAAGCGATTACGCTATGTCCAACGACATTCTCAACAAAGCCGCACTGCAACTGGCACAGCAACTGCCTAACGCCAAAGTGATGAGCTTCGATTGGGGTCCGTGGGACGGCGGCATGGTGAATCCTGCGCTGAAAAAGATGTTTATGGATCGCGGTGTTTATGTGATCCCGCTAAAGGCAGGCGCTGAGTTATTTGCTAGCCAATTACTGAGCAACACAGGCGCACAATTGCTGGTCGGTACTGATATGCAAGGCACAGTTCCAAGTGACGAGCAAGCAACTCAAGGTAGCAATCTAAAAAAGCCTGAAGCGGATCTGACCACTGACGCGTCGGGTCCGCATGCTTTGCCTAACGCTGTAAAACTAAAGCGCACACTGGACACTAAGGCAATGATCTTTATTGAAGATCACTGCATTAATGGTAATCCCGTATTACCGACTGTGTGCGCGATTCAGTGGATGCGTGAAGCCGCCTTTGATGTGCTCAAGCAGCCTGTCAAAGTGCAAAGCTACAAGCTGTTGAAGGGCATTATTTTCGACACTGCCGTGTTACAAAATGGAGTGTTAGAAAGTGCAGCCCCCATCACGCTAGAACTTGAACTTGCACCGATTGCGTTAACGGATAAAGCCGCGAAAGATACTGACGAGTACTTGAGTGAACAATTCAGTGCCTTAATCAGCTTTGAAGGTCGTCCGCAATATCAGGCCATCCTAGTCGTTGATGATGCTGTTGATGACGCGGCAAGTGATAACTTAGCCACTAACAGCAAAGCAACTGCTTTTGACGCGCACAGTTTGGCAGGACTTTCTGCCATCACAACCGCGAGCAGCCTTTACAGCGACGGCACGCTTTTCCACGGCCCAAGACTGCAAGGTATTGAGTCGGTGGTGAAGTTTGACGATGCGAGCTTAGTCGCCAAGGTGAGCCTACCCCATGTTGCGTTAGCGGACTGCGGGAGTTTTGTGCCCAATCTGGCCCCTAAAGGCTCACAAGCCTTTGCGGAAGATTTGCTGCTGCAGGCGATGCTGGTATGGGCGAGACTCAAATATGGCGCGGCGAGTTTGCCATCAAGCATTGGTGAGTTTATTTCCCATGCGCCATTTGCCTTTGGCGATACAGGTCATCTAGTGCTCGATGTGGTAAAACACTCTGGCCGTGCCCTTGAAGCCAATATTGCGCTGTATCATCAAGATGGCAGCTTAAGCTGCGAGATGAACAACGCCAAAGTCACCATCAGCAAAAACCTTAACGGTGCATTCTTAGCTAATAAAGTTGCTAATAAAGCCATTGAAAGCGTGGAGGCAAAAGTCGAGTGAATTTAGCCCACACTTTAGCAACGCTACATAGCGGCCAAACTGAAACGTCGATAGCTGACACGGCTATGACTGAAAAGCTTGCCAAGCCACTGCGTATTGCAGTGTTGCTTGGCGACGCGGTCAATCTTGACTCTCACTCAGCCCAAGTATTAGAGACGTTTGCGGAACGTGAAAGAGTTCAAATTTGCGCTGCCGATGCCAACCAATCGACAGCACATGAACCGACATTGCACGAGTCGACAGTACATGAGCCGATAGTGCATGAACCGTCAGTGTATGAGCAAAGCTCGCTCACTGCCTTGTTAGGCCAAGCAACAACAGCCATTGAGCAAGGCAAGCTCGTTGAACTTAAATTCAATGATGGCAATCTGCCCCAGCCTTTGACTCAGTCCCTGTATTTGCTTGATGGTTTACGCGCCGCCAAACTGCGTCTTCACGCCCACGCGTTTATTGCTGGCTTTGCCGCTGGTAATGAGACAACAGGTGTTGCTAATGCAGCGGCGGTTGCTAATGCTGCATTAGCGGCGGCAAAGCGTAATCCAGCTCAAACCGTTCAACATCAGACTGTCGCCAACACTCTCAACGAGGCCTTTGTTGCGCTGCGCCAAGGCGTAACCGCCCTCGCTGCGCGAACACAAGCGCCGCTTAAAGGCACTACAGATATAAAACAGACAAACGACACCAATCATCAAACTGGCTATTGGTTTAGCGACCAACATCAAGCGCGGGTTTTATGTCTAAATCTTGTAGCAAAGAATCTAGCGGCAACAAGATCAAACCCAGCAGATACCTTGCTGGATTCAGGCCAAGATATTTGCCAAAGCCTAGTGCTGACCCAAGGCACACAACTCGCCGCGCCCAAAGCTCTTGTCGATGAAAATAGGCTGTTTGTGCCGATAAGTGGTGACAATAGTGATTCACTCATAGCGCAAGTATTGCAACTAGTTAACAGTCTGGAAAATGGCGCCGGCTTGCACGCTGACTTTCGCGCTGAGCAACTCAAACCTTGGTTTGAACGCTATGATGCCAACGCGCCTCTGGCGTTGGTCTTAATGGCGGCATCGATTGACGATCTTAAACTTGAAGCCAACGCCATGCTTGCAGCGCTTGAAAATGATGCGGTGCGTCATCACGGTCAACCCTTTAAGACCCCAGCGGGCAGCTGCTTTACCGCTAAGCCGCTAGGGGATGCGGGACTGACCTTTGTATATCCCGGCGTTGGCACTGTTTATGCCAATATGTTCAATAACTTGCATGAGTATTTCCCCGCGCTGTATCACCAGTTAGAACGTGAAGGCGATTTAAGCGCCATGCTGCAATCACCGCAGATTTATGCGGCAGATGTTAAAACCGCGGCTGGCATGAACCTAAGTCAGCAAGCGATTAGTGGCGTGGGGGCCAGTTATCTATTCACTAAACTGTTGACCCAAGTCTTTAATATTAAACCTAAAATGGCGCTCGGTTACTCTATGGGCGAAGCGGCCATGTGGGCCAGCCTAGATGTGTGGCAAACACCGCACGCTATGATTAACGCCACTGAAAATAGCGATATTTTCAACCATGCGATTTCTGGCGAGCTAACCGCAGTCCGCCGAGCCTGGCAGCTTGCGGATAATGAAGCCATAGTGTGGAACAGCTTTGTGGTGCGCGCTGATAGCCATGAAATCAAGGCATTATTGCCAGAGTTTCCTCGTGCTTATTTAGCCATCACCCAAGGTGATACCTGCGTCATTGCAGGCTGCGAAACAAGCTGTAAAGCCCTGCTTGCCACGTTAGGTAAGCGAGGGATTGCCGCCAATCGCGTCACAGCAATGCATACCGCGCCTGCCATGTTAGTCCATGGGCAAGTACAAGATTTCTATACTCAAGCACTGAAACCTAAGGCGCTGAAAGCGGCGGCGCAAGATTCGTCTATTCGCTTTATCAGCGCAGCGCAAACTGCGCCAGTGGCAGTGGATAGTCACAGCATTGGCCGCGCGATTGCCGATACCTTTTGTTCGCCACTCGACTTTAGTGCGCTCATTCAAAATGCCACTGAGCAAGGCGCAAGGCTGTTTGTCGAAGTGGGCGCCGATAGGCAAACCAGCACACTCATAGATAAAATCAGCCATGCCCATGCAAGCCAAAGCACAGCGAACGCGGCGACAGCCGCCATTGCTTGCAATGCTAAGGGTGCCGATGCGATTACCAGCTTACTCAAGTGTTTAGCTCAGCTAATAAGCCACAGAGTGCCCCTTTCGCTCGCGCCGCTCATCCAGCCATTAAGTGCTAACAAAGCCCCTTTATCATCAGCAGTATCACCAAAAGGAGAACCCCTGTGAGTTCTCAGCATTCCCCTACTATTGATAAAACTACCGTGCCTACCATTGCGTCAAACCGCGCATCAAAAAGCGCATCAAAAATTGCGATTGTCGGCCTCGCGACTCAGTATCCTGACGCCGATAATCCCCAAACCTTCTGGCAAAACCTGCTGGATAAAAAAGACTCGCGCACCCAAATTAGCCGCGAAAAGCTCAATGCTAATCCGGCCGATTACCAAGGTGTGCAAGGTCAATCTGACCGCTTTTACTGCGATAAAGGTGGCTACATTCAACACTTTGAGTTTGATGCTAGGGGCTATCAACTGCCTGAATCCGCCTTTGACGGTTTAGATGAAAGCTTTTTATGGGCACTCGATTGCAGTCGCAAAGCCCTTCAAGACGCCGGGATTGCCCCAAGCGATGCCGTACTGGCGCACACAGGTATCGTGATGGGAACCTTGTCGTTCCCGACCGCCCGATCCAACGAATTATTTTTGCCTCTGTATCATCAAACCGTTGAAAAGGCGCTGCAAAACAAACTTAACCAAAGCGCTTTTCAACTGGCTGATTTTAACCAAGCTCACGCCGACAAAGCATTAAACGTCGAGCAAGCATTAAACGTTGCCAATGGCGCCGTTGCCCACACAGCCTCAAAGCTGGTCAGCGATGCACTCGGTTTAGGCGGCACTCAGTTAAGCCTGGACGCCGCCTGTGCTAGCTCAGTTTACGCACTCAAACTCGCCTGCGATTACCTAACAACTGGCAAGGCCGATATGATGCTTGCGGGCGCAGTATCGGGCGCAGATCCCTTCTTTATCAACATGGGATTCTCAATTTTTCACGCCTATCCAGATCACGGTATTTCGGCGCCCTTTGATAGTAACAGCAAGGGCTTATTCGCCGGAGAAGGCGCTGGGGTTTTAGTTTTAAAACGCTTAGAAGATGCCGAGCGCGATGGCGATAACATCTATGCTGTCGTCAGCGGCATTGGTTTATCGAACGACGGTAAAGGCCAGTTTGTATTAAGCCCCAACAGCAAGGGCCAAGTGCAAGCCTTCGAGCGCGCCTATAGTGCGGCAAACACACAGCCTGCCAATATCGAAGTGATTGAATGCCATGCCACGGGCACGCCGCTTGGGGATAAGGTCGAACTCGCCTCGATGGAGCGCTTCTTCGAGGACAAACTCGCTGGCTCTGCAGTGCCGCTGATCGGTTCAGCAAAATCCAACTTAGGCCATTTACTCACCGCCGCAGGCATGCCGGGGATCATGAAGATGATTTTTGCCATGCGCTCGGGCCGACTGCCGCCAAGTATTAACTTATCAGCGCCGATATCTTCGCCTAAGGGCTTGTTTAGCGCAAAAAATCTGCCAACTGAATTGCATGCTTGGCCAGATAAAGCCGGCAATGACCGCCGCCACGCCGGTGTTTCCGTGTTTGGTTTTGGCGGCTGTAACGCGCATTTGTTGCTGGAATCCTATGCTGCTAATACAAACAAAAAGAGTGAACAAGCCGCAGTAAGTTACCAGCATACGCCATTAAATATCATTGGTTTAGCATCGCACTTTGGGCCTTTATCCTCCATTAATGCACTGGATAACACGATAAGCGCAAAGCAGCATGCCTTTATCCCGCTGCCCGCTAAACGCTGGAAAGGCTTAGACAAACACCCTGATATTCTGGCCAACTTTGGTTTAAGCGGAACTGGCCTCGCAGCCGCACCACAGGGCGCGTATATCGACCAGTTCGATTTTGACTTTCTGCGTTTTAAAGTGCCGCCCAATGAAGATGACCGCCTGATCTCCCAGCAACTGCTGCTAATCAAAGTGGCTGATGAAGCGATTCGTGATGCCAACTTAAAGCCCGGTGGCAAGGTTGCTGTATTAGTAGCGATGGAAACTGAACTGGAATTACACCAGTTCCGTGGCCGCGTAAATCTACACACTCAACTGGCCGACAGCCTTAAAAAACAAGGGATAACACTCACACAAGCTGAGTATCTCGCCCTTGAAAAGATCGCCATGGACAGTGTGCTCGATGCCGCCAAACTGAACCAATACACCAGTTTTATTGGCAACATCATGGCGTCACGTATCGCATCCCTTTGGGACTTTAACGGCCCAGCTTTTACCATTTCAGCGGCGGAGCAATCGGTCGCCCGCTGTATCGATGTGGCCGAAAACCTGTTGTCCCAAGAGTCCTTAGATGCCGTAGTGATCGCCGCCGTCGATTTAAGTGGCAGTTTAGAGCAAGTGATCCTTAAAAACGCCGTATCGCCAGTGGCATTTACTGCCACTGACGCAGGCTGGAAAGTCGGTGAAGGTGCTGGCGCGTTAGTGCTCACAACAGCGCAATCAAGTGCAGCCCAGCCAAGTAATGCCGCTGACAATGCTAATGCCAATAGCAGCTATGGCGACAGTTATGGTCACATCAGCGGCCAAGTATTTGGCGCGATTTGTGACATACAAGGTAATAGCAACACAGCGCGTATTTGCGATGACTTGCTAACCCAAGCCAAGGTGAATAGCAGCCAGATTAACTTGATTGAAACCAGTATTGCGGTTGAGCAACTCAGCCGTCCAGAGCTGGTACTCAATACCCTGTTGCCGAGTGTGAACCAGCGCAGCCAAGCTGCTGATACCATTGGCCACAACTTTGCCGCTGCGGGTATGGCGAGTATTTTGAGCGCGCTGCTTCAGCTTAAAAATCAGGTGCAGCTTAAAAACCAAACGCAACTTAACAAGCATTCTTCTCAAGCTCAGCAGCACGCGCTCGTTGCCACGTTTAGCCAAGGTAAATGCTCGCAGTTACTGCTCAGCCAAAGTGCCACGCAAGCATACAGTTTGCAGCAAAGGCTTGAACAAGACTTAACGCTTTCAGAGCAAAAACACTTAATAAAACAAGTAACGCTCGGTGGCCGCGATATCTATCAGCATATCCTAGATACTCCGATCGCAGGCCTTGATGCTATACAACAAAAAGCCCAAGCCATGACAGCATTGCCAGCGCGCAGCCAGCGCAAACATTTGGCCCAAATAGCGAGCAAAGACACGAGTCGCTTTGCAACAAGCAGCCCAACCACGGCTCAACAAAAAGAGACATTAAGCAGCATGCCAATGAATGCCCTAAGCACCAATAAAAACGCCACTCAAGCAGAGCTAAAAGACGCGGCATTTTTAAGCAATCAGCAACTCGCCCGTGAGGCGCATTTAGCCTTTTTGCAAAGTCGCGCTGAAGGACTGAAACTGGCCGATGCCTTGATGAAAGCCCAGCTTAAGGGCGAACTGACATCAATTGGCCAAGCTGCGCCAGTACAACAGCAAGCCATAGTTCTGGCATCTGCGACAGCGGTTCTTCCACATCCTGTGCTTTATCCCAATCATGCAAAAGTGCCTGAGTACACGCCGCCAACACCGATAAGCAAGCCTTGCATTTGGGATTATGCGGATTTAGTCGAGTACGCCGAAGGCGATATCGCTAACGTCTTTGGCCAAGATTACGCCATTATCGACAGCTATTCGCGCCGTGTACGTCTGCCAACCACAGACTATTTACTGGTATCTCGGGTAACTAAATTAAACGCCCAGATGAACCAATATCAGCCTTGCACTATGACCACGGAATACGACATTCCTGTGGACGCGCCGTATTTGGTCGATGGCCAAATCCCTTGGGCCGTGGCGGTCGAATCGGGCCAATGCGACTTGATGCTGATCAGCTACTTAGGTATCGATTTTGAAAACAAGGGCGAGCGCGTTTATCGCCTGCTCGATTGCACCCTGACCTTCCTTGGCGACTTACCGCGCGGTGGTGACACCCTGCGCTACGACATTTCCATCAATCACTTTGCCCGCAATGGCGATACCTTGTTGTTCTTCTTCTCCTACGAATGTTTCGTGGGTGACAAGCTGATCCTTAAAATGGATGGCGGCTGTGCCGGCTTCTTCACCGATAAAGAACTGGCCGACGGCAAAGGCGTTATTCACACCGAAGCCGAAATCAAAGCGCGCAACCTTGCCTTGAACAATCCGAATAAGCCGCGCTTTAATCCGTTACTGAACTGCGCGCAAAACCAATTTGATTACAGCCAAATCCATAAACTGCTCGGCGCGGATATCGGTGGCTGTTTTGGCGGTGCACACGCGGCGCATCAAGCCCAATATGGTTTGCAGCCCTCTTTATGTTTTGCATCTGAAAAATTCCTGATGATTGAACAGGTCAGCAATCTTGAGGTGCATGGCGGTGCGTGGGGTTTAGGTTCAGTTGAAGGCCATAAGCAGCTCGAAGCCGATCATTGGTATTTCCCGTGTCATTTCAAGGGCGACCAAGTGATGGCGGGATCATTAATGGCCGAAGGCTGTGGTCAATTACTGCAATTCTTTATGCTGCATATTGGTATGCACGCCAGCACAGAAGAAGGGGGCGTCAAAAACGGTCGTTTCCAACCGCTCGAAAATGCGTCACAAAAAGTGCGCTGTCGCGGTCAAGTTTTGCCGCAATCTGGCCTGCTCACCTATCGCATGGAAATCACCGAAATAGGTATGAGCCCGCGCCCGTATGCTAAGGCGAATATCGATATTTTGCTCAATGGCAAAGTGGTCGTGGATTTCCAAAACCTTGGAGTGATGATCAAAGAAGAAGCCGAATGCACCCGCTACCTCGCGGATAATGCCAACAGCACAGCTAACAATACGACTAGAAATGTAGCTAAAAATGCTGTTTCGGCTGCGCCGCTTGTTTCGACAACACCAACATCCTTAGCGGCGCCGCTAATGGCGCAGCTGCCTGATTTAACTGCGCCAACCAATAAAGGCGTAGTGCCGCTTAAGCATGTACCTGCGCCGATTGCGCCAGCGGATTCAAAGTACGCCAACCGCGTGCCCGATACCCTGCCGTTCACGCCATACCACATGTTCGAATTTGCCACTGGCGACATCGAAAACTGCTTCGGCCCTGATTTCAGCATCTATCGCGGCCTTATTCCACCGCGCACGCCTTGCGGTGATTTACAGCTCACGACTCGCGTCATTGCGATTGAAGGCAAACGCGGCGAGCTGAAAAAGCCTTCTTCGTGTATCGCCGAATACGAAGTGCCTGCAAATGCTTGGTATTACGATAAAAACAGCCATCACGCCGTGATGCCCTATTCTGTGCTGATGGAAATATCACTGCAGCCAAACGGTTTTATCTCAGGTTATATGGGCACCACCTTGGGCTTCCCCGGCCAAGAGCTATTTTTCCGCAACTTAGACGGCAACGGTAAGCTGCTGCGCCATGTGGATTTACGCGGCAAGACAATCGTAAACGACTCACGTTTGTTATCGACTGTGATCGCTGGCAGCAACATCATTCAGAATTTCAGTTTTGAATTAAGCTGCGATGGCGAGCCTTTCTACCAAGGAAAAGCGGTATTTGGTTACTTCAAGGGCGATGCGCTGAAAAACCAGTTAGGCATAGACAACGGCAAGATCACTCAGCCTTGGCATGTGCAAAATGGCATAGTAGCCGATAGCCAAATCAATCTGTTAGATAAACAACATCGCAGCTTTAATGCACCAAAAGGTCAACCACATTACCGTTTAGCGGGCGGTCAACTTAACTTTATCGACAAGGCTGAAATCGTGAAAGCCGGCGGTAAGGCGGGCCTTGGCTATTTATACGCCGAGCGCACGATTGACCCGAGTGATTGGTTCTTCCAATTCCATTTCCATCAAGATCCTGTGATGCCAGGCTCATTAGGGGTTGAAGCCATTATCGAGCTGATGCAAACCTATGCGATTGACCAAGACCTTGGCGCGGGCTTTAACAATCCAAAATTCGGGCAGATTTTATCGGATATCAAATGGAAGTATCGCGGTCAAATTAACCCATTAAACAAGCAGATGTCACTGGATGTGCACATTACCAGCATGACAGACGACAATGGCAAACGCATCATTATGGGCGATGCCAACTTGAGTAAAGATGGTCTGCGGATTTATGAAGTTAAAGATATCGCCATCTGTATTGAAGAAGCCTAGCGAGTTTACGCTGTTAGAAAGACGCTAATCTCGAATAACGAATAACGAATAATAAATAGTTGCGCCGCCTTGGCTATCCACATCACCAAGGCGGCACAAATAACATGAGAACACCTATGACTAGCCATACTCTAGATCAATTCAATAGCAATAACGAAAAACTCAGCCCTTGGCCGTGGCAAGTCAACGATGCCGAGCTGTGCTTTGATATCGACGCATTAGGCAAAAAACTCAAAGATTTAAGCCAAGCCTGTTACTTAGTCAATCACAGTGAAAAAGGCTTAGGCATAGCGCAAACGGCCGAAGTGACCACAAGTGACAGCCAAGCGCCACTAGGCTCACACCCCGTCAGCGCCTTTGCGCCCGCCCTTGGCACCCAAAGTTTAGGCGACAGTAATTTTCGCCGCGTCCACGGTGTCAAATACGCTTACTACGCCGGCGCTATGGCCAACGGTATTGCCTCGGAAGAACTGGTTATCGCGCTAGGTCAAGCGGGCATTTTGTGTTCGTTTGGCGCGGCGGGGTTAATCCCATCCCGCGTTGAAGCGGCCATTACTCGCATTCAGGCGGCGCTGCCTAATGGTCCTTATGCTTTTAACTTAATTCACAGCCCAAGCGAGCCCGCATTAGAGCGCGGCAGTGTTGAGCTGTTCTTAAAACATAAAGTGCGCACGGTCGAAGCCTCGGCATTTTTAGGTTTAACACCGCAAATCGTCTATTACCGCGCGGCGGGTTTGAGCCGCGACGAACATGGCGAGATAGTCATTGGCAACAAAGTCATCGCCAAAATCAGCCGTACCGAAGTCGCGACTAAGTTTATGGAGCCAGCGCCAGCCAAAATCCTCCAGCAATTAGTGAGTGACGGCCTTATCAGCCAAGACCAAATGGCGATGGCATTGCAGGTGCCTATGGCGGACGACATCACAGCCGAAGCCGACTCAGGCGGCCATACCGACAATCGTCCATTGGTCACGCTATTGCCGACGATTTTGGCGCTCAAAGATGAAATCCAAGCTAAGTATCAATATAAAACGCCCATCCGTGTTGGCGCAGGCGGCGGCGTCGGCACACCCGATGCAGCATTAGCCACCTTCAACATGGGTGCGGCCTTTATCGTCACAGGTTCAATCAACCAAGCGTGTGTGGAGGCGGGCGCGAGCGAACACACCCGTAAGTTACTCGCCACCACAGAAATGGCCGATGTGACTATGGCGCCTGCCGCCGATATGTTCGAAATGGGCGTGAAATTACAAGTGGTTAAGCGCGGCACTTTGTTCCCGATGCGCGCCAATAAGCTTTATGAGATCTACACCCGTTACGATTCGATTGATGCCATCCCTGCGGACGAGCGTAAAAAACTCGAAGAGCAAGTGTTCCGCTCATCACTCGATGATATTTGGGCGGGCACTGTCGCCCACTTTAACGAGCGCGATCCTAAACAAATCGAGCGTGCACTGGATAACCCCAAACGTAAGATGGCGCTGATTTTCCGCTGGTATTTGGGTCTGTCTAGCCGCTGGTCGAACACAGGTGAAGTCGGCCGCGAAATGGATTACCAAATTTGGGCAGGCCCAGCGCTCGGCGCATTTAATGCTTGGGCGAAAGGCAGTTATTTAGATGACTATAAGGCCCGTAATGCGGTGGATTTAGCCAAACATTTAATGGTAGGCGCGGCGTATCAATCCCGCATTAACCTGCTGTTATCCCAAGGCGCGACCATTCCAGTTAGCCTGCAACGCTGGAAACCATTAAATCGTTTTTAAACGTATTTAGCTCCTATCATCTTGTATTATAAGATCATAATATCTTCAAGCCGACACAAACTCACAGTGTCGGCTTTTATTTGTCTTTACTTATGAACAACATCAGCTCACAGTCTTTGATTCAACGTATTAGGCTGAAACTCTTACCGAAGCTTAGGTAAAAATTGCCTACCCCTCTTTTAATTCACTCACACCATTTTAAATAAAATGATTTAAATTATATTTAAAATCAATTAACTACTTAAAATTTTTAAAGTTGGCATTAAGATCGCAATCAAGTAAGAGCCATTAGCCGTTACCTTACAAGTGACACAAACTGTCATGAAAAGGATTAATACAAGGGCAGGAGGTTATTATGCTAGGTTGGACATTAGTATTTCTAGTTGTTGCCGTGATTGCCGGGTTGTTAGGATTTGCTGGGATTGCTGGCGCAGCGGCGGGAATAGCGAAAATCATTTTCTTCATATTTATTGTGTTATTAGTGATTTCTCTGCTGATCAATGCCCTTAAGGGTAAATCACCGCGACTATAATTTTTTTTAGAAAAGGAGATAGATATGAAACCATTTACCCTGATGACAAGTGCAGCATTCGCATTATTACTCGCCCTAGGTTTAACGGCCTGTAGTGATAACAAAGCCGAAGACGCGGGCGAAAAAATCGATGAAGTAATGACTGATACAGGTAACGCCATCGAAGATGCCTGTGAAGAAGTCAAAGAAGGTGTTAAAGCTAAAGATACTAAGTGCTAAACAAACCTCACTTTAGGGTGGCAATAGACTCGTCTACTGCCACCCTTTTGGTTTAGACTCGCTCATTTCTGCATCTCTCATCTCGACACCTATCCATTCAAGTGCAACGATTTTAACCAAGAACAATGGCATTGGAGGACTTGCATGCTAACGAAGATCCACATCAAATATTTGTACACTGCAGGTGCAGTATTGTTAGCCTATTTTGCAGTAACAGATACTTCTCCCCTGCTCACTTTCATTTGTGCATGGACAAGTCTGTCACTGTTTTTAGTCGGTTCAGCCTATTGGTTTAATCTCGCCAGTATTTTTAGAAAACGCCAAGATGGCACTATTCCTTGGTATATTCGTTGGGGTTTTATTCCCTTTTTATTAGGCAGTCGACTCTATAACCACTGGGCCAGAAAATACGATTCAGTACCACCCATGCAGAGGATTGATGAACATCTGTATCTCGGCTGTAGACTCTTTTCCGCAGATCTGGAAACGATTAAAGCCAATAAGATCACTGCCATTCTGGATGTCACCGCTGAATTTGATGGCTTAGATTGGTCGCAATTTGAGGATCATATCGAGTATTTAAATATTCCCATCCTCGACCATAGCGTACCGACCAGCGCCCAACTCAATCAAGCCGTTAACTGGCTGCACCGCCAAGTGCGCGCCAATAAACAGGTACTCATCCACTGTGCTATGGGTCGTGGCCGCTCAGTGCTGGTACTCGCCGCTTATTTGGTTTGTAAAGATAAACAACAGCACTTCGCCGAAGTACTGCAGCAGATAAAGCAAATTCGCAAAACCGCCGGCTTAAACAAATGGCAATTACGCGCGCTAGATCGCATGCTCAGTCAAGGGAAAATTAACATCCACAAAGTGGCGTGGATTATCGCCAACCCAGTTTCTGGTGGCGGGAAATGGCAAGAATACAGCGAGCAAATCCAAGATGAACTCAAAGCCTATTTTGACCTGACTTTAAAACTCACAACAGCAGACGAAACCGCAAATGTCTTCGCCGAGCAAGCCCGTAATGCAGGCGCTGATATTATTATCGCCTGTGGTGGCGATGGTACTGTGACTGAAGTGGCCTCTCAAATCGTTGATACGGATATCGTCTTAGGCATCATTCCTCTTGGCACAACTAATGCTCTCAGTCATGCCCTCTTTGGTTTAGGCAGTAAGCTTATTCCTATCTCTCAGGCGTTGGATAATATTATTCAAGGGCATTGCCAAGCCATTGATACCGCGCGTTGTAATGAGGAGTTAGTGTTGTTGCTTGTGGGCATAGGGTTTGAGCAACAAATGATTGAATCCGCGAACCGTGAGCGTAAAAATGCTCTCGGCCAGTTTGCCTACCTCGATGGCTTATGGCGCGCAGTGAATGCCGATATCACTTTAACCATCCAGCTCAGCTTAGATGATGCAAAACCCACAACATTAACGACCCATAGCCTAATCGTTGCCAATGCCGCACCGTTTACCAGCGTGTTGGCGCAGGGCGATGGCGAACCAAACATGACCGACGGGTTGCTCGACATTACTTGGTTGGATGCTGGCGATGAACCCAAAGAGCAGTTGCTTAGCCTCGCTGAATTAGCGATTGCGGGATGGGTAAAAGAAGGCAATAAGAGTGTGCGAGATCAACAAGCGAGTGCAAGTAAAGTCCATCATGCCCATGCTAAAAAGGTCACCATCAGCAGCCAGCCTAAGTGTAAATATGTGATTGATGGTGAAGTATTTGAGCCTGCGGATCTCACTATTGAAGTCCAGCCAGCATCTCTTAAAGTGTTTGTTCCTTATCAGGAAACCACTGAGCAAGATGAGTGATCGTTGTGGAGGACATCCAGCCTAACTTTTTAGGCTGGATGACTGAGCATTTATAGAACGAACAAAAAATATAAAATATTCAACAAAATAAATATAACCAGCAGAACCAGTACCCGCATGAAATTAAATTCACTACCTTTGGGAAGTGATTTTTGAGTAGTGTTACTAAAATCCTGCAATTTACAGTCTATCGCCTGCGCGCATTGCTGTAGAACTTGTTGTAATTCCTTTCTATCAGTACTGTCACCCAATATCAATTGAGCACCGTTGGGGTGGTGCAATTCTAAATAAGCCAGATAATGTTGGACAGTATCTTCCGCTTGGCGATTGCGACTGATCTGATGCCAGCGGGTGATTTGCAGCTGATAAAGTTGCACTGCTTTGATGTCCGAAAAGGCATAGGAACGCCACCGCCACAATCCCATATACCTCCCATTGAATAAACCTTTACCGAGCCACAATTGCTGTTGCTCGGCATCTAACCAACACTGTTGCTGAACAAACGCAGTCGGTAACACGGGTAACAATAGAAACAGTGTTACCCAGCCGAGAACGAGCTGTAGTATCGGATCGGGTTGTAAATAGGTTGCTCTGGCGCAGAGTAAACCAAGCAGTAATAACCCAGCAGCAAACAGCCATAATAGAGGTCGGTACTGAGTACTCAGAGTTTGAATATAAAATGCATTTTTAGAAGGTTGATTGAGTTTCACTGAACTTGTTCCTTGTTCCAAAAATTATCTCACCATTCAATATTGACCTGTGCCAGTAACAATAAGAGGCATTGATAGTTTGCACAATCAACACCTAACTCATTTCTAGACGCTTTCGAGTTAAACCAAAGACTGACATCAACGTAAATAAACAGTTGCGATATAACTCATACTGCAAATATAAGCTGCAACTTTGCTGTTGCAGCTAAGGTGTTATTGACCCGCAGCAGTATCCTCACCGGTCCAGAGTCGCATGATACGATAAGGCGGTTTGGCTGTTTCGGCTTTTCCATTAAAGGCTTTTGCTTTATGCAATTGATTCACTGAAATATATAACCAGCCTGTTTCACCAAATTGCACACTATCTGGAAAATCCAGTAGTGGAGAACTGACCGCTGTTGTTAGTGTGCCTTTGTTATCTAGCATGGAAATGGCATTGTGGTTCAAATTGGTAAAGTAATGATTACCTTGTTTGGACGTTGCTGCGCCATCTGATACAGGCTTGGCTCCGACTAATTTTACCGTGGCGATAATTTTATCATTATTGCCTGTTTGTAAAGCTGCAGTCGATAACTGATACCAGTGAGTGCCATTCATTGCACCATAATAGAGTGTACTTCCGTCGGCAGATAAACTGATTGGATTGACCGCTACACTGGCGACTTTGCCATTAAACAATGTTGTTTTGTTATCTATGTTCATTACTGCATCCGTTTCGGCCTGCAGCGAGCTATGACCTGAAAAACGTATTGTATGACCATCGTCGATACGCACCGCTAAGAGGCCAGGGTTGGCGATATCAGCTAAATAAATCCAGCCTTTTTGAGAGTCGACAACCAAATCCTGCATAAAGCTGCCTTTAGGCGCGAGAGCTTGTGGTAGGACGATTTGTTTATATAGACTGCCGTCCTTAATGTTGAATCCCCAAATCCTTGTTTGGCCTAATTCTAACCCCATATCTGCGGTCCAGAGGTGTCCAGCCTTGTCCTGAGCAATACCTAATAAGGTATCAAATTGAGCAGTATTGGCTGTCGATGTTTTTTGCAAATCCATTGAAGGCCAAGCTTTATAAGCGTTGGTCTCACGATTAACTTCAATCAATTGCAAACCTGATGGTGTATCAAATGGATGTACTGTGGCAAAAATCCGACCTTGTGCAGTGACGCTGACATTGCCAGGTCGTATTGGCAATTCAGCGACTGTTTCAAGACTTCCTACCGCTGGGGTAGCGTTTACAAAACTACTGGCAGTCAAAGAAAGCCATAATGCTGTAGTAAATAAGTGTTTCATATTCTATCTCCGCTTTTCTGTTTAAGGGCTGTAGAATAGGAGTTATTATTTACAAAAAAAATAGTGTAAAAATCGGTTCTGTTTCAATATTAATTTGATAATCAGCACTATTCCGCCGTCGGCTCACCCGCTTCGACTTGTTGCTCGTACTTGCTGAGCTTGTTGTAGAGGGTTTTAACGCTGATCCCCAGTTGTTCGGCGGTATCCGTTTTATTACCTTGAGTGGTTTCTAGTGCTTGATAAATAGCGATTCTCTCTAAATCATCTAAGCGCATGCCTTGGGGGATAACAACTTGTTCACCACCACATAAACCCACTTCATTCGTCTGAGGTAGCTGTAAATGGCTGGGTAAAATCTCTTGATCTGCCAAAATATAGGCTCGCTCAATGGCATGTTTTAATTCACGCACATTCCCTGGCCAAGGATATGCCGCAATCATCTGCGCACTGTCTTCAGCGAGGCTTTTATTCTGCTTTTCGGCCACATTACGATAGGCAAGAAAATGCTGCGCTAGCCCGAGAATATCATCGCCACGTTCCCTTAATGGCGGAACGCGGATAGGGAACTGGGCCAAACGGAAATACAAATCTTCGCGAAATTGCCCTGCCTCAATCGCCACTATGGGATCACGATTAGTTGCCGCCACAATCCGCACATTGGCATGCTGCACTTTGGCACCGCCAACGGGACGATATTCGCTATTTTCAAGCACTCTGAGTAACTTCACTTGATGCTCAATCGGCATTTCGGTGACTTCATCAAGAAATAAGGTTCCACCTTCTGCCTGCTCAAATACGCCTTTGTGATCGCGATTCGCACCAGTGAAAGCGCCTTTGACATGACCAAACAGCTCACTATCGACCAACTCAGGGCTTAATGCACCGCAGTTAATTGCAATAAAAGGCTCGTTCAATCTCGGGCTGGCAAGATGTATGGTATTGGCAACGAGCTCTTTCCCTGCGCCACTCTCACCAATAATCAGCACATTACTGTCGGTCGCAGAAACGCGACGTATCGTACGATACAGCTTGTGCATAGCTGCAGAGGAACCGACAAGCAAACCATATTGGTCTAGCTCGCTGGAAAAAGGCCGAGGCCGGATTGGTGATGAGACTAAATACAGGGCAAAATCGGCGAAGATGTCACTGATCAACGTCATATCGTAGGGTTTACGAAAATGATAACAGGCAAAATTCGACATTAACTGATCAAGATTGGGGTTCGGCTGACCGTCGGAGAGAAATATAAACTCGATATTAGACAAGGCCGTATTGTCCAGCAGCCCAAGATAATCCTCACGGCTAAGGCTAGACAGCTCAATGATGGCAACATCAATGTGGTTCGCCTCAAGCTGCTCTATCCAAGGTAAATCATCGACACTGCGTAGCTTATTAAAGTCGGCTGCGCCGGCGAGTTCAATGATAGCTTGCTCGGCGTTTACATCCTGCAGGTGATAAAAAAGTGTCAATCGAGCCATGCTATCCCACTCCCTGTGTATGAAGTGCTACTGTATGTCAGTCGTGAAATTTTAACAACAGCAACGGTAATAGTTGCCGATGTTCTAAGATGATATCTCGATGAACGGAGAATATCAGTCTAAAAATCAGCCTGTTAAAATATCATTAAAAACGAGAACAGAATATGCATGGTAGCTGAACGAAACAAAATCAGTTTACCCAAGCAGTTAAACAATCTATGTCGAACACTGGCATTAGGAGGTCCATAATGAAGTCTAATGTTGTGCAACATCAGACTGATATCCGCGCCGATATCATGTTGATCGATGAAATCATCAAGCTGAATCAAGAAGGACTCACATTTTACAACCAAGCGAGGAGGTATGTCGAAGACTATAATCTTAAACGTGTTTTTTCCGCCAAAGCTAACATCCACCAACGAATGTTAACTCGGTTTGAACAGCTGAGACGTTTGGCTGACGAGCCAATTAATGGCCTAAGTCACACCGTGCCCGTCACTTATACTCAAGCAACAGAATTGCTGCAACAGTGCCAAATCTCGCAGGCTATGACCGCCCTTGTCGACATAGAGCAGCAAGTGCTAATCCAAATAAAACAAGCAGTAAGGCAAGCGCATCAGCCACAACTTGCAAACCAACTTGCAGAGGGTGCCGCTTGGCTGCAAATGAGTTACGACGGTACGGGATCGCTCAATCACCATTAATTCCCTGTCGCTAAGTGAGCCATATTTAACCGACTCCCCTCCACTTTTACTACAGACATAATACCGCACTGATGAGTGCGGTTTTTTATGCTCGAATGATGGCTCAGCATGCCAGAAAAAATTACATTTTGTCGGTAAAAAAGACCGACCTAAAGGAAAGTGCCAAGGTATAAAAACGCCAAATAAAACAATTAAAACATTAAAAATCATCACCTTAAAAACATTGGCACGATTGGCGCATTATCTAGCTTCGAGAAAACAACGGAGGATATGATTATGAAAACTACAACAGCATCAGTACTAGTGGCTTTACTTGTCGGTTCAATCAGTTTAAATGTCGCAGCGGCTCAAGATTGGAAGGACGGGGCTAAGGATGCGTGGATCGATGGTAAAGCTGAAACCACTTTACTGCTCAACACTAACCTCAATTCCTTTGACATTATAACGGATGTTAAAGACGGAAACGTGACGTTAACGGGTAAAGTGGAAAGCAGTGTCGATAAAGCTCTTGCCACTGAACTGATCAAAAGTTTAGACGGCGTAAAAGATGTCGATAACCAACTCACTGTAATGAATGAGAAAGAAGGCACCAGTGAAGTTGTTGCCACCTTAACTGACTCTAAAGTTGCCACTGTCATCAAAACGCGTTTACTGTTTTCAACTGACGTATCCGGCACCCAAATTAATGTGGATGTTGCCAATGGCATAGTCACATTGAAAGGTGAAGTTGCCAGCGATGCCGAACGTCAACTAGCACTGAAAATTGCCGAAAATACCGACGATGTGAAAAAGGTCGTTGATAAAATTAAAGTGGTTAAAAAAGTGTCTTAACTCTCGCGACAACGGCATTTTTTAAATTAAACGTATTTTAAGTAACAGCACACCGATCTAGACTCAAGGTTCGATAGTGCTTTATGAAAAAAGAATCAAAAAAACCAGCCTCAGCTGGTTTTTTTATGCCCATTTTCAGACTCAATCGAAAAGACTTACTCGCTTAAATTAAGAAGGGTGAATTCAGATGACTCGAATGATCATAAAGGAGAAGAGTTACAGAAAACTGAGCTAAAACACAGGCGTTACTCAAGCTTCAAAGCCAAACTAAGCTTCAAAGCCAAACTGGAATGCATAAAAATGTTGGCCATTCTCAATATTGATGGTCATAGTGCCAGTTAACCCCTGCAACTCCCCCGCCCCAGAATGGGGTATCACTTCTAAGATCAGACGATTTTGTCCATCGGTCATAATGCCAAAATGTTGTAATACAAAACTGCCCTGCTTACCGCACAAATTACCAACCACTTGTTCAATGGCCACATAGCCAGCTGAGCCCTTGACTGACGTCATAGCACTGAGCATTTCCCCCTTGCTGCGCCCCTCAAGCTCACCATAAAAGGTTTTATCTAAGCCCATACGTCCTAACGTCACACCACCAATACCAGTAGCATAGGGGCTATCAGGAGTGAGCTTAACATCAAATTTCCCAGTGATTTTGCTAACTTGCATGACACTCTCCTTGTCGAAATCTTATGCTGACCTATTACCTGCTAACGCTTGCTACTGAAGCAAACATCACCCACAGACCGAAAAACAACTTAGCATAAGCCTACGTAGATCCATAATGGCATTTACACGTTACTTATGTATGCTGGTCTCACTCACTATCATCTCTATGGTTTTGACTATTTCAGGGGTTTCAGACATGGGTTGGTCAGACGCTCTATCACGATAAGTCACAGCAATTTTAAATGGGGCTTCAAAAGGATAAACAGGTTCAATACTATCCACCTCGATTCGATCGCCAAGCATGACACTGCCTAAGTGTTTCAAGCTATTGTGTTTAAAATCCAGATTAAACAATCCAAGATACCAAAATACGCCCGAACCTTGAGTCGTCACAATAAAGGGCGCCACAAAGGGCATAGTTTGCATTTTAGGATCATCTTGAATCGGTGCGTCACTTTGGGTGTCCGGCTCTAGAGCGGGATCGAAATTTAACGGTGTAATGCGCAAGTAATCGAGTAATGCTCGACCTTTTACCTCACCATCTTGGTAATCGCCCATAGCAAACTCTGTTTGCTTGATCTTAATAAAATGTGTCAGTGCAACGGACTTGCCGCCCTCAGGCAGCGTTATTTCAACAGGATTGGCGGTATTTAAGCTAAAGAGTTTAAGCATCACTTCCGATGCATTCGCCACAGGCTTTACCTCAAAAGGTGTCACAGTTTCGATCTCATTCGCCTGAGCCTGAGTTTTTTCATGCGCCATAGCTTCATCGTATTGCATCACCTGTCCATCTTCCATCACCATATAAATATCATCATTGGTCATGTTGAAACGGTAAATACCCGCAGCAAGTAAGGCTAATACCACTAAGGTTGCCGCTATGGTTAATTTTACAAACGTACTCATCTTCTCTCCCCAATCGCGCTCGTTATGCGCTACTTTTCTAACACCGATAAACTTCAAATCAATGTCGGAGCAGTATTACAGATACTGAGTTAAAGCGAAGTGGGTAAAGTGTAAAAAATGCCGCTATTTTGAATTTTGTCAGGCTAAGTTCAGCAACATGCCTTTTACTCGACCAATATGATGGGCCGAGTAAATACTCAGCCCAATACATCACTACTTTTCGTTTTTCCACAAGGCAGGGGTCTGGCTTGGTTGCCAATTGCTTTGGGAGAAATGCGCTTGCACTAAGGAATAGATTTTATCTTGATAGGACACAAACTCAGGTAGTTGATAATTATGCTGATCCTGCCAAGCAGGGGCATAGTTATCTAGCGTATCAAAACGATACCCTTGACGTTGAGCTTCTTCAACAAAACGCTTAATTTTAGGCAAGTTGATGGTTGCACCTTGTCCGCGGTGAGCATTCTCAAACAAGAAGTCGTGGGTCAAGATAACCACTTTCCCGTTATGTAAACCATCACTACAATCTAAGTTCTGCGTACGACTGTTAAGAGGGTTCATTGTGGTGCCCGCACAGGTATTGATCACTTGATTGATTTTATCCACCAGCTCAACCCCATCAGCCATAGATTCAGCGGGAAAAGCCACGCCCCAATCCTCAGGCCCCCAATCAAAGTCCCAACCAAATATTTTATAGTCACTCTCGGCGAGCATGTTTTGAATTTGCACCGCAACTTGCGAACTGTTGGTAGAGGTTTCGGCGGTACAAGCAAAAGCAGGGTCCCAAGGCGGCACAGTATCGGATGTCGCACACAAGCCGTCGCCTTTGAGTTTACTGGTCACTCGCCAACCATTGGTGTAAGGCAAACGTGCCAACTTAGTCATCTTGTTATTGGGATAACTGGCGGCATTAGGAATAAGTTCAACCACTTTGGCCGTGTTCGTCACAAAATAGGTGAAATCGGTGGCCGCATCTTGATAGGATTTTACCGGCCAGAGTCCAACTTGATTACAATATGCCGCCCCAGATTGCACGCCATCAGTGCAGTTATGCAGCATATGATCGTAACTGTGGTTTGCCAGAATATGACCATCGTCTAGCAAACGTTGTAGGGCGACAGCCGCTAACGCCTCGTTTTCATCTCCTTCGCCATACATATGAAACGCATTAATAAAGAACGTCGCCTTAATATTGGCATCCTTTAACGCATCTAACAGCCCTAAGGTCGCGTCAATTGGACCATCATCAAAGGTAAGGTAAATGGTTTTATCGCTGGCGTAGGCCGCACTTAAGCCAGTACTCAAGCTCGCAACACAAAGCCCAACTGCAATGGCTATCGATTTCAGTTTCATGATTTCATCCTATAAATAATGTTAAAGATGAATAAGTTAGTTCTCTTTACGCACTGGTTAATTCATAACCTGTAGACAGCGAGTTCACTCATCCGTTTAGCTTATCTATAGTGAGTAATCCCGCTGGCATTAGTTATACCATCCTAGCAACAAGCCATACTTTTCTACGCTAAGTCGATAAATTCTGACTTTGCACCCAGTTAACCATCCCTTACCCAAGGCTTCAAAGACAATAGAAAAATACCAATCCTAGTGTGAAAAGTACCGCATCAACAATTCGATAACAGGTAAGTTAACTGGAGAAAAAACAACATAAAAGCACTACAGGGATGCAATAACATGTCAGAAGGTCAACTATTTAAGAGCTCTTTGCTCGCATTATGTATCGCTAACGCCTTGTTCGGGATGAGCTCAACCGCAGTCGCGGCGGAGCAACAAGAGGCAACGGCAGAAAATATTGAGGTAATCCAAGTACGCGGCATACGTCGCTCGATTGAAGCCTCAATGAATACCAAACGCTTCGCCGACTCCACGGTCGATGCTATCACCTCGGAAGATATCGGTAAGTTTCCCGATAAAAATATCGGTGATGCGCTGCAGCGCATTTCTGGGGTGACGGTCGATAGGCAATACGGTGAAGTGAGCGGGGTCACTATCCGTGGCACAGCGCCAGAGCAGAGCCGTATTTTGCTGAACGGTCAAACCGTTGCTAGCACCTCTTGGTATGACTTGGGTCCCGCCACTCGTACCTTCAACATGGAATTATTGTCAGCCGAGCAAGTGAGTGCGGTTGAAGTCCACAAAACGCCAACCGCTAGCCTTGAAGAAGGTGCGCTGGGCGGCACTGTCGATCTCAAAACCCGTAAGCCCTTAGATCTCGATGCTCACACTTACCAAGTGGCGGGTGAGTTGAGCCAAAGCAGCCTGTACGATGAAACAGATCCGAGTGGATCTTTCGTCGGAAGCTGGAAAAATGACGATGAAAAATTTGGTATTTTAGGCGCTTACTCAGTAGAAAAACTCACCAGTGGTCGGCATGTATTAGAATCTCTCAGCGGTTATTATGAATACTTCGCTGCCGATCCTGCACAAGACCAAGAATCAACTGTCGGGGCGTGGGGGATTGGCTCACAGGCATTTAGGGCCGAACGTGAAAGGACCAGTGCCCAAGTCACACTGCAATTTGCACCGACTGAAAAAACAGAGTTCACCTTAGATTACTTTAATTTTGAACTCGATATCCCCCACGTAAACCATAACTTCTTAACCGTTGGCGCCCGCGGTTCGGGCTCCACCAACGTAGTAAATAACGCCCAAGGCGGCACAGCATCGGCAACGATTCTGCCAGCGTATGCGTCGATTATTTATAACCCTGTGGTACGCCACGCGGTCAATATGAAGTCTGACGTACTCAACTTAACCGGAAAATACGTCGGGGACAGTTTCACCCTTAGCGGCGTCATTGGCCAATCGACCTCAGATGGCGGCACCCAAGGCGGCTCATCTTCTTGGTGGATCCCTGCGACGGATCAAGGCGGCAAAATTGGCGATCCCGCCTTCCCTAATGGTCAAGGCAGTGTCGATGGTGGCTTTAGTTACGATGCCACAGGTCCCTATCAAGTGGTGCTCACGAGCCTAGATGCCAACGATGCTAGCCAGTTCAAGCATGCGCAGGAAGCCAACTACGAAACCACAGTGCAAGATCATAAAGTCACCTACGCACAGTCTGACTTCGAATATCAACTCGATCATGATTTTATTAATAAAATTGCGGTCGGGATTAAGTACAACACCAGTGATTTCGAGCGTAATGCCTTCAACCGTAACCCCGCAGAAATCCTAGGTTTCGTGCCCAATGGCAACCTAGCCAACTGGAGCGATGGCGTACTTTCTGGCCTGCATTCCCAGAACGGTGGCAATGTGCTCGACTCCTATGCCAAGTTAGATGAAGACAAATGGTGGGCGTTTATCAGCGAGAAATACGCCAATGGCGAGTTAGTGGAAGTCGCCGATCTCGGTAACACCTTCACTGTCGAAGAGGATATGTTGGCCCTGTACGCCCAAGCGGATTTCAGCGGCGAATTCTATCGTGGTAACTTTGGCGTGCGTTACGTTAACACAGACCAAACCTCAACCGGTTTTGCCGATGGCAAACCCTACAATGAATCCGTTAATTACGATAATTGGTTACCGAGTATCAACGTCGCCTTCGATCTGCAAGAAGATTTAATCCTACGCGCCTCGGCCTCTTCCGTGATGGCACGTAACAACTACAGCGATCTTAAACCTGGGTTAGCGATAGCGAAAAACTTTGGTACTGCGACCGGCGGTAATCCAAATTTAAAACCCTATAAGGCGAATCAAGCTGACCTTGGCATCGAATGGTACTTCACTGAATCTTCTATGCTGTCGGCGGCCTTGTTCTACAAAGATATTGATAACGTAGTGTTTGTCACTGAGTCGACTCAGTACATTGAAGGTTGCGGCGCGTCAGAATCCGAGTGGGATAAATGCCGTGTCACAGCCCCAGCCAACGGCGGTAGCGGCTCAGTGACTGGGCTTGAAATCCAGCTACAACATAACTTTGAAAGCGGTTTTGGCTTCTTAACCAACTACACCTATGTGGACAGTAAAAGCACTCGCCCCGATGGCACAGAGCAGATGATTGAAGGCGTGTCAGAGAACTCTTTCAACGGTTCACTCTTCTACGAAGATGATCTGTTCAGCGCCCGTATCGCCTATAACTGGCGTTCAGAATACTTAGGCGTAGGTAATATTCAAAACGTGTTAAACGACAGCTATCAACAAGTGGATGCCTCGATTATTTGGCATGCAATGGAGAACTTAGATATCTCACTCGAAGGGGTTAACTTAACCAATGAAGTGGTGCAATCCTATGATGTTAAATACGGATTAACCCAAAACACCATCGAATTTGGTTCACGTTATTTCGTCGGTGCCAGCTACAAATTCTAAACTTGAGTCACAGCATAGCCGACCTTAGGGTCGGCTTTTTGCGTTGATAATGCAGAGGTATAAACCATGAAAGTGAAGCAAGCAATCAGAAAAATCATTATCTTAGGGGGTGGAACCGCAGGTTGGATGGCAGCGGCAGCCCTCGCGAATAACCCCGTATTTGCCGCCATTGAGCTCTATTTAGTGGAATCGGACAACATAGGCACCATAGGCGTTGGTGAAGGTTCAACGCCACACTTAAAACGCTTTATGGACAACTTAGGCATTAGCGAAAAAGATTGGATGGAACAATGCCACGCCAGCTATAAAACCGGCATCGATTTCATCAATTGGAATGGCGACGGGCAGCAATACTTTCACCCCTTCTATTGCCAAATGGATGTGAAACCCGCTGAAGTTTTCTTTATCAACGCCAATGCAAGACGCCGCGGTCATGGCAGTGCAGTAAAACCCGATGCGTTTTTCTCCAGCGGCGTACTGGCGAAACGCAATCTCAGCCCAAGGCCGAATAAAGCGTTGCCCTACGCTAACGAATACGGCTATCACTTCGATGCCACTGAACTGGCCAACTACTTAAAAGAATACGCTTGCCAACGCGGCGTAAAACACCTCATCGGCGATGTCATTGAAGTTTCAACAACCCAAAACCAATATATAGACGCCTTAATGCTGGCGAATGGCGAACGACTTAACGCCAACTTTTTTATCGATGCCAGCGGCTTGAGCGCTAAGTTAATTCATAAAACCCTAGGCGTACCCTTTCAATCCTTCGCCAATGAACTGCTCAACGACAGCGCCGTCACTGTTCCTGTTCCTGTACCAGCATTAATGGACTCCACTCAAACACAGCAAACCCATGATCTACAAAACCATGCATTGCAAACCCAAGCACAGCAAGCCAAGTACCATACCCGCGCCACGGCGCTCAGTGCGGGCTGGCTATGGCAAATCCCCCTTACCCACAGGCTTGGCAATGGCTATGTTTATAGCAGTCGCCACCTCAGTGCCAATGCCGCAGCCAAGGAATTGTTGAACAGTGTTAATCTGCCTGAATCAACCCAAGTACGGTTTCTCAAGATGCGGGTCGGTGTCAGTGACAAGGCTTGGCACAACAATGTGCTGGCGATAGGACTTGCGCAAAGTTTTATCGAACCGCTCGAAGCCACGTCGATCATGATGACCCAATTCACCCTTGAAAAATTTATGTCGTTATTCGAGCGCTATCAATTGAATAAGCAGGCAGAGACCTTAAGTCGACAAACACTCAATCAGGCGGTCATGCAGTTAGTGCTCGGCATAAAGGATTATATTCAGGCCCATTATGTCACCAGCCAGCGCAGCGAACCCTATTGGTTGGCGGCGAGAAAAGTCACCATTTCCCAAAGGCTGACGCAACTATTGCAAGCTTGGTATCAAGGGGAAGACTTTGATTTACTGCTTTACCAATACGATCAGCAACTCGCCTACTTTCGCCCTTCTTGGTATGCGCTGTTAGCGGGAATGGATTACCGCGACCCAAAACTGAAGCGCCCATTTGAGCCGATTTCAGCGGAGATCACGGCGCAAGCGATACGCTACAGCCAAACCTTAGTGGAGCAGTATTTTCAACCTAAGCATCCGTGATAAGAATGGTTAAATTGCCCTTTGTTTACTGCTAAAGCACTGACGAAAACGACTCGGCGTGACACCTTTAAATTGAATAAAGCGCCGATTAAAATTGGATAAGTTGTTGAAACCACACTGATCGCTGATGGTTGATATCGGACTTTGATTTGACAGCAGTAACTTGCACGCCTTAGCTATCCTGAGTTGATTGATAAACTCAGTTAAGGTTTTCTCGGTGCGTTTTTTAAAGAAGCGATGGAAATGATTGGTGCTCATGTGCGCTAACTTTGCCAAATCCTGTGCCGACAAGGCCTGAGTGTAATTGTCATAGATATGCTCAATCACTTTATCGAGCTTTTTCACGGTAAAGTCGAGTTTACTACCGTGGGTAAACAAGGTGCTCGACAAGAGTTCTTGCTGACTATCCTGTTGTAATAACGCTAATAATTCCAATAACAAAATATAGCGTCTAAAAGGATTGGCCGTCTCCATCGCGATAAACACACTATGGGCCTTACGCGCCGTTTCCTCACTAAACAACACACCTCGTTTGGCATGGGTCAAAAGTGAATGCAAAGACGCTAACTCACGTTGCTCATTCACAATTTGGTGTAGCCAGACCGCTGGAATTTGTGCCACATAAACGACTTCCTGCACCCTCGCATTCGAAGTGCCGTCTTTTAGCGCGTTGCCATTTGATATCTCGTCAGTTGAAACACCAAGGTTCGCCTCGGATTGCCAGCCGTGGGGCATATCTGGGCCTATGATCACTAAATCATAATCGCCATAACGGGCAATATGGTCGCCCACATAACGCATACCATAACTGTTGAGGGTTAAGCAGATTTCGTACTCGGGATGATAATGCCAATTGAGATCCATGTGGTCCCATTCATAACGAAAGTAACGCCAAGAGCTGTTTTCATCGGGGATCACTTTTTCACACAGAGGTTTCATCCATTAAACTCCAGTTGCTCATTCCTTTACCTTAGCTTCAATCAGCTCTTATAGTTCAACGCCATTCACTCAAGCTAGCCGTTATGCCAACCTGTTAAATTATTCAATTACTTAGACCTTATTTTTAATGCAAGCCTTGACCTATCAGCGCGGCGAAATAGCTGTGCCTTCGCGCACTATTGTCTATAGCAAGTCAGCCTTGCAGTGATACTAAAATCCGCCACTCCAATACTATTCTATCCAATGTTAATTAAAGGTAACTATTTTACAAGTAAACAGGTTATCAGCAGAGGCTAAAACATGGTTTTCTCTATGCTCATTCGCAGCAGCTATCTGCTGCCCACTATCTACAGCAAGTATTTACAGCACCTGATGTAAATCAGCCCAATCAGCGCAAACACGATTTGACTATGTGAGAAAAGTATCGACAGAGGCACCATTCGTATCACCACCAAGGCGAGCGTCAAGCCACAATGAATTTCACTTAATTCAATTGGCTAAGCACATGAAACACAAACTCATCATTCTGTTTGTCCTCTGCACTTTCTTTGTGATTTCCTTGATGACCAACAGCATGGGGCCGATTTTCCCTGCGTTAATTGACAGTTATGCTATCGGCCTGACGTTGGCGGGGTTATTTCCCTTTGCGTTTTTTATCGCCTACGGCGTGACATCGATTCCTGCGGGGATTTTGGTGGACAAGTACGGTGAAAAGCGGGTGATCATCTTAGCCTTTAGCCTCGCGTTTATCGGCGCCGTGACTTTTGTGTGTCTGCCCACCTTTAGCATCGCCATGTTTAGCCTGTTTTGTATTGGCACTGGCATGAGTTTATTGCAGGTGGCAGTCAATCCCTTACTGCGCCAAGCCGCGGGGCCAGAGCATTTTGCCTTTTTCTCCGTACTGGCCCAACTTGCCTTTGGCGGCGCCGCGACCTTAGCGCCGCTGGTGTATCAGCATTTTGTCGCCTTAGATCAAGCCAGTGTTGCATCAGCCAACTATGTGCAACAGCTATTGCCCGAGAACATGAGTTGGCTCGCCATGTATTGGTTATTCGCCGTGGTCGCGCTCGCCATGGTGCTCTTTGCCAGCCTAGTGAAGATGCCCAAAGTGAATAAACTGGCAGATGAGTCGGCAGGTGCCCTCGAGACCCATTTACGCCTTTTCAAAGATAAAACCGTTTTGAAATTCTTCTTCGCTATCGCCGCCTACGTTGCGCTTGAGCAAGGGCTTGCTAACAGTATCTCAGTCTTTTTGCTGCAATATCATGGTCTTGACACCTTAAGTGTCGGCGCCAATGTGGTTAGCGATTTTTGGTTTTACATGACGCTCGGCTGCCTACTCGGTTTGCTGCTACTTAAACTTATCGACAGTCAGATCTTGCTGCTCAGTTTTTCCCTTAGTTCACTGGTTTGTTTTCTGGTGGCGATTTGGGGACCGAGCCAACTAACATTAATTTGTTTCCCATTGGTTGGCTTTTTCATTTCTATCATGTGGTCGGTGATCTTCTCGTTGGCGCTCAATTCGCGCACTCAAGATCATGGATCATTCGCCGGCATTCTCTGTACCGGCATTATCGGCGGCGCGTTTATCTCGCCGATCATTGGTGTTATCAGTGAGCTGTCCGGCGAATTACGGTTCGGGATGTTAGTGCTGCTAATCCCTATGGCTTACATAGGTTATGTCGCCCTAACGGCTCGTCCCTTGATTAAAAACACCACCCTATTTTCAACAAAAGCGGCCTCAAAGGATGCCGTTCCTATGGCAACAAACAACACGAGAGGCAACAAGCTATTATGAGCGTCCTATGTTTAGATCTTGGGGGAACTAAACTGATGTTGGCACAGGTGGAAGGTAAAACCTTACTCGACACTTGGCGGTATCCTGTTCCCGCCGATGGCAACTTTGAACAATTATTCGATTTCCTCGTGACCTGTATCCACAGTCACCTCACGCCTGAAACCAATGGTGTTTCCATCGGGGTGCCCGGTATGGTGGATATGCAGAGCGGCACTTTACTCGAAGTGCTCAACATCCCTGCGCTGACGGCAACGCAGTTAGCCCAGCAGCTGCAAAATACCTTTGAAATGGATGTTGTTGTGAATAATGACGCTAACCTCTTTGCCCTCGGCGAAGCTGTACTCAACAGTAATCAAGACATGCTCGGGATTACCTTAGGCACTGGCGTAGGCGCTGGGGTGATTTTTAATGGTCAGCTGTATTCGGGTAAACATTGCGCCGCAGGTGAAATCGGCAGTTTGAGTTATCGCGATGGCATTATTGAGCACTACTGCTCGGGGCAATACTTCACCGTTCATCATCAAATGAGTGGCGAGCATTTGTACCAAAAAGCCTGTGAAGGTGACAGCCAAGCGCTACAAGCCTTCGTCCATTTTGGCGAACACTTGGCACACATGATCGCCCAAACCTTACTAGTATACGATCCCAAAGATATTATCCTTGGCGGCTCAGTCAGCCAAAGCTTTCCCTTTTTTATTGAAGCGCTTAAACAGAAATTGCAAAGCTTAGTCTATGGCCCGCAACTGACAGACTTGACGATTTCAGCCAGCCAACATCACAATGCAGCCCTCATAGGTGCCGCGCAGTGGTTTTTACAACAAAAGGACTCAGCTAAGTGAAAGGACAAATAACACAGAAAGGGAAAATACAGTGGCAGAGGATTAAGACGGCCTTTGTCAGCGGCGTCATGGCAGTGCTTCCCGTGGCGTCGGTGCTTTCAATACTTGCTATGCCATCAGTACAGGCCGCCAATGCTGTGCAGGAGGCAAATCATGTCGCGCTGAATCAATTGGCCGATAAACTCCAATTAAATTATCAGTTAACCGCCAGTTATCTTGAAACCTGTCCCGCTAAAGAAGCCCAGTGCTATCGCTCCGCCATTGAGCTGACCTTGCCCACTCAGTTATCCAACGAAGAGCTAAATCATGGCGATTGGCAAATTTATTTCAGCCAACTATCGCCCGTTTATTTTGTCGATGCAGGTGACTTTAGCATTGAACATATCAATGGCGATTTACACAAAATCACTCCTAAAGCCAGTTTTAAGGGTTTCGTCGCCGATCAGGTTTATCGTATTGATTTTTATAGCAAAGGCAGCCAAATCACCCGTTCCGAGTTTATGCCAAACTTCTTTGTCGCTATGGGCGATAAGGCGCAGGTCATAAAGAGCACTCAAACAAGGCGCGATAAAGAAACAGGTTTAGCCGAGCAAGACTACCTGGCGCCTTTTAATGCAGAGAAACAATTCTTACTGGCAAAAAACGATGCAACCCCCTTTGCCGATGGCCAATATTTAGCAGAGCAATATCAAGCCTTAGCCGCAGACAAAGCACCTGACATTAGCGGCAAACTCATCCCCACGCCACTTCATAGCCAAAGCCTAAACTCGGCACCTTTATCCCTTGCTAAAGGTTATCGACTCACGGCTGCAACTGTCGATTTTAAGGGGCGGCAGGCGGCATTTGATTACCTCGATTCTTTAGGCTTTTCGGCCAAGGACAAAGGCACGCCGCTATTATTGCAACTCGATACTCAAACTCCTAAAGTCGCAAGCACTGAAGCCCATGATAGTGAAATTAAAAGCAGCGAAGCCTATCGGTTAACCATAACGGCTGAGCAAATCAGTATTCGAGCGGGCAGTGAAGCGGGACTCTTCTATGGCCTACAAAGCCTAGCTGGGCTGATCAGTTTAAGTGACGATCAACTCGTCGCCATCGATATTCAAGACCAACCTCGCTACGCCTTTCGCGGCCTGCATATCGATTTAGCCCGTAACTTTCACTCACTCGATTTTATTAAACGCATTATCCCACAGCTCGCCGCCTATAAAATCAATAAGCTGCACTTGCACTTAGCCGACGATGAAGGTTGGCGTTTAGCCATCCCCGGCTTACCTGAACTGACCGATGTGGGCGCAAAACGCTGTTTCGATTTAACCGAGCAAACCTGTTTATTGCCACAACTGGGCAGCGGCATAGCGGACGTTAACCCCGTCGATGGCTACTTAACCGTGGTGCAATACCAAGAAATATTACAACTGGCTGATGCTCACCATATCGAAGTGATCCCTTCACTGGACATGCCGGGGCATTCACGCGCCGCAATAAAATCCATGGAGGCGCGTTATCACCATTACCTCGCCAAGGGAGACAAAGCTAAGGCGGAGGAGTTTTTACTGACTGAATTTGCAGATAAAACCCAATATTCGTCGATTCAGTATTACCACGACAACACACTCAATGTGTGTCTGCCGAGTACCTATCACTTTATTGATACTGTGATTGATGAAGTTAAAAAGATGCACCAAGCCGTAGGCATTCCTTTAGTGCATTACCACATAGGCGCCGATGAAACCGCAGGCGCTTGGGTAGAATCCCCTGCGTGTATCGCAATGAAAAAACAAAAAGCCGATGAGTTAACCGGACTGCATTCGCTCAATGGTTACTTTATCGAACGCGTTGCTAATATGCTGGCGGAGAAAGGGATTATTGCCGCTGGTTGGAATGATGGTATGGGTGAAGTGCGTCCCGAAAACATGCCCGCCCAAGTGCAATCTAACGCTTGGTCGCAGATTTCAGACAACGGCCATCAAATCGCCCATAAGCAAGCAAATTTGGGCTGGAAGGTCGTTATCTCAACGCCAGAAGTCACCTATTTTGATTTCCCCTACGCTAGCCATCCAGATGAGCGCGGCAATCATTGGGCCTCGAGGGCAATAGACAGTTTTAAGGTGTTTAGCTTTATGCCCGATAATCTGCCCGCCCATGCCGAGCGCTGGCACAATAGCTTAAATCAGCCATTTGTGTCGGACGATAGCCACAGCCAGCTCAAACCAGGACACGGTTTTTACGGCTTGCAGGGGCATCTTTGGAGCGAAATGGTGCAATCGGACGAGCAAGCAGAATACATGTTATTCCCGCGCATGGTCGCCCTCGCCGAACGGGCATGGCATAGGGCGCCATGGGAATTAGCCTATGATTATCAAGGTAAAATCTATAGTCAGCAAACTCAACATTTCGCCCGCCAACTCAAGGGCCAAGCCGAGCAAGTGCTCAAACAGGATTGGCAAACCTTCGCCGCGGTTTACGCCAATAAAGTGCAACCTAAGTTAGCTAAAGCGGGAATTTTCTATCGCATATCACCGCCTGGGATACGTGTTGAAAATCAGCAGTTAGTGGTCAATAGCTTATATCCCAATGCCGAGTTGGAATACCAACTCGACTCAGGACCTTGGCTAAGCTACCGCCAAGCTTTCAAGCTTAATGATGTCAAACACATCCGCGCCAGAGTCAAAGATGGCGCACGTTACTCTCGCCCATCGACTTGGCAAAGCTCCCTCTAATCGTTCATCGCACAATGTCGGCCATCACATGTGATGGCCGATACGTTAATTGACTATTAATACCACTGGTCGATGGGTTAAGCATGAGCTTACATTGAGGCTTTTCAATAACAGCGCAACTCAGGCTATAATCTCGCTATTCGCGATGACACTCTCGTGATAACACTTTATCAAGCCTAAGGATCTGCCAACCGATGACAACTGCTTCTACTAGCACCTTTGCTGTGTTAAACCAAACCACAGCAACCTCGTTTAATGAACAGAAAAATCTGATTAAACGGGTATTTAAAGGTAAGCCAGTGCAATGTCCTAGCTGTAAACAGACACTTAAAGTCATATTGCCTGAGCAGGCAAAGGCAGAACAAGCCGCAGGAATTTACTGTGCTAAAGGCTGCACAGATATCGAACTCGATATGGAAGCCGTCGCGGGACTCTAATCATTCCAGAGCCAACCCACACTGGAATTAGCCTCACATCGACGGCCAAGCGACGATTACAACAGTCACTGTAATTCGCCGTTATAAAGTAAATATCTTTCTAATTATCAATGAGATTATTTAAACTAATCACGGCAGTTGCTTAAGCTGCCCACGAAAATAGTGTCGATAATAGCCCACCAAATTACTGCCAATAAAGAGTACCTCCATTAACACTGCCACGGGCGATCCCACTAAGGCATTGTGAACGAGCCAAAAACTGGTTCCGACTATCATAAGCAGTCTGAGATCTTTATCCCTTTGACAGAATGCGGCGCGGGTTTGAAACAAGGTGCCTATACAACTGATCACAGTCGTTACCCCATTAAAGGTCACAATGCTCATCACAAGTGCAGCAATAGAGAAACACCATAGGGCTACTTTTGAGGTGGTAAAAATACTGGTGAGATAACGCACTGTGGCTATGCCCATTAAGCCTGCGGCAGTCCATTGCTCCAGCAAACAAAAATGAATTGAAATCAAGATGCCAGACACAAAAAGGCAGGCGACTATCCGCTCCCGCGCCTTAAATTGAAACGAAATCAGATCGAAGATAATGGCTATCGCCACCAAAATTTGAGACAAAGTAAACGCAGTCAACTTATTAAGCTCCTTCGCTTTAAGCAATAATGCGCACTCTGATTGAAAGCCTTATAGACTTGAGAGCGCAACTTAAGGCGCAGCATCATGGGAATCGCGATTTAGCGCATTAACTTAAGTTAACTGGGAGCAAGAACCGTTAAAGAGAGTCTTGAAGTCGTCGGCGCATACGCGACAAACTGATTGCCGTAATGCCAATATAATTAGCTAGCTGACCTTGGCTTAACCGCTCAAGCCAAAGTGGTGAATGTTCGCGTAAATACAGATAACGTTGCTCAGGTGTGTGCAGCAGTAAAAAGGCTTCCTTTTGTTCTTTATACAATAATTGCTGTTTAAGTAACCCAAGTTGCACTGACTGCAGCGAAGTATCATCCAACACGGACAAGGGCATTTGGATAAGTTTACAGGCGCTTAAAGCCTCTAATTGGTAACGAGCGGGAATTTGCTTAAGCCAACTGACATACAAAAAACACAGTTCACCCTCGAAATAAAACTCCTTACAGCGCTCTGTGCCCTCCTGAGTATAATGGCAAGCGCGCACGATACCATCCACAACAAAATATGCCTGTGACTGCTCATCTCCTTGGCCAAGAAGCACCTCTCCCGCCGGCACGTTCAACGCTTTAAACTGTGGTAAGTAACGTTCAACAGCAGCTTGACTCGCCCCTAACGCAATCAAATATTGTTGCAGTGGCTGGCAAGTTGACACTTGCAATACAGCAGTCTTTTTTACGTCATCAGGTTCAATCATGCGAGCAACTCAGCGATTTATCACTAAACACTTAACCACTGCCATTCGAGTAAGGGTGCAGCAGTCGCTTGCAGGCCACGGCTCAGCGTGACGTTAAATACACTTTTAGCGGGAATGCTTCCCACGCCCTTAGGCGTGCCTGTCATTACAATATCGCCCTCATCGAGACTGATAAATGCCTGTAGCTCGGACAATATGGTCTGAGGTTTGTAAATCATTAAATCGATATGCCCCTCTTGCACCAAGTTATCATTGATACTCAAGGTGAAATGCAGCTGTGCCTCCGCATCATCAATCGCCACAAACGGACTGAATAACGCTGCACCATCAAAGGCTTTTGCTCGCTCCCAAGGCAATCCCTTAGCTTTTAACTTAGTTTGCAAATCACGTTTTGTGAGATCTAAACCGACGGCGACGCTACTGAAACGGCCATTTTGAAACATAAAACACAGCTCGGTTTCATAATGCAAGGTTTCCCCTTGATGCTCAGAATGAAGCACAGTCGAAATGGCCGAGTTGGGCTTTAAAAATACCACCATATCCTCGGGGATTTCGTTACCTAATTCATGGATATGCTCAACATAGTTACGCCCAATGCAGAGAATTTTTGTCGGTACGATAAGGTTTTCACCTAACATGACTGATTTCATCTTTAATCCTTTTCAAGATAGGGTTGAAATAATTTTAAATAATAAAACCAACTAGTTAACCTAAATTAAATCTAAACGTTCAATTGAACTAATCACTGTACTTATGACGAACTCTGCTACACTTAAATCAATATTTCAACGAAAACAGCGATCTAACCATTAATAAACCCATTTTACAGGGACAGTCATAGAAGAGGTTTTCGCACTATGTTAACGCTTACCATAAAACAAAAAATCATCTTTAGTTTTAGTGCAATTGGCGCGCTGCTCATCGCTGGTAGTAGCTTTTTCTACTATTCACTCTCCCAAGTACAAACCGCCTATCAAAATATTGAAACCTTAGCCGTACCCGTGCAAAAGCAGAGTAATAGCTTACAACTAGTGCTATTAAAAATGTCACGCCTTGCCACCTTGGCCCATAGTCAGCAAGACACTGCCGCCTTAACCAAAAGTCAGCAAGCATTTACCGCGCTGCAGAAGAAATATCAAAGTATCGAAAATGAGTTAATTGAGCGAGTTGCAGATCAACCTAAGATGCAAACATCCCTAAACGAAGCGCAGGCAAGATACCAAGCCTATTTGCAGCAAAGCCAAGCCATGTTTAGCGCTAAACTCGCCAATGAACAAGCAAAACGGCAGTACCTGCAACTCTTTGAGCGCTTTAACCATGCCAAGACCAACGCCAGTAATGCGATGATTGATCTCGAAACTCTTTCCATCCCCGATAATCCGACTTTACTCGAAGAAATTGTCGGCACAGGTACTCGCATTGACGACATGCTCTATACGCTAGCCAACACTATGGGGGAACTGATCCACACTCAAAGTTTGGATGTTATTCAATCGCACCAACAGGATGTCGGTATTTTACTGGGGAACCTCACCACTAACTTTACCTTTTTAAAACAACAAACTGATGGGCTTGATACCTTAGGCCTACTGCAAACATTCGAGCAAGAATATGCGATTATCAATACCTTACTCGCAGCGCCTGCCGAACTTTATAAAGTGCAGGAAGCCGTAGTTGAGGCACAACGACAAGCAGAGCAACATTACCTCGATGCCGATAAAGAGTTTAATGCGAATAATCTCGCCTTAGATAAGTTAATCAACTTAGCCGACCGCCGATTTACCAGCCTGCAAACCATCGCCAGTAATGATATTCAACAGGGTCAAACCTTAGCGATTGTACTAGCACTGGTATTTATCATCATGGTGAGCTTTATCTCTTTCTTCACCTCCAAGGCCATGCTCAATCCCTTGGCCTTAGTGAACGGCGCACTCGCCAGTATCGCCCGAGGGGATTTATCTAAACGCATTCGTAAACGCCATAACGATGAATTTGGTGCCCTAATCGATAACATGAATACCTTGAGTGACGATCTTGCCAAGCTGTTAACCAATATCAGCCAAAATGCCCATTCATTGGACAGCTCTGCCACCCAAACCAATGAGCAAGGCCAGCGCATCGCCAATGCCGCAACGGCGCAAATCAGTCGAGTCGATGAAACTAAAGCCTTGGCAGAACAGATGTTTACTAGCTCAAATCTAGTGACAGAACAGGCCAGTGAGTCGGCGAGACAAATCAGTCAAGCCTCGAAATACGGTAATCAAGTGAAGCAAATTGCCGATGATAATCGCAATAAAATTGCCGAACTGAGCGCCCGTTTAAGTAGCTCAGTTGAAGTCATGTCTCGCTTGAGCATTCAAAGCGATAATATTGGCAGCATTTTAACCACCATCAGCAGCATTGCCGAACAAACCAATTTGCTGGCACTGAACGCCGCCATTGAAGCCGCCAGAGCGGGGGAACATGGTCGTGGTTTTGCCGTCGTGGCCGATGAAGTGCGATCACTTGCCTCACGCACCCAAGCCGCTACCGCCGAAATTCAAACCATGATCACGGCCCTGCAAAAAGAAACGTCCACGGCAGCCGATGCAATTACTACGGGGCAAAATCAAGCAAATGAGTGTGTCGGACAAAGCCAAACCCTGCAGGATGCTATCGCTCACATAGAAAGCACCTTACATACCCTCAATAAAATGAGTCTAGAGATCACCCACGCCGCCCACGAGCAGTTAGATTACAGCCAGCGGATTGAGTCGAGCATGAGTGAGGCGGCACAATCTGCAGACCAAAATGCCAATGAAGCCATGGACATGGCTAAACGCAGCAACGAAGTCACTCTGCTTGCCCATTCACTCACCAGCTCAGTGGAACGGTTTAAACTATAGAGGTGATGGGACCTAGAATCTAGGCATATTCCATCAGGAATTCATCGAGCTGTTCGTTGGCAATTTCAATCTCGTCACCTTCGAACTGGGCGATATGAAACATGCCCTCACCTTCGTTAGTCACAGGGATATTACTTATTCCTATGATAATACCGTCGGTTGGCGCGCGAATGGCCACACTGTCACCGCCGTGGGGACTAACGATATGGGCAATGATATAACCCTTAGTCACCCGCTGGCCAAGTTTAAGCTTCATATTCACTAAACCATCGGATTCACTGCGAACCCAATAACTGCGAATAGCACTGACACTCGCGCCTTTGTTACTCACTCGCCCTTTAAGCATATCTAAACTGCGCATCACATTGAGCACACCTTTGAGGCCAGATTTTATCGACAACTCGCTAAAACGTAACGCCTCTCCAGCCTCATATAAAATGCAAGGAATGCCCTGTTGATTAGCATAACCTCGCATAGAAACACTGCGGGCTTTAGAATGCATAATAAGCGGCGCACCAAAGGCATTCGCCATGGCGAGCATAGTCTCATCATTAGTATCACAGCGAATTTGCGGCAAATTATCCCTATGGACGGCCCCAGTATGTAAATCAATCACATGGGTTGCATGAACTAATAACTGAGTGGCAAACAGATTAGCTAAACGGCTTGCGAGCGCCCCTTTGCTAGAACCAGGAAAGCAACGATTTAAATCACGACGATCGGGTAAATAACGGGATTGCTGAATAAAACCAAACACATTCACTATTGGCACCACAATTAACGTGCCCGTCAGATTCTTTGGATTCACTCTGGCTAATAAACGCCGACAAATTTCGATACCATTGAGTTCATCCCCATGAATAGCGGCACAAACCAGTAAAGTCGGGCCAGGTTTGGCTCCGTGAAACACTTCCACATGAATATCGAGTTGCGTATCGGTATACAACTTAGCGGCTGGCAGCTTGATCCCTAATTGCGTCCCAGCTGTGACTCGTTTTCCCGCTAATTCAAATGCTTCACGTCTTTTTACCATGGCAACTCCCTTGTTCTATCAAATGTTATCCCGCGCGGTTGGCTCATGTTTACCGCATTTTTGCCAAAATGATCCGCTATTGCATATCAGCCTACTTTAAAGACTAAAGTGGGATTTTAAACGAATTATTGCGGCTCAAATTGGTTCAGCCAAGATTTTAAAATCTGCAGTAACACAGGCCTATCTTCAGCACTCACGCCCGCGAACAACGCACGTTGACATTGAATATGCTGAGGTAATGCCTTATCAATGAGCGACTTACCCTCTGCAGTTAACGAGACATGGACAGCGCGGCGATCTTCCTTACTGTGCTCCCGCTCAATCAGCCCCTTATTTTCGAGTCTGTCTAAACGACTGGTCATAGCGCCAGAACTTAGCATCATGCTCTGATAAAGTTGCGAAGGCGAGAGTGTGAACGGCTCTCCCGAGCGCCTTAACGTCGCGAGCACATCGAACTCCCCCTGACCTAAGCCAAATTCGGCGTGGCATTGCAGCAGTACCACTTCGATATATTTCGTTAAACGAGCGATTCGCCCGAGCACAGCCATAGGGATCAAATCCTCAGTAACCCCTTGCTGTTGCCACTGTTCAACAATTCTATCGAGGCCATCTTCTTTAGTATTCGAATCCGCTTTCTTTTTATCCGTAGAACTCGCGTTAGTATCCGCAGGACTGGCATTAGTTAGCGTCATTTTAGCTGTCATAGGTTTATCTCAATATAAAGATTCTTTACATCATTCTTTACATCTTAGTCATTTTCTCGCAGAATTAAAATATCTTTATATCAAGATACATCTGAAAGAGATTCTTTTTGAATTGTAGTGATGTGGTTTCAACCTACTGTTGTTGAAAGGAAATCATCATGAGTATGCTAAATGCTGCTACAAATCACTTTTTCAGCAAATCAAACTCAGCTTATTTTTGGAGACAATCCATGCGATCCCCCCTGACAGAGAAAGTGAATTTATTGCTGCTCGGACTCGCGTTCATCCTTATTGGTCTAAATCTACGGCCCATTCTCGCCTCCGTTGGGCCTTTACTGCCCAGCATACAAAAGGATATCAGCTTAAGTTTTACCTTAGCGTCTATGCTGACATTGCTGCCCGTGCTCGCCATGGGACTGGGTTGTTTTACAGGCTTTAGTATCGCCAAACGTTTAGGATTCAATACCGTAATGACAGGATCATTGCTACTGCTGATCGGCGCCACTGCAATGCGCTTCTGGGCGATAGATGCCAATTGGCTTATCTGCTCGGCATTACTGGCAGGGGTCGCAATCGCCCTCATTCAAACCATAATGCCCGCCATGATTAAGCTTAATTTCGGTGAACGGGTGCCCTTAATGATGGGGCTTTACGTCACCGCCATTATGGGTGGCGCGGCATTAGCGGCGAGTAGCGCACCTTTTATCGGGATGAACTTAGGTTGGCGCGCGGGTCTAGGTCATTGGACTTGGTTAGGCATATTCGCACTCGTGCTGTGGCTCCTGATTAAACATAAAGCCGCATTACCGAGCCAAGCAAAAGAGCAAGCTTTGCAACTTAACTTTTGGCGTTTTCGTCGCAGTTGGCTATTGGCGATATTTTTTGCATTAGGCACAAGTTGTTATGTCTGCGTACTTGCATGGTTAGCCCCCTACGCGGTCGAGCTAGGTTATAGCCAAACTCAATCGGGATTAGTGTTAGGTTTCTTAACCAGCATGGAAGTGATCGCGGGCTTAGTGTTTCCTTGGCTTGCCAGCAAGTCGACGGACAGACGCGCCATCATAGCCCTACTCTGCTTGCTACAACTCATTGGCTTTATGGGACTGGCACTCGCCCCTCAAGTATCGCTATTTTTATGGGCGGGACTTGCAGGATTAGGTATTGGCGGGATTTTTCCACTCGGGCTGATTGTCACTATGGATCATCAACAGAATCCTATGTTAGCAGGTAAATTAACCGCCTTCGTGCAGGGTGTGGGATATACCATAGCGGCTATCTCGCCTTGGATTGCCGGATTAATTCGCGATAATTTCAACAGCTTTAACAGTGCTTGGTTATTACTCGGTGGCTTAAGTGTGATCGCGTGGATATTATCTTGGCAATTTAATCCGCAGGGCTATGCACGCCAATATCAAATCACCCGCTGTGTATCTTAACCATCTAATTTAAAATAAAAAAACCGCCATGTCGGCTAACGATCATGGCGGTTTTTATTGTGTTGAGCTAAATAAATCGCGCTCACACTAAGCGAAACTTAAGACTTTTTAACGAAGCACGTCAGAATCACAATACGAGTACCGTTAACGCGGCCTTCGATATGCTCTGGGTTGTTGGTCAAAGCAATGTTACGCACAGCTGTGCCACGCTTAGCCACAAAGCTAGTGCCTTTCACGTTTAAGTCTTTGATGATGACCACAGTATCGCCAGCATTGAGCACTGCACCATTACTGTCTAACGTTGGCGTAGCATCGTCACCTGCTGCGGCAACTTCGGCATCACCCCACGCTTTTAAATCGTCTTCAAGATAAAGCATATCCAGCAAATCTTGCGCCCAGCTTTCGCCATTTAAGCGCTTAAGCATACGATATGACATCACTTGAACTGCCGGTACAGGACTCCACATGCTGTCATTCAGACAACGCCAGTGGTTCATGTCCATGGTATCCGGTGCCGCAATTTGGCCACTGCAGGTTTCACAAATCATGATCTCATTGTCACGGCCATCGGAGGCTGGCAGATCATAAATAGAGAGTTCAAGCTCGCTGCCACACAGTTCACACTTGCCGCCACAGCGACTTAGCAATTCATTTTCAGTCATTTTTCTGTTCTATATGCCTAGTAAAACGCGGATTATGCCATAAACTGGCATTTTTCGGCAGGGGGCTGAGGCAATATAACCCTATTTTTTATGAGCTATATATACCTAGTCCACACAGCCTTGGTGATTAGTCTTTAAAATTCATAGGCTAAACTCAAACGAACATCACGCCCTGCGGCGGGTATCCCATCGGAGAGAAACGGCACCACTTGCAGATCCGTAAGATTTTTTACCATCAAACGCACACTTAATCCCTTTAAGATGGCTTGAGGTTCATAGGCGAGATACACATTCTGTAGGAAATAATTCTCGCTTGGCGACTCGGCATTAAAGATATCACCGTGGGGAACATTGGTTTGCGCATCATACCAAGCGCCCTGCCAAGCAATAGAAATGTCATCTGTGATATACATGCCTAAACGCAAACGAATATCGAGCGGGGCTATGTTAGCTAAATATTCATCGTCATCTTGGCTGTCTCTGAGTGACCCATTGTGTTGACCTTGCAGCCATGAAACCGCCAGATCACTGAACACGTCTTGATAGCGATATTGGGCTTCAAAATCGGCACCGTAAATATGGTAACCATCAAGATTTGTATAACCACTTTGAATTAACTGGGTTTTATCAGACTTAGCTCCGCGGCGCTGGGCAATATCATCACGACCTAAATTGGCAAACAGGGTGATTTGCGTCGACAAAGCATCCTCATTGGCAAGTACATGCTGATGCTGCGTCATTAGGCCTAATTTGAAGGCATGTAAGCGTTCGACATCAATGTCGCGACTCGTGCCGGTAATGCTGGCTTTAGCGTATTGCACGGCATAAATCTCATCCACCACAGGGGCTTGCAAGCTATAAGCGTAATCAAAGTTTAACCGAGCGTGATTTGTCAGTTGATAATCTATGCCTAATCTTGGTGAGAACCCCGAATGATGGGTCGAGCTATAATCATGGCCAGCAGCAATATCATTGTAATCTGGTGCAATATTTGGTCGACCTATGCTGTAGATAAAGTCATATCGCAGCGAGGGAGTCACAGTTAAGTCATTAGTAAGATGAATTGCATCGCGAATATAGGCTGCATAGGTATCTTGACGGCCTTCGGGTTGGTAGTAAGGTGTGTACCAGCCAAAGTTTTTCTCGGGATTTGTTTCATAACTTTTGTTGAACACTAACGAAGTGCGGTCGAGACTACGGTACTGTAATCCTGTGGTGATCTCGTGGTCGCCAATCAAACTCAAGTTGTTAATATCAATGTAATCACGTTTGTAATCTAGCCAAGATTCGTGGCCGAAGTTGCCGACGGAAACCGTCATTTTCTCCCACGCAATATCGGGTCTTACCCAGTGACGCGCATTCGCCGAATGGGAGATCACCACTTGGGTATCAATCAGCGGATTGCTCGGCGAATAACGATAATTGGCAGACCAAGTGTTGTCTTCATAGGTGTTATAGGCGGTTGTGGCATACAGCGCCTGCTCGTAGGAGCCGTACTTTTTGATGTTGTAGTCTGAAATTGCAGGCATAGGGCCACGGCGATTGGCCCAAGGTTTGCGGCCCTCATCGAGATAATGGGTCACGCTCAAGGCCAGTTGGTGATCGCCCTGCGCGTAATCCATCTTACCTAGGTAGTTATTTTGCTCATAACCTGAATATTCAAACTCTTCACCATTGGCTAAAGTGACATCCCCCGCATCGCGACGCGTAAGATGCAGCAAGCCAGATAGATGTGAATTCACGCGGCCATAAACTGTCCCCGTATAACCCATAGCGTCATTATTGCTGGCGTAGCTGGTTTTGGCTCGCGCGCCAAGTGATTGATCATAGTTAAGAAAATCATCGGCCGATTTAGTGACCACATACATGGCACCACCAAAACCGCCATTGCCCGAGCGCACATCATGGGCACCTTTAATCACTTCCACTCGCTTGATGAGATCAGGATCGAGGAAAAATGATCCGTAACGATACTGCTCAAATCCCACCGGAGCATTATCCACATAAACGTTAAAATCTTCCGTCTCGCCAAAGCCCCAAATATTAATCCGCTCACCGCCACTGCGGGTACCGCCATCGATATGCGCCCCCGCCATATCATCGATCACTTCGGCGAAAGTTGTCGCCTGCATCTCCTCGATTTGTTCCATGGAAATAATCGCTTCACCGGGTTTAGCGACTGTGATGGCCCTGCGATATTGCTGCCCATGAACCTGCAGGATCTCAATCGGCTCAACCTTAGGCTCGCCCAATACCTCAGCGGCGTACAACGGCATTGAGGGCAATATACATAATCCCATAAGCGACAGATTTCTATTCGCTTTCCACTTATCACACTTAGGCAGGCAACCCATTCAACGTCATCCTATTAACAAACCAATCTAAAAATAGGGCGGCATTATAGGCACTAACGAACAAGATAAGAATAGTTCTCACTTAGCTTTACGTGTAAATAACCGACTTATTGAAAACAAGGTAGAAGCGGCACAATGCAAAAATTTAAGTGAAGATCTTGCCGAAGGATGGCAGTATTGACACCCAACTTGGCAGTCTTAACTATCGTGTTTTAACTATCGTGAGTAAGAACGGGCAGGCGATATGGAAGGATATGTCAGCAACTCACCTTGCTCCTCAATCGGCATTAATACTGCTTGTGCTCGGTTTATCTGCATTAATAAGGTTCCCTGATAATGGCCACTCTAACAACTAAAATCCCCATCGCGACTGGTGCAACATTCAGCACGGCGAGCCTGCAATTTTTAAATCAACTGGCACAAAACAACTCCCGCGACTGGTTTAAAGCCCATCAGGCGGAATACGAAGAAACAGTGCGAACGCCTGCACTGCAGTTTATCGAGCAAATGCAGCCCAGTATTCTCGCCCTCTCGCCTCGGCTGACTGCAGTACCAAAAAAAGTCGGCGGCAGCCTGATGCGTCCCCAGCGAGACAGCCGTTTTAGCAAAGATAAAACGCCCTATAAAACCAATGTTGGCATTCAATTTCGCCATTTTCAGGGCAAAGACGTGCATGCGCCGGGACTGTATCTACATATTGCCGAAGATGGCTGTTTTATTGCCGCAGGGATTTGGCACCCAGAATCGAAAGCCTTAAATGCCATTCGCACTTGCATCGATGAGAATCCCAACGGCTATAAAAAGGCGCTACAAACCTTACAAAGTCATGGATTTAATATGGATGGCGATAGCTTAACTCGACCACCAAAGGGATTTGATAAAAACCACCCTATGCTGATAGAGCTAAAACGAAAAGATTTTATCGCAGTTAAAAATATCGCCTTTGAGGAACTCTGCCGCCCAGATGCAGCCAGTTTTTGTGCCGAGCAGTTTGCACGCTGCACTCAACTGATGGCCTATCTGTGTTTTGCGCTGGACTTGGACTTTTAGAAATAGCTTTTAAAAATAAACTTTTAAAAAATAGATTTCTAAAAAACATGGCCTAGGCAAAAACCTAGGCCAATCAAACTATGTCATTTGCAGTTATGCCGTCTGATTAGCACTCAAACTACGTAAATAGTCTTGCAATACAACAAACGCATTGTCTAACAACTCATATTCGCCCGCCTTGCCTAACACTCTAATCCCTTGTAATTGCAGCACTAAAAAAGCAGCAACTTGATGTGGTTGCACATGGGCTAATAGCTCTCCACGCGCTTGGCAAACTTGTAACACTTGGATGAATGAGGTCTGTAATCGACAAAATAATCGCTGACATTCCTGCAGCACACTTTCATCGTTAAGGCTCTTTTCGAGCACGGCATTTTGCATAAAACAGCCATACTTTTGCTCCCTCTGCAAAGCAACAAAGCGCGCTAAATAAGCTTCTATTTCAGCTAAGCCCGCTTTTTCATGCAGCAAAGTATCTGAAGCGCCAAAAGAATAATGATCAAGGTAGAAACTGAGGCACTCGCGGTAAAGATTCTGCTTGTCGCCGAAGCTGTTATAGAGACTAAATCGATTAATGCCTAAATGGCCGACGAGATCGGAAATCGAGGTTTCGGCAAAGCCCTTTTGCCAAAAAAGCTCCATCGCCAATATGAGTTTTTCTTGCCGATCAAAATTACAACTCCGTGCCATAGCCTGCGACCTAATCTCTTGAATACGCGTTCACGTTCAGCTTCACCATTCCTCTTTGCTACAGAAAGTTGAGGGGTAAATCATTCTTGACTGTTCGTTTAGATATGGCGTAAATTCTAACCTAACCGAACGTTCAGAAAAAGCCTTATGTGCCCAAATCGAGCATAAAGCACTGATAAAAACTACAGGACTTTAGATGAAACTCTACGAATTAGCTCCGACTCCCAGCGCACGCCGCGTCAGTATTTTTCTTGCGGAAAAAGGCATAGAAGTGCCAAGAGTGAACGTCGATATCCGCGGAGGAGAAAATTTAAGCGCTGAGTTTAAAGCCAAAAGTGCAAATGGCCGCATTCCACTGCTCGAACTCGATGATGGCAGCTACCTGTGTGAATCTGTTGCCATTTGCCGCTATTTAGACGAAATCCACCCGAGTGAGCGTTCACTGTTTGGTAATACACCGCTTGAGCGCGCCAAAGTAGAAATGTGGCAACGCATCATAGAGTTACAAGGATTAATGGTCGGGTTTCAAGCCTTTCGTAATTTAAGCGGTGTCTATAAAGACAGGGAAAATTGTGTCGAGTCTTGGGGCGCAGAATCACGCCAAAGGGTCATTGACTTCCTACCAACCTTAGACCAACAATTGAGCAAGTCACCCTTTGTGGCAGGCGATGCATTCAGCATTGCCGATATTTCGGCTTACGTTTTTATCAGTTTTATTAAAAATTTAGACATCGAAGTGACTGATAACTTGCCGCATCTCAAGGCTTGGTTCAACACTATGGCGCAGCGTCCTGCCATAGTATCGTTAACCCCTAAAAAATAGCGGCGCTAATGCCTGATGATGAATATTCATGGGCACTAAAGTGAGTAGCTATAAGCGTTATAACCTAAAGGAATCATCATGATAGATTTATACACAGCCGCGACCCCTAACGGTTTTAAAATTTCCATCGCACTGGAAGAAATGGGACTTGAATATCGCGTCCACAAATTAGATTTCAGCACCAATGAGCAAAAACAGCCCGAGTTTATTGCCATCAATCCCAATGGTCGCATTCCCGCCATTATCGACCGCGATAACGCGGATTTTGTGGTATTCGAATCGGGTGCGATTCTGCTGTATCTCGCCGAAAAAACAGGTAAATTCCTGCCAGCCGATCCTAAAAAACGCTCGCAGGTGATCCAATGGTTAATGTTCCAAATGAGCGGCGTCGGCCCCATGATGGGACAAGCCAACGTATTCTTTAGGTACTTCCCTGAAAAAATCCCCGCAGCCATTGACCGTTACCAAAAAGAAGGTCGACGTTTATTCGAGGTTATGAATACTCAACTAGCTACAAATCAATACCTTGCTGGTGACGAATACACGATTGCCGACATCGCAACTTGGCCTTGGGTGCGGATCCACGAGTGGAGCGGCATCAATATGGAAGGTCTGACCCATTTGCAACGTTGGTTAGATGAGTTAGCACTCAGACCCGCGTGCCAAAAAGGCATAATCACGCCGCCACCTGTGGAAATGAGTGATGAAGAACGGGCTAAGCAAATCCAAAAGATGGTGACGAAATAGTCATCTGCTAAGCGGTCATTGCGCGAATAGCCTGCAAATAACCCTTTGGTACTGAATACACCATGAGTCTCAGTGACTCAACCACAAAAAGCCCCGCAAGTTGATGCTACTTTGGGGCTTTTTTTCTGCCTGTTATCGGGCAAAACTGCTACACTCTGCGCCACTTATTTTTCCCCTCTGTTACAGTTATGCCTCCTACATAAGGCGCAGCCACAGAGAGCATAATTCAGGCTAAATTTATGGGTAATCCAAGCAGCTTCTCTTCCGATAAGGCATCTAACTCAAACACATCGTCAGCGTTAAATACAGAGGCGAGCACCCCAGCGCAAAAACGTGCGCTCAGTTACGCCAGTACAATTAAGCAGTTATTCGATGAAATTCAAAGCAGTAAAATGCCCGCCGACCGTATTTTGGCAAACTACTTTAGAGAACATAAAAAACACGGCTCGAAGGATCGTAAAGTCATTCGTGAATCCTTATTTAGTCTATTTCGCTGGTGGGGTTGGTTTCAGCGATTAGGCGATCAGCAAGAATCTGCCGTTTATTTTGCCAGCCTAAGTGCCAGTGCGTTATTGGAAGCCCATGCTTGGCAAGATATCGCCACTGCTTGGCATGAGTTATCGCAGTCACCTATCGATTATCAGCAGGCTCAAGCACTTGCCGTTAAAAGCCTCGACGACAAACTCACGCTAATGCAGCATTTATTTCCCGCGGCTGAGTTTAAACCACAGGACTTATTACCCGAGTGGTTCTGGCAACGGTGCCCTGTAGATGCGGCGCAGCAAGCGCAATTAATTGAGGCTATGTCCAGTCGCCCACCGATTTGGGGCCGCGCACAGGGGATCACGAGTCAAGATGCGGCGACACAACTGCAAGCGCTCGGTATCGATGCTAGTTATGGTCATTACTTTAACGATGCCATTAACCTTGGCAGCAAGAGTATGAATCTTAATGAAATCGCCCTGTATAAAGACGGCAACATTGAGATCCAAGATTTGGCTTCACAGGTTATAGGGCAAATTTGCGCGCCAGAACCCAATGCCCATTGGTGGGATGCCTGCAGTGGTGCTGGCGGCAAAACCCTGCAGTTGCGGTCTTTGATGCTGACCAAGGCTGCTGATAATCAAACACCCTCCACGGGCAGCATTATATCGTCAGATATTCGCTCCAATGCCCTAGAAGAACTGACTAAACGCGCCCAAAGAGCTCACTTTAACGGCATTAGCGTGGCCCGTTGGAAGAGTGATGCCCTGCCGGTACCAGCGGATCATTTCGACGGTGTGTTAGTCGATGCCCCATGCAGTTGTACTGGCACTTGGCGACGTAATCCTGATATGCGTTGGTTGGATGGTGTTGAAGCCGTGGCCGATAAAGCCGCGTTACAGCTCGATATTTTAAGCCGCAGTAGCCGCGCAGTTAAAGCGAGCGGCATCCTCGTTTACGCCACATGTTCCTTGTCGCCGCTCGAGAACCAAGACGTGGTGACGGCGTTTTTACAGCAACATCCAGAGTTCACGCTCACGCCGATACGCCATCCTTTTACGGGTGAACAAACAGAAATGTTGACCGTTTGGCCCTTTGAAGCTAATAGTGATGGTATGTTTGTCGCGCGTATGCTGCGCGTCAAGTAACACTAACTCATTATTTTGTATCAAAACTTGGCGCCTTTCATTCTGGGTGCCAGTTTCAATCATATAATATAATTTCTGATGATAATTACACTTATCCTTTAATTATCATAAGGATAACCAACAAACTCCCCATTAAAATCTCAGATACGGCCATTTCAGTGGCAAGATATAGCCTTTGGACAAAACTTTTCACCATCAGTGATGAAATATTTCGCTTTAGCTTCATCTCTCCTTTGGGTAAAAAGATCGGGTGCTGCGAATGGCACAGGTATTTTTGGAATTTTGACCATGTCACACTCCTATGAATTTGACGACGATGATGCGCCATGGGGCGATAACGTCAAAGGTAAGCAAAAGAATAAACGCGTGAAACAGCGCCGCAGAGATACTAAGCGACGTTACTCGGACGATAATACAGAGGTGGATTTCTACCAAAATAAATCGAAGTAACTAAATCTAAGTACCTTTGCTCTCACGGGTTTGTTTTACAAATTCGTTCTGTGCTAAACCTGCCAAATCTGAGCAAGTTGGATAATATCCAACTTGCTACTCAACCCCGTTATCCCCTCTCAAATACTTAATCATTCCAGTGTAAAATCAATGGGCTTAATTGCTTATTTGCCCTATGCTTTTTGGGCTATAACTCCCAAATCATTGGACTTACACTGAAATTTAAGGATGAACGCCATGGAAAAACAGCGCCCCGACTTTATTTATCCCCAAGGCAGTATGTTGATGCACTCGCCCTTAGTGCTAAATAAAGCCGATATGTACGGTTTTTTTCTTAAGGGGAAACAGGAAAACCTGCAACGCTCTATCGATAAAACCCTGAATCAAGTTGCCGGCAGCGCAATGTATTTTAAGGTGCTGTCTCCCTACGTACTGACAACCTTCACTCAAATTGAAAAAGCCTATTCCGCTTATCCAGAGGACAGAGCTAAGGGCTGGATCCAAGAAACGGACATCATCACTTGGGTCATGGTCGGGCGCCAAGATAGCAGCGACAGTAAACAAATCAGCCAAGTGTATTTTCAGCCGCTACACATTTGGGTGAACGATGCCATGGCCTTAATTAATGGCAGAGAACTCTTTGGTTATCCTAAGTATTTATGTGAATACACTATGCCAGCGGTTGGCGAGCCTCTGACGCGATTATCCCTTGAGACCAAAAGTTTTTTACATTTCTCACCCGAAACCGAACTTGCCCTGCATCCATTAATTGAAGTGAATTGCGATGCCAAACCCGAGGCACAGCTTTCAACCCTTGAAGCAATAGCTCAAACTTGGCAACTCTTTAAAGAACAAACCGATTTTATTCCAGAACTTGACCAGCTTGGCGAAGAGCAGCTATTTCATCTGTTATTTAAACCCGCTATCGATCAAGTATTTCTAAAACAGTTCCCCGACTCGTCAGGGCAAAAAGCTATTTATCAAGCCATCGTTGCCGCGCCAGCCCAAGTGAATAAAGTGCACAGTGTTGCTCTGCTAAAAAATGATTTTGTCGCGACCATTTTTGATAATGCCAGCTTCCCGTTAAAAGATACGCTCGGGGTCGAGATTGGTGAGCAGCACGTTTTACTCCCTTACCATGTGAACTTCGATTTTGAAGTGCCGCCCGGCGAGGTATTAGTCGATAACTCCGAAATCAAAAAACAGAAAATAGCCATTCTCGGTGGCGGTGTCGCGGCAATGACAGCAGCCTGTTATCTAACCGATAAACCCGGCTGGCAGAATCAATATGAGATTGATGTCTATCAACTCGGCTGGCGTATCGGTGGTAAAGGGGCAAGTGGCCGCAATGCCGCTATGGGGCAACGCATCGAAGAACATGGTTTACACATCTGGTTTGGTTTCTATCAAAACGCGTTTGCCTTAATGCGCAAAGCGTATGAGGAATTGGATAGGCCAGCAAACGCGCCGCTTGCGACTTTTTTTGATGCCTTTAAACCCCATAACTTCATCGTCTTACAGGAAGAAGTTGATGGCCGTTCTGTAAGTTGGCCAATCACTTTCCCAATGTTACCAGGCATCCCAGGTGATGGCACCGAAACCCTCACCTTCTGGAAAGTCGTTAAAGTCGCCTTTGCGTGGATCAAAGAATGGCTCAAAGACATGGATGACCTGCTCGATGCAGATGAAAATGCCATGGGAACACCTAAAAACTGGCTCGATAGCAGCTGGTTTGAACGCTTAAAAGATAAGTTAGAGGATTCGGTCGAAGATGCCAAAGAATCACTCGACGCGCTCGGTGATAAGCTTGAATGCCATTTTAATCAAATGATTGGCCGCGAGTGCGATGAGCATGTACACAGTGAAAGTGACGATGGTTTTGTAGAATCGGCCGTCGATGCCCTGCATCAAAGACTCGTGAAACGTTTTAGCGGACATTTAGATAATAATGACGAACTACGCCACTTATATATAGCCGCCGATCTGGGGCTCACGATCCTCAAGGGCATGTTTGCCGACGATGTGTTTGAAAAAGGTTTCGATGCCATCAATGGTTATGATTACCGCGAATGGTTAACCAAACACGGCGCCAGTCTTAAGTACACAGTCGACAGCGCCCCCGTGCGTGGTTTTTACGACTTAGTGTTTGCCTATGAGAAAGGCAACTTCGACAAACCTAATGTCGAAGCGGGCACAATTATCCGCGCTATGCTGCGTATTGCACTGTGCTATCAAGGTGGCGTGATGTGGAAAATGCAGGCGGGTATGGGTGATGTTGTGTTTACACCTTTTTACGAAGTGCTCAAACACCGCGGAGTCAACTTCCACTACTTCAATCGCATCGATAATCTCGAATGCCGTAATCAAAGCGTTCAAGCGATTGAGATCACTGAACAAGTAGCTCTGGCACCGACTGTCACAAACTATGATCCTTTGGTCGATGTTAAAGGTCTCGCTTGCTGGCCAAGTACGCCCAATTATGAGCAACTTGAGCCTGAACAAGCGGCACTGCTTAAAGCCCATAATATCAATCTTGAACACTTCTGGAGCGATTGGGACAGCGTGTATGAAACTCACTTTGGCAAAGCCCTGCCGAAAAAGCGTTTAGTCAAAGGCGTAGATTTTGACAAAGTGATCTTCGGTCTATCCATAGGTTCTGTGCCCCATGTGGCGAGTGAAGTCATGGCACAAAGCCCAGCCCTCACACTTTGCGTTGATAAGGTGCAAACTGTCGCCACTCAAGCCTATCAACTGTGGATGAACCAAGATCTGAATGGGATAGGCTGGCCTAATTACTCTGAAGATGGCGAGGAACCCGTATTATCGGGCTTCACCGAACCCTTCGATACTTGGGCATCGATGAACCAACTACTAGACAAAGAAGATTGGCGCGGCTTAGAACCTAAAAATGCCAGTTACTTTTGCTCGGCATTGCCTGTCGAGGCCTATCCACCAAGCTCGGATGTAGATTTCCAACAACGGAAAACCTTAGAAGCAAAAGCGGGCGCTATCCATCAACTCAATACCGAAATCCATAAACTTTGGCAAAATGTCGGTGATAGCTTCCCTTGGGAATGGTTACACGATGAACAAGACCGCCAAGGTGTTGTCCGCTTCGATAGCCAATATTGGCGCGCAAATGTAGACCCATCCGAGCGTTATGTCTTATCGGTTAAAGACAGCTCGCAGTATCGCATCACGACAGATGGCACAGGGATAGACAACCTGTATATGACGGGCGATTGGATAAAGACAGGCCTTAATGCGGGCTGCGTCGAAGCGGCGACGATGGCGGGAATGCACACTTCAAAAGCGATATCGGGTCATCCTGCGGTGATTAAGGGCGAAAAAGACTTCTAAGCTCGTCCTTAAATCTAGCTAAGTCGCAAACTTGGACACTGTTTAGTCCAAGCAAGATGAAGCTAATAAATCTAAGATAAAAACATAAACGGCGCAGATAAATTCTGCGCCGTTTATGTTTTCTAATGCTCTACTTAAACCATTACTTTAAGTTTTTCAATAACTAGCTTAAATGTAGCCTCACATCGACACCGCGAGTATCTGCATACTCTTGACGACGCTTATCCATACGCGATTGATATAAGTGAGTGTCAGCAGAACGCAACCACTCATGGGGATCTGCGACCTCAGTGTTTAACGACATCCCAAAACTACACTGGCAATCTTTAAAACCATGGCTTGCTAATTCTTCACCTAAGCCACTCAAAGCACTCTGTAATAACTGGATACCAGCAGAAGGCGTCACAATCACAAACTCGTCACCACTAATACGATAAACCTTCATGTGCGCTAAGTCTGTTGCTTGCAATAACTGCACTATCAACAGCAATAATCTATCGCCTTCTTGATGGCCGAGTGTTTCATTGACACTTTTCAGACTATCGATATTCAATAGTGCTAACGCCATCGGTTGCACGACTTTATCGGCAAATCCTAATTGTGAGTTCATATATTCGTCAAAAGCATAACGATTACCGACTCGCGTTAATCCATCTAAACGTGCCTTTTCCCATGCAATCGCTAACTCTTCAATATGCGCCTTACGTTCCTCAGCAAGTAATTTCAGCTTATTCGCTAACGCTAAGGACAGCAGCAACGCATCGGCCGTGCCGCCCATCAGTGTCGCCAGCTCAGCATGTTCGATAAAATCAGGGGTTAACCCCATATTTCCGGGTAAAATAATCACCGCAGGCAACAGCAAGCAAGTAAAGGCAAGAATAAAATAACGCGCAGGAGCAAAGCCTTTCATCAAGCACACATTACCGCAAGTAATCGCTAAAGCAATCCATAGCATAATCAGTACAGAAGCAATAATTGCCGTATAGGATAACAACCAAATACTGGTCGGCAGAGCCACAATGCAGGCAAACATTAAATACTGACTAAGACGCCACAGCCGCGGAGAGTAACTAGGTAACTGCAGGAAGTGCTTGTAAAACATGATATTAAAAATGGGCAAACTGATGAAAAACAGATGATGCAACTCGAGGTAATGGAAATTAAATAAGTGTGCAGGCAAATGGAAAGTCAGTGCCCAGCCACCAAAATAGGCAAATACGTAAAGACCATAGTAGAGAAACGCTTTATCAAGAATAGAGATATAAATCAAAATATTATATAAAGCGATAAACAATAATCCGCCTAAACACAGCAGCACTGCCATTGCGAGACGGTCAGACATAAGTTGATGATCCGCCACACTTTGCAATGCTATCTCAGGGGGAGATGAGTAATAACGGCTACTCAGCTTCACCACCAACCAATAATCCGTGCCCATATTCAAGGTGACCTTACGGCCATAATCGAATAAAAACTGGTATGGAGCAGTGTAGCCACTGTGGGCATGTTGTACGCTGCCGTCACTGCCGAGTATCCAATAGTCTACGGATTCAATAATCGAATTACTTGCATCCACTACCCAGTTTGATTGACGTTGATTGACCATCACAGGTGTAATCATCCAATAATCGCCACCGGTTAAGCTGACCGAACTAGCTTCGTCGAGTTGTCCCATCCAATGGGGCACGGTTTCAAACCGATCAGGAGGCTGTTGATCCGCTTTAGCATGGAACAAATACGGGGAGTCCAACGCAATTTCAGCGCTTAATACAGAGGGACTTAATGTCCACAAGAAAAGTAAAAAACACCAAAATAGAGTTTGTTTAAGTTTGTTCATCGGCTTATTTAGTTAAAGGGCCATAGATCATTTTTACAGCGATGAAGAAAATGCTAATGCTGTCAATCTTAGTCGATAGTTGGATTTGTAGGTTAACTTTATGGCTACATTTAGTTTTTTACAATCAGTTAAGCTAAATTAGTCGGATATACCATGCCTTATGATGCTATTTTAGTCTCAAAGTCCAAACTGCGGCATGAAATTCAAGATACACCTTAATACTGACTTATTTTTGCTGGGATCCTATGCAGCCTCTATTGATGATTTTAGCCGCACAACTACTGATTGCCAGCGGTAACGTATTGGTTAAGTTGCTTGAAACCAATGTGCCTGTTTTTCAACTGGTGCTCTACAGGCAATTATTTGCCACTCTGCTTGTACTGCCTTTTGTGTGGCACTTACAGGGTAATCTTAAACTCAGTCCTTTTTACAAAGTGCATATCGCCCGCGCGCTATTGATTGGACTGGGCAACGCCATTTTTATGCTTGCTATTCTGCATCTTCCGCTCGCAACAGTAACAGCAGTGATTTATACCTCACCCTTGTTACTGCTAGTACAATCGGCCATTTTTTTAAATGAACGTATTGGTTATCGACGCACGGTCGCTGGTCTTATCGGCTTTAGCGGCATTTTGCTTATCAGCCAACCAACAGAATTTAACCTGTATATAGGTTTAGCCTTTTTCGGTGCCATGACATCAGCATTGAATAGTTTGATTTTAAAGGCCTATTCGACCCATGAACATCCTTTTTCCATGCCCTTTTGGTCTAATGCCTTTGCGATGATATTTCTGATACCTGCGACCTTGTACGAAGGCGCCGAATTTAGTTTACCAGTGGCGCAAGTGGGGCTGACTTTGGGACTATTTTACATTGCCATGACCTATCTCATCATCCATGCCTATCGACGTGCCGATGCGAGCCAAATGGCACCAGTAGAATATACAGGATTGATTTTTGCAGCCTTGTTAGGCTGGTGGATACTCGATGAAGAACTCAGCCTAGTGATTTTAATCGGGATTGGATTGGTCATTTTCTCATCCATATTACCAAGCTACAGTGAGCTAAAGGCGAAATGGAAAAGCCGGCGAAGTTAACCTCGCCGGCTCTTTAATTCGACATCTCGATCGCAATACAGCTAAATCAATATGCCTTGTGCTTAGAAACGGAATTTACCGCCAATATACACACCATCTTCGAAAGTAAAATTGCGGGCATCATCGTATTCGAAGGCAATCTTGCGGTAACCAACATAAAGTGCCATGTTTGGCGTTATACGGTATTGCACTTTTGAGTCTAATTCATAATGACCATCAACATTGCCAAATGACAATACAGACGGTGCATAATAAGCCGCAGCGTGCAGTGAAATATTGGGTCCCATTGATAGTGCATAACGACCACCAACAGAAACAGCACTGCCATTGGGTGAATAGTCAGACCAAAGCTGGCTTAACTGAGCACCGACCTCAAAGTGATGCACACCCGCATCATGGGTCATGTGCATTGCACCTTGAGCGATATGGCCGCCTTCATCCGCATAGATATAACCCAAAACCGCGTTAGTATCTTTGTTCAATTGCAGTTCTAACTCAGTTGAAACCACATCATTGTTCAACCCAAGATTAAATTCTGACGCATTCACTTGCAGCGCTGCTGCACTCAATAATAAGACACTTGCTACTCTGAACTTAGCCATAAAAAAACACCTCAATAATGACTGTGGGTAATAGCCGCGGATCATACCGAATAAATAAAGAAAATCAGCCTATTTGCGTATAAAGAGGGATTATTTGCGAGGAATATACAAATGTAAAACAAGATAAAAACACATTAAGATCTAAGTCCTTTCACTTACAACACAATTAGACCACAGGGGTACGATCGCCAACTAAAGACTGCATTATCGCTTCAACATCGACATTAACGCTTAAAGCTAAGTAATACCAACCCACAGTATTTCCTGTGCCACGGATACTCAAATAATTACGCCAAAACTGAAAACCTGCCTTCAATAAATTAGCTTGACTCGACGTATTCTCGGCGCGAATAGTGGCGTATAAAATCGACATTCCTAGGGCCTTTGCCACCTCAATCCGTTTATGAGTTAACCCTTGTGCTATGCCTTGACGTCGATAATGGGGCGACACCACCAGATAACCCAGTTCACCGACAGTGCCTTTATCGACAGTGCCTTTACCAGCTTTTATCGCGGCGCAACCGACTATCTCACCCTCGATAGTTTTCGCTAAGATCACCGCACGGGAATGGAAAAAGACCTGATGATCCAACGGATGAGCATTATCATCACGCCCATCAATTAATTGTGCCGCCAGCGCTAATTCTTCCGGCTTTTTACCTATAACAAACTGAATGTTATTCATATCCAGATTAAACCGTTAATGTTCCCAACATACGGTGAATGCACACCAAATTGCCGTGCATTCATCTTCCAAACTCACCCAAGAACCTACGCTACAGATATAACAACGTCGCCATACCTAAGAAAGTAAAGAAACCCACCACATCGGTCACAGTCGTTAAGATCACTGAACCCGATAACGCCGCATCTTGATTAAACTTCTGCAACACCATAGGCACTATCACCCCAGCAATAGCGGCAACGGCCATATTAATCAATATCGCACAGCCAATCACTATACCTATCGTCGCTTCACCGAACCACCAGCCAGAGACTAAACCTATCACTATCGCCCACAAAAATCCGTTAACTATGCCAATGCCGAGTTCGTTTTTCATTAGCGAAAACAAGTTACCCGCCGAAATCTGTCCCATGGCCATGCCACGGATCATTAGCGTTAGAGACTGGCTCCCCGCGATACCGCCCATAGAAGCGACAATCGGCATCAACACAGCTAATGCGACCACTTGCGATAGGACATTTTCAAATAAACCAATGGTCGCTGAGGCAAGGAAAGCCGTCAGTAAATTGATCCCAAGCCATACTGCACGGCGCTGAGCACCTTTCATAATAGGGGCGAACAAGTCGTCGGATTCATCCATACCCGCTGTTGCCATCAACTGCGCCTCATAATGCTCACGCACTAATGCCGTTGCGGTTCGTAGCGTCACTCGGCCGATTAACTCTCCGGACTCATCAATCACAGGCAATTCAATTTCGCGGCTGTGCTCTATCGCTTCGGCCGCTTCCAAAAGACTCGTATCGGCGGATAACGCACGGCAGTCCTCAGACAAAAGTGAAATCAATAACTCATCGGGATTATGTTTAAAAATATCATAACGACGAACAGTACCTTGATACTTATCCAGATCATCAACGATAAACAAATTGTCGTTACAATCGAGCTCTATACGGCGAAAGAAGCGCTGCGCTTGAGCAACTGTCGCCTTATCACTGAGCACCAACATTTGATGATCGGTATAACGGCCGATTTCATTCTCAGAGTATTGATCATAAAGTTCGAATCGTTGTCGTTGACGCTCCCCCATCTGAGCCAAGGCACGATCGGTAAAACTTTCAGGGAGATAATCACTCCACTCAATTAAATCTTCTGGGCTTAATTGCGCAAATAACAGATCCACTTCATTGTCAGGCATCCGCTTCAGGATCCCCATGCGCGGATCGGCACGCATTAAGCTCAACACTGTCACTCGGTCAGCAAATTCAACTTGCTGCCAACGCTCGTAACGCTCATCCAAGGGCAAGGATTCAAGCGCTAAGGCTATGGTTCCAGGTTCTGAGTCATTCAGAATTTCACTAAACACTTCAGCCTGTTCTTCGCCTTCAACTTCAGTGAGTTGTTGAACTACTTGCCCCACATCCGCTTGCATGTTTGTTTCGTATTCTGCGTCATTTTCTATCACACAGATGCCCTTTTCTTTAGCCACAAAATTGCTGTAACTATATTGATAATTAAGTAAATTAGCAAACCCACAAAAATAAATTGCGCGCAATTATATTGCTGAAAATTATTTTAAGGTTTATGCTGTTTGGCTAAGATCCTACGGAGGTGAACATGACTACGAATATATACAGCCAATCAGCAACAGACATTCAAGGCAACGCGGTAAGCTTAGAGCAGTATCGGGGCAAAGTACTCTTAATCGTCAACACCGCCAGTGAATGTGGATTTACACCGCAATACAAGGGATTAGAAACGCTATATCAAGAATACAAAGATAAAGGATTAGTGATTTTGGGCTTTCCTTGCAATCAATTTGGCGCCCAAGAAAAAGCCGATGAACAAGGCATTCAAGCCTTTTGTGAATTGAATTTTGGCGTGACGTTTCCGCTATTTTCTAAAATAGAAGTGAATGGCGAACATACCCATCCACTTTATCAATACCTTAAGAAAGCCGCTCCCGGCGTATTAGGCACTCAAGGTATTAAATGGAATTTCACTAAATTTTTAGTTAATCGCCAAGGCGAAGCAATCGAAAGATTTGCATCAACGACCAAACCCGAAGCATTAGAAAGTAAAATTGCTGCTTTGCTAAAATAATTTAATCACTATCTATTTGAAATCTTACAGTTTATAAAAATTTAGATTTATTTTAAATTTTTTATGGAACTTTAACCGTACAAGGCCCCTCAAATGTATTGAACAGTGAATGTCTTTTTCATGTTCATCATCTCCCTGGGGCTTCTAGCGCAGTCCCCTTGACCTAGGAATAGGTCATTAGGCAACCATTAGGTTGCCTTTTTTTATCCCATCATTTTATATGTAAAACAAATGTAACAACTAAGTATGAGCACTCAATATCTCTCAAAAACTTTTTTTATCTTTTTCTGATATCGGTGAACTTAATTAAAAATGGCGACTCTGAGTATAGGTAAGGATTAACGGATAAGATTAAATGCACCTTGAGAATGAAATATGTGAAGTCGCAGTTTCATACACTCAAATGACACAGTTTCTGTTTTATCGCATTGAGTCAAATTGGTTGGTCGTTCATCATCATCTCCCTTTTGGGGCACAATAGAAAACACGCTAGCGCACTGAATTCTATTTGTATCCCGCACTGATTTCCTTGTGGCAACCTTAGGTTGCCATTTTTTTTGCTCAAATTTCAACAAGCGCTAACGCTAGCTCATAGATTAATAAATCTGGCATACGTTTAATTTTTTATCCACATGATTTTAATGTAAAAAAATGTAAAACTTAAGTGTAAGCACTCAGTATTCCCCAGAAAATCTTTTTGAAACTTTTTGGGATTTTTTTCTGATATCAGTGAACTTAATTAAAAATGGCGACTCTGAGTATAGGTAAGGATTAACGGATAAGATTAAATGCACCTTGAGAATGAAATATGTGAAGTCGCAGTTTCATGCACTCAAATGACACAGTTTCTGTTTTATCGCATTGAGTCGAATTAGTTGGTCGTTCATCATCTCCCTTTTGGGACACAATAGAAAACACGCTAGCGCATTGAATTCTATTTGTATCCCACACTGATTTCTTTGTGGCAACCCATAGGTTGCCATTTTTTTTACCTAAATTTCTATAAGCTGAGTGATTTGTCCAATTGAACTTGAATCGAAGGATGGTAGCCTGCACGCGCCTTTGTATAGATGTCTTTTAATTCAGAGTGATATCCCGCAATTTGTAACTCAGCATAGAGTGGCCGCACAAATTTACCGCGTCCAATACGCACTAAATAGGCACTTAATGCCGGCAACACAGGATCATAATGATTACGAATCGCGACTCGAAACCAATCACAGGCAATTTCTGCATTAGTCGATTGGGTTAATTGGAAGGTTTCATCCAGATCCATCAATTGAACTTGACTAACAACTTCAGGTAATTGGGTCAGAAAATATTGCCAATGGTGCACTCGCCAATCTTTAACGCTTAACCGACCCGCTGCTGTTCCCTGTAGAAAAAACGCCAGCGCATCATCGACTTTATCTAAACTCATAGATGTTGGTCCGCAATAGCCCTTAGGTAAGCCTTCACCATAAATCCACGTTAATAGTTCAGCTTCAGTGATTTTATCTGCGTGTAATTGCAATAAAGTTTGTTTTGCGTACTCGACAAACACTTCGGTGGTAATGGCTTTAAACGCAAAATGATTCACGTAAGTGAGTAAAAATTTATCAAACTCTACTCGCCCTAGCCTACGCTCTAAATCATGGACAAACATCGAAGCCTTATCATAAGTAAAACGATTAAAGGCAAGATTAGGATCGTCCTGCTGCACATTAGCGGGTAAAGTTTGCTTATCCTTAGGCAAAGATGCTATTTCTTCTTTTAAGCGACCAAACTCTATTACCCATTCTAATTCTGCCTGTTCTTTGCCGTAGACAGCCTCGACAATACGGTTAGTAAAATAGGTCGTGAAACCTTCGTTTAACCAGAGATCACGCCAAGTCGCATTACTGACCAAATTGCCCGTCCAAGAATGCGCTAACTCATGGGCAACGGTTGACACTAAGCTTTTATCACCAGCAATGAGTGTGGGCGTTAAAAAGGCTAAACGCGGATTTTCCATTCCACCGAATGGGAAACTCGGCGGCAAGATAATCATGTCATAGCGGCCCCATACGTAAGGACCTAACAATGACTCGGCAACGTCGAGCATGTGCTCAGTATCTTCAAACTCTTTTGTGGCGGCCACTAACATGCTCGGCTCGGTATACACGCCGCATCTTGGACCTATCGCTTGAAAGGCAATATCACCCACAGCCAAGGCCATTAAATGGGTCGGAATAGGCTGTTCCATCTCAAAGTGAAACACACCATTAAGTGGCGTATCGGGATGATTCATCGCGCTCATAACGGCACGCATGCCTTTGGGCACTTGCACCTTAGCATCAAAAGTGATCCGCGCCTTAGGCGTATCTTGTAATGGGACCCAACTGCGGGCATTGATCGGTTGCGATTGACTAAAGAGGTAAGGTAACTGTTTACCCGCGGTTTGCTCAGGCGCTAGCCACTGTAATCCTTGGGCGGACGGCGAGGTTTGATAGTGAATACAAACCTGCTTGCAAGGAGATTCTGGTAAAGTGATACACAATTTTTGCCCGAGTATGGGATCAGCTTCATTAAGCACAAAGTCGAGCGGTGCTTCATCCATTTCTGTTAATGCATTCACCCCCTCTATAGCATTAAAACAAGTCACAGCGAGTATGGTTAGATCTCGACTATCAAGCCAAAGCTCTGTTACATCACACTCAAGAAAATCCAAGGACAGCGTCGCTTTAGCGAAAAGACGCTGCGCGTCAAAATCCACCATGACATCCAAAGAGACATGGGTCACTTGCACTTGTTCGGTATTCGCAAAAGAATGGTAATCTCGGGTTAAATCCCAAGGGGCTACATCAGCTAATGTACTCTTAGTTGGTTGCAACACTGTCGCCTCGATATTCAAGTTTTGAGCGGTATGTTCTAAATAGTGAGTTATGAGTTACCTTGCTGTGTTGACGGGCTTGATAACTTATCACTAATCATTAGAAGGTATTATCGACTGCAAATTTACTCAGAGGCAAATCGTAACTGAGCTCTAGAGCTCCTTAGGAACAAGTTTTTTGTAACAGTTCATCTTTGGGTGTAGGTACCGAGTTTGCAATAAGCTATCTCTAGCTTGCTGGATTTATCGGTAGTCACAGTAGAAGCAGCTAAAATTGAGACGTGCAAACTTGGCAAAAATCGAGTCAGCCTCTTTTTATAAAAACAAAATGCAAAATTATTTAAAATATTTCGCACTTTCCCTGAACTAATTTGATGATGCTGAGTCAGATATTATGAACCGAATCTTTGTAATGAGTTTCTTCGTTCATCATCATTCTCCTTTAGATGGTTTCTAGCGCGACCGTCCCAAGATTCCGAATTGGAATTTACAGCAACCTACTTAGGTTGCTTTTTTTATGTCTTTAATTTGTTCTAAATTCGACATCATCACACATTTAAAACCACAAAAACAAAAAGGACCTCCTGAGAGGTCCTTGATTAACAAGCCGTTTGGCTTACAAGCGAATACCTACTTGCTCTAAATCTTTAGCAACTACGCTATTAGGCACTGGCACATAACCGTCTTTTTCTACCACTTGCTGACCTTGCTTAGACAACACATAACGCAGGAATTCTTTTTCCATTGGTGCTAAGTCTTTGTTTGGTTGCTTGTTCACGTAAACGTATAAGTAACGTGATAGTGGGTAAGTACCATTAGCCGCGTTTTCAGCTGTAGCTTCGATAAACTCATTGCCTTTCTTAGCGATGGCAACAGCTTTAACACCTGCAGTTTTGTAACCGATACCTGAGTAGCCAATCGCATTCAGAGATTGAGAAACAGATTGCACAACAGAAGCTGAACCAGGTTGCTCGTTTACGTTAGCTTTAAAGTCACCTTTACAAAGCGCGTGCTCTTTAAAGTAACCGTAAGTGCCCGATACTGAGTTGCGACCGTAAAGTTGAACGTCTTTGGCAGACCAGTTACCGTCTAAGCCTAAATCGCCCCAACGTTGGATGTCACTGCTACCACATTTGTGAGTTGAAGAAAAAATGCCATCAACTTGCTCAACGCTTAAGCCTTTGATTGGGTTATCTTTGTGCACGAATACGGCTAAAGCATCGATAGCTACACGAATCGCAGTTGGCTTATAACCAAAATGCTTTTCGAACGCTTCAACTTCATTAGGCTTCATCTTACGGCTCATAGGACCGAACTGTGAAGTGCCTTCAGTCAACGCTGGTGGCGCAGTAGAAGAACCCGCCGCTTGGATCTGAATGTTGACGTTAGGGTACATTTGTTTAAATTCTTCTGCCCAAAGTGTCATCATGTTGGCTAAGGTATCTGACCCTACAGATGATAAGTTGCCAGATACACCGCTCGCTTTTTCATAAGTAGGCAAAGATGGATCAATCGATGCCATCGCAGTGGCAGAGAATACACCAGCGGCTGTTAGAGTAATCGCGCCGACAAGCTTTTTCAGTTTCATTATGTGCTCCAGTAGTAAGCTAACTAATTTGTAACTTAAGTTTCTTCAGACGCAGCCAGTATCAATCGCTACAATGACAATTCTATGTCCGTGATATGACACTTAAATGACAATGCACTATTTATCGCTTTTTTCTGTCATTAATACCAATCACATTAAATATCTAATCAGCTCAGAGCCTCACAGGCATTTCAATCCAAGGCGCATTGACGCAGAAATGGTCATTCCCTTTTAAGTCAATGCAACACCGGAGTGGGATGCCTGTGTGGCTCCCGAAGGGCAGATTTCAACGCGCTGAATGAACAGATATTTAATACTATTGGTATAATAAAGACTCAATAAACCTAGAAATAAAAACAGGCCCTAATGGCCTGTTTTTATTATTTATTGTAAATATTTCACTCACACATACTATTTCTTACGTTCGATAAGATGCAAAGGGATAATAAAGCTAAAAGTACTGCCTTTACCGACTTCACTGCTGATTTTAAGCTTACTGTGATGGTGGTTAAGCGCATGTTTTACTATCGCTAAACCTAAACCACTACCACCGGTTTGCCTTGAGCGCGCACTGTCTACCCGATAAAAGCGTTCCGTTAATCGACCAATATGCTGAGCCGCAATACCTTCACCCGTATCCGTTACGCTAAAGATGGCACCCGTAGCCACACTGCACCACTGCACTGTAATTTTCCCGCCAGGTTCTGTGTAACGAATCGCATTAGAAATCAAGTTAGAACAGGCACTTCTCAGCTGTAATTCATTGCCGTGAGAATCAAGTCCAGGCTCACAATAGAAACTCAATTCATACTTATCTTGTGCCAGCGCCTTAGCTTCCTCCTTGAGCACCTCCATCAACTGCGTCATATTCACAGTGTTTTCGAGGTTAATATCAGCCGCATCTTCAATTCGCGATAACATCAATAGCTGTTCGACCATAGATTGCATTCGTCGCGTCTGCTGCTGCATCAATGCTAACGGCTTGACGTTCATCGAATCAGGCTCAGCCATGCTTTGCATCATTTCGAGGTAACCCTGTAACACAGTGAGCGGCGTTTTTAATTCATGCGACACATTGGCGACAAACTCTTTACGCATTCCCTCAAGCTGACGTATACGAGTGATATCCCGCGCAATTAACAGTAACTGCCTGTCACCGTAAGCCATGATACGGATTTCAAGCAAACGCCTATCCGATACTGGCGAAGGTAACTCCAGCGGCTCTTTGTATTGTGCGGATTTAATGTAAGCAGAAAAATCAGGATGACGGATTAAATTATCGATTCGTTGACCATTATCCTGTGGCCACACAAAACCGAGAATGAGTTGCGCTAACTTGTTACACCATAAAATATTATGCTCTGAATCAAGCACGACAGCGGCATCGGGTAACGCCTCAGCACCTTGACGAAATCGTGCCAGCAGTGCGGCCAGTTGACCGACACGTCGACGATTCTTCCCTTGAAGGCGATAAATACCGTTAAATACACCTTCCCAGCTCCCACTGCCCTGCGGCGGCGTGAGTTTCCTATCCCGCCATAACCAAAAGTTAAGCCGTGATAATTGTCGGTAATGCCAGCAAACTAACCCTAGCGTGCCGATAAAGAGTATCCAGAGAAGTTTCCCTACCAATAAACCTATTAGCGCGCAAAGCAGTAGATATAAACCTAAGCGCGTAAACAACCGATACCCTGAATAAGAGTCAGACATAAATAAACCCAAACATCAGGCTAAATAAGAGGAGCACAAGATAGCGTAAAAGCTAACTTGTGCCTAACAGTTATTCAGCACTAAATGCGTGTAGAGAAACGATAACCAGCGCCACGAACCGTTTGGATCAAGCGATCATGACCAGACTCTTCAACGGCTTTACGAAGGCGTCTGATATGCACGTCAACGGTTCTGTCTTCAACATACACATTGGTGCCCCACACATTATCGAGCAGCTGTTCACGGCTGTAAACACGCTCAGGATGGGTCATGAAAAAGTGTAATAAACGAAATTCGGTTGGGCCCATATCTAATACAGTTTCACCCACACTCACCCTGTGACTCACAGGATCGAGCATTAAGCCCTGTACATCAATGGTTTCTTCTAAACGAGTCGGTGCACTGCGACGCAATACGGCTTTAATACGTGCGACCAGCTCTTTAGGGGAAAAAGGTTTAGTGATGTAATCATCGGCGCCAACTTCAAGGCCTTTGACTTTATCTTCCTCTTCACCGCGGGCGGTTAACATAATGATCGGAATTTGGCGCGTAAACTCATCTTGCTTTAAGCGTTTCGCCAATTGAATACCACTTCCGCCAGGAAACATCCAATCCAATAAAATCAGATCGGGGTAAGGCTCCTTTAGCAGCGCAATGGCCGAATCAAAATCTTCCGCCGCAGAGGTGGTAAACCCATGCTGTTCCATTACAAAAGTCAGCATCTCGCGGATGGCCAACTCGTCTTCTACTATCAATATCCTTGCAGTCATAAGTGATTTTCTGTCAGTGAATGTCAACACGGCTATTATTAGTCATTTTTATTACAGATTTATGAATAAGCACGCCGCTTGAGCCATATAGTAGTAATATTTGTCATAATAAGTTTATATAACTGTTTGTTTATAGCAATAAAAAAGGAGGCTATATGCCTCCTTAATTGAGTTTTAATGCTAGATTTAGAATTTGTGTTCTAAGCCAACACCAATGTATTTGTCATCATCTGTAGACGCTTCTAACGAACGGTTCGTGTAGAAAGCGAATAGTTTAGTTGGCTTACCTAAGCTGTAGTCTGCACCTACCGACCATGAATCACCAAGTTCTTCCATATCTTGGAACTGAGCTTTTAAAGTAACAGCATCGATATCATAGGCAGCGCTTAATAGATAGCCGTTAGCACTTTCTGCAGTGACTTCAACTGGCATCGACGTTGCAGAATCAAATTTATAGGTTTGCTCTTGTTGCTGGTACATACCACCCAGTTTAATACCGGCTAACTTAGCTTGTAAGCTGGCACGAACAATCTCATATCCAGACACATCTGAGTCATAAGCAAGAGATGCATAAACGGGTGTTTTCTTCAGTTTCGCATCACCATACATGGCCGCTAAGCTAAAACCATCTTGAGCAAATTGACCTTTTACATCATTTCCTTCGGCAACATAGGTAACACCGAATACAAAATCACCAAAGGAAGGCGTAAGGTAAGTCGCCGTTTGAGCAGCGCGAACTTCACCCTTGAACAGCTTACCTAAGTCACCTGAAAGGTCGTTAAACTGATCAACATCACCTTGAGAAATTTTCAACAAGGTATCATTACGACCCACAGAGAACGAACCAAATGCGCCTTTCAAACCAACAAATTGGTTACGTGCAGTAAAGTTATCGCTTGATGCTGCACCTGTATCAACTTGATATTCAACTGTGTAGAAAGCTTCCAGCGAGCTAGACAGCGCAAAATCACCCTTCACACCAAAACGAGAAGCATTACTTTGAATAGTTGTTGTAGCATCACCTTTCTCATCATTTGATTGAGCAGTGACATTCAACTTACCATAAACAGTCAGTGGCTCAGCGGCATTAGCTGAAGCCAGAGTTGCAGAAGCTAGCGCAGAAGCAAGTAGAGTTTTACAAAAAACGTTCATCATTTAATCCTTTCGACGTTATGTTCGTCTTGGTTATTGGTTTGGAACGACCGAAAGTTTGCAATGAATGTGTTTCAATTTTATTTCAATTGTGACCATTAACGTTGGCGAGCAAAAAAGCTGACGTGAAGCCAGGCACAAAACCCAGTAAAAATGCAGGCTGCAGCTAAGCTAATTATTATGTTACAGTTTAATGAATTCTGATCCTCAGTTAAAAATCAGCTATTGAACACAGGTTTACCCCGTCCAAACTATGCCGTAAACTGCCACTTTAATTTTCAATGGGCGCCTCTTATGTGGTTTAAAAATCTTACTCTTTATCGTTTCAATAAACCTTTTGCCGTCGAAACCGAAGCGCTAGAAACTGCGTTGGCCGATTTCACTTTCTCCCCCTGCTCAAGCCAAGATGTCAGTAAATTTGGTTTCTCAAATGCGTTAGGCAAAAAAGGCAGTTCTTTGGTCCATAGCGCTGACAATCGTCATCTGATCTGCGTGACTAAAGAAGAGAAAATTCTGCCAGGCCAAGTCATCAAAGAAGCCTTAGAAGAAAAAGTGGCTCTCATTGAAGATGAAGAAAATCGTAAACTGGCGAAAAAAGAAAAAGATGCGCTAAAAGATGAAATCATCACTAGCCTACTGCCACGTGCTTTCTCGCGCCGAAGCCAAACCCACGCCTTGATTTTGCCTGAGCTAGAAATGCTCCTCGTTGATAGTTCAAGTGCCACTAAGGCCGAAGAATTATTAGCGTTATTACGTAAAGCTCTCGGCAGTTTACCTGTGATCCCACTGAGCTTTAAAGCGCCAGTCGAATCCAATTTAACTGAATGGTTAAAACTTGGCAGCGCACCATTACCCTTTGAAATGCAAGACGAAGCCGAGCTAAAATCTGAAGCTGATGAAGGCGGAATTGTGCGCTTTAAGCAGCAGGATTTGAAAGAAGACGAAGTGTTAGCTCACTTAGCTACAGGTAAGCAAGTACACAAGTTAGCGCTGCATTTCGGCCAATCGATTGCACTATTATTGCAATCAGATGCTAGCGTGAAGCGCCTTAAATTCTCTGAAGAATTTAGAGCTGGGAACGATGAAGTCGGCACTGACGATCCTATGGCTCGTTTAGATGCAGACTTTGCCCTAATGGGCAGCGAGTTAGTCGCCTTGATGCATGCACTCGTGGCCGCCCTTGGTGGACTCGAAGACGCACAAGTTTAAGCAAAACTCGTTAAGCAGACGAGATCTGCAACTCGCTTGTTAGACTGAGCCGTACAAGATAAGAAAAGGCGCCCCCATCAAAATAATGGTTGCGCCTTTTTTATGATGATTTTACTTAAGGTGGTTTTAAGACAAAGGCATTTAGATGCTAAAGATGAAGCCCTAACCACATTAAGCTTTAGTTGCTAACTCGCCTTTATTGTCAAACGGCCAATCAATGCCTAACCAAGTCTTGAAGAAAGCTTTTTGCTGTTTAGTCGCTTTTGCATCCCCCTTGAGCACTAGCTTACCGCTTTGCTGCTCGCCAAGGATGAGCTGTACTTGCTTGATTTTATCGTTGCTAAATAATATCACCTCTACACTATCGCCAACCTTAAAGTCTTTGATGCGCTTATAGAAACCCGCAGCAGTCACCTTGAGACCATTAATCGCTAATACTTCATCCCCCGCAACTATGCCCGCTTGCCAAGCAGGACCATTACGCAACACTTGGTCTAACACTAAAGAGCCATGGGTACTGCTCAAGGTCATTCCCGCAAATGCCTCAGCTTTTGAATCTTTACCATAGGACAGATTTAACCCTGCCTGTGATAATAATTCGGGGAAATCTAAACTCATGGGACTATTCACATTGGCTTGCCACCAAGGTGCATAATCTTTGCCGGATAAGTCTTTAAGAATGTACTGAACATCACTAACACCATAGCCTTTTGGTACGCGATGTTCTTGATATAAACGACGGTGCACATCGCGATATGAATACTTAAGTTCGGAGTCTTGCAGTAATGAAAAATCTAAGGCTAAAGAGGTTAAGTAGCCCTCTGAGTAAATATTTACACTGTGGTTAATGGCATAATCGCCACCGATACTGATCCACTCCCCTGCACTCGCCTCTGCCACAGATTGAGTTTCACGACCCGGATTGAGTTGGTTTTTCTCGACGCGCTTGGCTAAATCTTCGAGGAACTCTTTAACTGTTATCACTCCAGCCCGCAACAGCAACTGATCTTGAAAATAACTGGTAGAACCTTCAGCCATCCACAGTAATTCCGTCATGTTTTCATGTTGATAATCGTAGGGAACTAATCCCTCGGGGCGATAAGCCTTCACGTTCCAGGTATGGATAAACTCATGGGATACCGTGCTAATAAAGCGCAGGTAGTCCTTGCGTTCACGGAAACTAAAGCGCGGCAGCTGAATGACAGTAGAGTTTAAATGTTCAGTCGCACCACTGGCACCACTCGTTGCATGCACCATATAAACATAACGATCAAAAGGATAATCATCCCAAATCACCTTGGCTTGACCGCTTAAGGCTTTAAGATCTTTCACTATTTTATCCGTGTCATAGTTACCTTCACCCCAAAACACCAATTCATAGTTTTTACCATTAGCACTAAATTGTTTATGAGTACTCACACCGGTTTCAATCGGGGAGTCGATCAACACATCATAATTAGGGGCAATAAAGGAATGAGCGGCCTTACCCGATGACATCCCAGAGTAACTTTGCCAATTTTTAGGCACTTTTAATTCTACGGATATTGGTTCAGAGCGAAATTGCGGACTGTACATAAACACACCGCTAGCATCTAAATAGGCATGGCTCGCGTCAATATGGCGCACCCTTTGGCCTAATTCATTAGCATACAATTGATAACTGACGGTAACACGGGTTGGCTGCGTGAGCGCCACTTGCCATTCACCGCTCGCGGTGCGCTTCCATTGCAGTTCATGACCTTGACTATCTTTAGCACTAAATAAGCGCACACCATCGGCCAAAGGCAATACTTGATATTTGCCCGTCCGCCACACAGGGAGATTCACCGTAAAATCGTTCGTCTTCACTTCAGGAAAAGTGACACTCACTTGGGCAATATGGTGTTCGGGTTTAATAAGGTCGATTTGGTATTTCACATCGGCCAATACTTGACCCGAAAATAATGCGCTCAATATCAAGATTGATAGTCTGTTGGGTTTCACTCTTGCTTCCTTCTGTTATTATGCTTCTTATGATTTTTCCAAGTATAACAAGTCGATGTAGCATCCTCATTAGGCGCTAACAAAAGCTAACAAAATAAGTTCCTTGACTAAAGGAATGAGGAATCACAGTTCAAATGCAAAAACTCACGGTTATTTTATTTACTCTGTTGCTGTCACTGCCTTTTACAGTCCAAAGCCGAGATCTCGAAGCGGATGAGGTTGAGTTAAGAGAATCACCGCAGCAAATGTATGATGCGCTCAACAAAACGATTTCCTTTCCCCTCGCTTTTCAAAACCGTGACCAATTTGAGCGCGCAGCCCAAGAGCAAGGCTACAATCCACTCGAATTTGAACAGATTTTGTATTTACTGGCCCGCCTCAATATGGAGCCAAACGTTAAAACCAAGGTCGATTTTCAAAACGCAAAAAGCTTGATTGAACTCCTATCGACTGCGGCGCAATCGCCCTACGAACTTGCCATGGTCGCCATGTTAAATGGCCGTTACCTTGGCCGTACGGAACAGAAATATCAAGAAGCGATTGGTCTTTATAATGAAGCGCTCACCCGCATCAACGACAGCTATGACATCGAAGCATTAATTCTTAAACACAATATTCATGAACATCTAGGTGGCTTACATTTATTGATCCGTCAAGAAGTGCCAGCACTGATGCACTTCCACACATACCGCGACATTGCCTATAAACTCAGAAACGATTACTTAATCGCGGCGGCTGAAGCGAGGCTTGGCTTTTATTACAATTTTAACCAGCAGCTTACAAAATCATTACAGCATTATAGTGAAGCGATTCGGATCTCCAATCGTTCTAATTACCCATCAATGAAAACCAATCTGCAATTACAACTTTCTAAGGTATATCGTGATTTAAAGCAGTGGGATGAAGCGCTTAAAAACGCTCATGAAGCCGCGGCTGGATTTAAAAAAATGGGCAATGACACTTATCTTTCAAGTTGTATGACAGTGATCGCTATGGTCTATGGTGAACAAGGGGATTGGCATAAAGCGATTGATTACTACCTAAATGCCCAGCAATTAGATGCAAAACGCGGTAACTACATCGCACAAGGGCTTAATTTCCATAATTTAGGACAAGCCTACTCAAATATTAAAGACAATGTTAACGCCCTAAAATATTTACTGATGGCCAATCAAATATTCAAAGAAAAACAAAGCCATCACTATCAAGTTTATAACGAACTCTTAATTGGTGAAATCGCCCAAACCAACCAAGATTGGCCGCTGATGATGGCCCATGCCGATATCGCATTAGCACTCGCGGTCGATTTAAAACTGGTCGATGAACAAAAATCCGCACTCACACTTATCGCCTCGGCGGCGCAAAAATTAGGTGAATTAGCAAAAACCATCGATGCCCAAGCCCGTATCATTGAGCTAGGTAAAAAGCCAGCTGAGACAGATAAAGACTCCCCTGTGTCGGCCTCTGCCCTTGCAGAGCAACAGCTAAAACTTGAGCTCAACATGCTACAGGGAAAACTCGTTGAGACAGTGAAAGAAAGCAACAACACTCACACGCTACTGCTCATTTGCAGCCTTATTGCCGGACTCTTGCTGCTCGTGATTATTTTCATGCTACAAAATCGTCGCAAAATAATGGCTAAAAACGCGGCATTAACTCAATTAACGCTGCAGGAACCCTTCACTCACAATTTAGGGTATGCCGCATTATTAGCGCACTTAAGCCATAATCAAAGTCAGGAATCCACAACGGCACTCGCGATTATGGCCTTTCCCACCCAACTTACGGCGGATCTGGACTATGGCCAATATTTTAGTGATGCAGTAACAGCGCAAATTGCCAATCATCTAACGGATGCACTTGCAGCATCTGTTTATGTGGTACGCCAAGGGGTATTTGCGGTTCGGTTCACGCAACCTATTGAGCCGACACAAATACTCAGCCAAGTACGCCTGAAACTCGATGAACAGCAAATCACACATCATTTCCGTCTTGGCTTTGCGCATTTGCCACTTTTAGCGAAATCAGAAATTAAAATGGCCGCGAAATTAAAATTTGAAACAGTGCAGATGGCGCTTGCCTGTGCCCGTAGTTTAAGTGGCAATAACGACTATTATGTCGCTCTCAGAGCCCTCGACTTTGTTCCTTTGAGCTTATTTGCAAATCCGTTATTTTTGCACCTTGAAAAAGGCATTGAGCGTGGATTAATCAGATTAGAGACCAACGGCAATAAAGAGGATATTCGCTGGCCTTGCTGGGAAAATAACCAAGATAGGCAATTACTGGAAAATATTTGATCAATATCGGTAATTAATCACAGAGTCACAGGTAAATCGCATTTGCACTCTACGCCCAGTGTTATAACATTAGTATCATATGAGTTAACAGCTAATCTGGACATAGGATTGTCATGTTTTTTAGCCTTGCAGAGTTAGGACAATACTCAGGATGAAGGATTCAAGCGCTACAGTTTCACAACTTGCCTTGCTGCAACAGAAACTCCATTCGGCCAAACTTGCCCTTGATGAAGTTAATGAAGATAGAAATGCAAAGTTACAGACATTACTCCAATTTATTGGTCACTTAAGCCTCGCCTGTAAAGGGCAAAATCTTGAGCTGGATAATAAACTCGCCAAACTGCGCCATAACTTAAATACGTTTGAGCGAGTCGATGAGGCATTGCCAGAATTAGTTGATGTCGAGCGCCTGCTAAAAGGCCAATATCACCATGTGATGGTACAACTCGAAGAGAGTCGTACTGGTTTGTCACAGGTGATCCGTCAGATCCAACGCGTTAACTCTGCACCTGAAAAGCTCAAAAAAGAAGTCAATTACTTCAAGCAAGATCTGGCTAAACCTTTTCATACTGTGTGGGAATATATACCTAAAGTTAAGCAAATCATTGGCTTCTACGAAACCATATTACAGCTACAATTTAGCGAATCTGAAAAGCTTGATGTCTTACCAAAGCACAGGCAGCTAGCACATGAGCTGGCACAGATGATTTCGGAAATCGAGTTCCGTAAAGATCAACGTGACCAAGTATTAGTGATCAAAGAAGTACTCTCTTCTGAGATTGAAGTTGATAGCTTGCTCGAAGCCTACCAAACCATTTTAGCGTTATTGCTTGATAATATCGCCCGCGAGAAATCGGCATCCCAAGAGTTTTTGTTTGCCCTCAACGATGCCTTAGCCGCGGTACGTGAGGTGGTGAGCGAGTCTTACAATCACAATCAACGTAGCTTCCAATTAAAAACCCAGCTGAATCGTGAGATTAACACCCGCGTCGATAACGCAGGTGAAATCATTATCGATGTGGAAGACGTCGTTGACCTTAAAGCTCAACTAACAGAGCAACTTAACTCTATCCGCTCGGCATTAGCCCGTAAAGAAGCCCTAGAGCAAAGAGAGCAAGCTCTGCTGCGCAAGTCGATGGAGACAATGCGCAAAGAGCTTAATGAGTTAAGTAGTGAGGCTAACACCTACAAAGAGCGTTTGTTTGAACAACAAAAACTCAACTTACTCGACAGCTTAACTCAATTGCCTAACCGTGCTGCATTAGAAGAGCGCATGGAGCTAGAATACCGTAACTATCAACGGCATAAGTCCCCGTTGTGGGTTGCCGTTGCCGATATCGATCACTTCAAAACCATCAATGACAGTTTTGGCCACAGCACAGGTGATAAAACCTTGCAAGTTATAGCAATGGCATTGAAAAACTCCCTGCGAGATACAGAATTTGTAGCCCGCTATGGCGGCGAAGAATTTGTACTGCTATTACCTGATGTGGCCCCTGCTGATATCGCTCAACTTTTAAACAGAGTGCGCGAGAAAGTAAAAAATATTCCATTTAAATTTAAAAATCAGAGAATTACAGTTACAGTATCTATAGGGGCTGCGCAAGTTATGGGAAGTGAACTCATACATGAGACCTTTGAACGCGCCGATGCAGCACTCTACAAAGCGAAACACGAAAGCAGAGACAGGGTTGTGATTGACGTATAATTAAGCCCCACTATACGCCTCCTCTAATCACTCCTGTCATGACGAAGGAGTGGTAAATGATAGTAAAAGTCAGCCCAAAAGGCAGCATGGATCAGCTTTCGCAACTTGAAGTTGATCGACTCAAAAATAGTGCCAAAAGTGCCCTATACCAACTGTACCGCAACTGCTCCTTAGCAGTGCTTGCCGCGGGTTTAAAAACCGACAACTCTAAAGCCCTATTCGAGCAATACCATGATTTCGACATCAACGTTCTACAACGGGAGCGCGGTGTAAAATTAGAACTGGTCAATCCCCCCGAACAAGCCTTTGTCGATGGTCAAATTATCACGGGAATTCAGGAACATCTGTTCTCTGTCTTACGCGATATCCTTTATATCAGTGATAGATATGACTCACTAAAACACATTAATCTGACCAATGCCCACCATATCACCAATGTGGTGTTTGATATTCTGCGTAATGCGAGGGCGATAGCACCGATGAAAGACCCTAATGTGGTCGTCTGTTGGGGCGGACACAGTATTAATGCCATCGAATACCAGTACACACGTGAGGTAGGTTATCAACTTGGCCTGAGGGAATTAGATATTTGTACAGGCTGTGGTCCTGGTGCGATGGAAGGTCCGATGAAAGGTGCGGCGATAGGCCATGCCAAGCAACGGATTAAAAATGCACGATATATTGGTTTAACTGAACCAAGTATTATTGCCGCCGAGCCACCGAATCAAATAGTCAATGAACTGGTGATTTTACCCGATATTGAAAAGCGCCTCGAAGCTTTCGTGCGCTTAGGCCACGGCATTATTATCTTCCCTGGCGGTGCTGGCACGGCTGAAGAATTGCTCTATATATTGGGTATTTTACTTAACGAAGAAAACCAACAAACGCCTTTCCCCCTGATACTCACAGGCCCAACGGAGAGCGCAGATTACTTCATTAAGATTGATGAGTTTATTGCCTCAACCTTAGGACCCGAAGCCCAGAAAAAGTACCAAATTATCATAGATAATCCCACTGAAGTGGCACGCATCATGAAGCAAGGAATGGAGCAAGTAAAAGCCTATCGCCGCTCAACGGGTGATGCTTACCAATATCAGTGGGCACTGAAGATAGAGTCTGAGTTTCAGTTACCTTTTATCCCAAGCCACGAAGTGATGGCAAACTTAGATCTACACTTCCAAACCAATAAAGCCGAACTTGCCGCCAACCTGCGTAAAGCGTTTTCGGGTATAGTGGCGGGTAACGTCAAGTCGGAAACAATCAAGCACATAGAGCGTGATGGCCCCTTCCAATTAAAAGGCGATCCTAAGCTCATGGATATGATGGATAAACTCTTAAGTGCATTTGTACAACAACAAAGAATGAAGCTTCCAGGAAGCGCCTATATTCCTTGCTATCAAATAGTGAAATAGAGAGCGAAGCAACAACAGCCCATGAACAAGTTTTTAATCATCGATGGTCTCAACTTGGTTCGCCGCATCTATGCGGCGATCCCCGATGAATCCGATATGCAAAGCCTCACAGAGCGCGTCAGTTTTGCGTGCACTAAACTGCTGCGTGTGCATCGCCCAACCCATGTAGCTATCGTGTGGGATGGGGATGAAATCTCATGGCGTAAACAGCTTTACCCCGATTATAAGAAAGGCCGTAAACCTATGCCTGAGCCGCTGGCAAAAGGCCTTGCTGCGCTGCAAGATCACTTAACCATGATGAACATTGGATCTATTTATGCGGCGGCTGAAGCCGATGATGTGATTGCCACTCTAGCGATAAAAACCGCCAAAGCGCAGGGGGAAGCCATTATAGTGTCCACCGACAAAGGTTTTAGTCAGCTCAATCATCGCCAAATCAGCCAGTGGGATCACTTTAATCAGCAGCACTTAGATATCGCTGCGTTGGAACAAAAACTCGGTGTCGAACGCAGTCAATTTCTCGACTTGATGGCATTAGCGGGCGACAGCGGTAATAAAATTCCCGGAATTGCAGGCATAGGCCCTAAATCAGCCGCCGAATTATTGAAAACCTTTAGAAGCTTACCAACCTTGTTTTCATCGCTATCTAACTTAGGCGCTAAACAAGCCAAAAAACTTGCCGAAGGTAAGGAGATGGCAAGACTCAGCTATAAGCTCGCACAGTTACAAACAGACCTGCCACTCAATATTAATTTAAAAGATTTTCGCGTGATGAACTCCTTGCCTGATAATAACTGCCTGCCTGAAAACCCAATCAATCCAGCCTAAACATCTGTTAATATAAAGTTGCAATTAACGCATTTACCTTAGAACAACAAAAGCGTATTTTATGGACGTAATAACGTGACTCATTTAATGAGGTAAAGGAATAACTGTAAATGAAATCAAAAGTTTCGGTAATCATCGGTAGCATTTTCGCCGCCTACGTCGCCTTTGTCGCTGTGGTGGTACTCGTTTATGAACCTACGCCAGATGACATGAGTTGGGAGGACCGACAGTCCTATAACAGCCAAAAAATGAACGAGTTAGCGCTAGGGCAAAATATCGTTTCAGTAAAACAGTTACTAGGTAAAGCTGACTTTTCAGAGGCCAAAGCCGTAAAAGAAACCAAGCTACAGGTGCTCTTTTATCGCACTCACCATGAAAAATCAGACGGTGTAACCACGAAAGAGGAATGTACCCCACTTATTTTTGAAAATGATCAATTGATTGCTTGGGGCCAAGATACCTATAAGCAATATCTCGATGCAGATACTGACACAGCCCTCAGCTCTGCCCAAGAGACATTAACCAGTAAATAAATACGACTGACAGTTAAATAAAAACGCCACCGAATCGGTGGCGTTTTTATTTTGACAATCAACGAATTGACTCAGTTGTAAAACAACTAAACCAATTGCCTATTCATCATCGGCCTTATACTCGACATAGGCTTCACCTTTGCTGAGCCATTCTGGCGCGGGTTTCCCCTTCAGATAATGGTCGAAATATTGCATCATGCGAATGCTGTAATCGAGCTTGTTCGGGTACTTTTTCAAGTGATGCGGCTCATCCTCGTATTGCAAGAACACCACCTCTTTACCCGCACGGCGCATGGCTAAGTACATTTCAACACCTTGTTCCCAAGGCACTGCATCGTCCTTATCACCAAACATGATCATCAAAGGCGTTTGAATACGGTCAGCATAAAATACTGGCGAGTTTTCAATATACTTTTGCGGCGCGGCAAACAAACTTGCGCCAATACGACTCTGTCCGGTTTCATATTGGAACTGACGCGCAATGCCCGTGCCGTGGCGAATACCGCTATAGGCACTGGTCATATTCGATACTGGAGCACCTGCAACCGCTGCCTTAAACATCTGAGTTTGAGTAATGGCAAACGCCGTTTGATAGCCACTCCAAGAATGACCTTGCAAACCAATAGCATCGGGATCAGCAATTCCTATCTCAATCAGCTTTTGCACGCCAGACGTGAGCGCTTGTACTGAGCTCGCCCCTGGGTAACCAATTTCAAAGCGAATGTCCGGTAGAAACACCGCATAGCCATTATTGATGTACCAAGCAAAGTTAGGTCTGTGGTTAATGTTCATCTGCGGGAAGGCATGCAGTCTATCCGTCATAAAGCGATAGTAATAAACCAGTACAGGATAGCGCTTACCCTCTTGATAATTGGTCGGCTTGATCAGCACGCCATCTAACGGTTTACCATCGCCATTTGTCCAGTGAACTAACTCGGATTGGCTCCAGTTAAAGGCTTGACGCTGCTTATCTAAATCGGTTTGCTTAACTGCATTTTGCGGTGCGCTATAGTTAGCCGTATACAAGTCAGGGAATAAGTCAAAACGCTCCTTAGAAAACACGATAGTGTCAGCGTCTTTACTGCGTCCCAATACTGTCAGCTTATACTCACCTTGCATCAACGTCTTCACGCCCGCTTCGCCCAAGGTGGCTTGATAAAAACCATCGGCCTTGGTTTTATCACTATAACCGTGGAGTAAAACCGTAGCGTTATAGGCAAGCTCTGTCGGCTCATCGGGATTATCGACTAAGCCCTCAAGCCGATATTGAATTTTCTGGGTGCGCCCTTTACCTGCGGTTAAGGCAAAACCCGCCTTAGATTCGGTATTAAACTGCCAAACATCGTATTTGTCGTAAACCAAGAAACCCGCATCATTTTTAAGCCAAGGACCAAAACCATATCCTGGAGCACTGGATGGATAATCGTGGTCTTCATCGGCAAAACTGACCTTTAGGGATTTTGTGAGATTAGTGCGACGGTCCTGTGCAATATCATAGAGATACACATTACCTTGCTGATAATAAGCCACATACTTGCCATTTCCCGACAGCGTAGGCTCGGCATCACTCGGCTGTTGTGTCAAAAATGGCACTTTACTGCCAGTATTAATATCGACCAAATAATAATCTTGGTAGAACCCTGCCCACGTCGCCATCTTGCGATAGGGCAAATCTGAACTGGCCAACATAAAACGTTTATGTTGTGACATCGTCACATCTGGAACAGTTTTATCGCCAAGCTGCACCACGTTATTTGAGCCTAAATGCAATACCGCAAGGTAAGTGCGTTTTTGCTCATCCTCATATTGCTTGATTTCATTAGGCTTAATACGAGGATCATCCCCATGCCACACCTTAAGCCCACGCTGTCCGGTGACAATATTTGTATCGAACAGGTCTTTTTCTTCGGTGATCTTCTGCAAACTGAGCTGTTGACTCACCTCAGGTACGCGGCCAAAGAACAGCCGTTCGCTATCCAATGAGAAGCTTAAGCTAGTGTAGCGATTCAGTTTCCACTCGGGTGATTCAGGGGGGTTACTGATTTTGCCCGACTGCAAATCGACCAGCGATAACTGATAGCTGCGGCCATAGGGCAATTCACTGTCTTTGCCCTGCGTAAATGCAAGCCAACGACCATTTTTAGCCAGCGCTAACGCACCAATCTGTTGGCTAAGCGAATCAAAGACAACGATTTTTTTGTGAGTGTTTAAATCGACTAACTGCAATTGATGTTGCTTATTGGTGATATCGTTCACTGCCAGCGCGAGTCTACGGCTTGCCTTATCAAAAACATAGCCAGTAACCTGCTCGACATCAATTCGCTTTGTTTGGTCTTCTAAACTGAGCAACGTAAAACGTCGACCTTGGTCAAACTTATCGACCTTTGGCTTATCAATATTCGCAGGGCTTTGTGTGCCTGCTTCAGCGAGTTTTTCGGTAGTTTTAGGCCCAGCATCTTTTTTGGACTCTTCATCAGCCTCAAACCAAATCGCCAGATGCTTACCGTCATCACTGAACACAAATTCCTTCACACGCTCGAAGCGAGTTTGCGTGCCAGTTTGAGTATCGAGCAACACCATGTCGGACTTAAGTTTTTTCTTCGCCTTGGCATCACTCGTTTCACCCGTGAGCAAACTCGGTTTAACCACCACAGCCGCGTAACGACCATCATGGTTCACCAAGGGAGCTGACCCCCCCGAGATTTGATAGCTTTGCTGCGACAGGACATTTTTCACAATGACGTGACTATCCCCGCGATCGGGCGCAGACTCGACCGCGATGACTTGCCCCTTGTCTGAGATAACCGGCTTTTCAAGGGACTCAAAATGCATAATGTCTGTTAGGGTGAGCGGTTTAGTGCTGGTTTCAGCCTGCACTGCTGGCAATATTCCAAGGGATAACAAAACCAGAGATGTGATAGGTATTAACTTCAATGTCTTCCTCTTTTATATATTTGTTAGACTAAAGTAGACTTTTTTAACCATTGGCCCTCCATCATGGTGAGAACCCAGTATTTTTACAAGTTATACCACATAAAAAATCGTGATATTGCTCACTATTTCCTGTGAAGTTTGACCAAAGATGGTTAAAATAATAGGCAGAAAAAATACCAAATTCATAGTCCTGCTATCCAGTTAGCACTGGTGCAGACAATTGCAGTAACGACGAACCGTGGAAGGACTTCTCCATGTCAAAAAGAACGATAACCGTAATTCCAGGTGATGGAATTGGCCCAAGTATTATTGATTCAGCCTTAAAAATTCTTGATAAAGCGGGCTGTGATTTTGAATATGAATTTGCCGATGCCGGCCTGACTGCACTTGAAAAGCAAGGCGAGTTACTGCCAGCACGCACTTTAGAACTCATTGAAAAAAACCGTATCACGCTGAAAGGGCCGCTGACGACTCCCGTTGGTGAAGGCTTTACTTCTATCAACGTAACCTTGCGTAAGAAATTCGGTCTGTATGCTAACGTACGCCCAGTACTGTCTTTCAAAGGTACCCAAGCCCGTTACGAAAATATCGATATCATCACAGTACGTGAAAACACCGAAGGCATGTATTCTGGCCATGGTCAAAAAGTGTCTGAAGATGGTTTAACAGCCGAAGCAACCAGTATCGTCACTCGCCAAGGTGCCGAGCAAATCGCCACTTTCGCCTACGAACTAGCTCGCAAAGAAAACCGTAAGAAAGTCACTATTGTACACAAAGCCAACATCATGAAGTCAACGTCAGGCCTGTTCCTGAAAGTGGCCCGTGAAGTGAGCCTACGTTACCCAGACATCAAGACAGAAGAAATGATCGTCGATGCAACGTGCATGAAGTTAGTGATGAACCCAGAAAACTTCGATGTGATCGTGACGACTAACCTGTTCGGTGACATTTTATCGGATCTGTGTGCCGGTTTAGTAGGTGGTTTAGGTATGGCACCTGGCGCAAACATTGGCCGTGATGCTGCAATTTTCGAAGCCGTTCACGGTAGTGCGCCTGATATCGCTGGCAAAAACCTCGCAAACCCAACCTCAGTAATTTTAGCGTCTATCCAAATGCTGGAATACTTAGGTATGGCTGACAAAGCTGAGCAAATCCGTAAAGCGGTATCTGCAGTGATCGAAGAAGGCGACCGTACGACTCGCGATTTAGGCGGCACTCACGGCACGACTGACTTCACGCAAGCGGTGCTTGAGCGTCTGTGATCTCAATGCTAAGCGCGTTTAAGACGAGCCTATAACGCGCTTGTTCAAGCAAAAGCTTAAAAGAAGCAAGCGCTTGAAACTCAAATGAGTAAACACAAAAAAGCCCCAAAGTTTCCTTTGGGGCTTTTTGTTATCTAGCTTTTAAACCTGCGTGGCTTTAAACCCGCATGACTATTACCATTCTAGCGACAACAAGATCACCGCAGGGTTAGCGCAGCAATTAATTCCACGCGGTATTAGGACGTAGCCATAAATGCACTGTCACTTCATCACGGTCGTGATAAAGATGCTTACACTGCACTTTAAAATCGGTCACACCATTCTCTTTAAGAATCGTCTGCATGGTCTCAAGGATAGCTGTCACTTCTTTATAACGGCTCTTCATCGGTAATTTAAGGTTAAAAATCGCTTCCTTAAACCAACCGTTAATCGCCCAAGCTTCAATCAGTTCGGCAACACGCGCAGGTTTCTCAACCATGTCGCACACCAGCCAATAGATATTTTTACGTTGCGGTTCGAAACGGAAACCGTCTTCACGGTAATGTTTCACTTGGCCCGTTTCCATCAGTTTTTCATCCATAGGGCCATTATCAACTGCCGACACAAACATGCCGCGACGCACCAGTTGATAAGTCCAGCCACCAGGGCAAGCGCCCAAATCCACTGAGTTCATGCCACTGCGAATACGCTCTTCTTGCTCTTCCTTAGGCACGAATTGGCCAAAGGCTTCGTCGAGTTTCAGACTAGAACGACTCGGTGCATCCGCCGCCATTTTAAGGCGTGGAATGCCCATAAAATGTGGCGAACTGTTATTACTGTAGGAATAACCCACATAGGCACGGCCGGGGCCAATAAAACACACGTGGATAATCGGACGTTTTGGATTTTCCTGCGCTAGCAAGCTACCCGATTTTTTCAAATGCTGGCGTAAAGGCACAGTGAACTTACGGCAAAAAGCCGAGAGCTCTTTCGCTTCGTTAGTGTCAGGTGTTTCAACCCGCACTTCACCCGCTTTGCTGACGTCACTGAGCGCCGCAACGATTGGGCTTATTCTGTCATTTTCAGGCAAGTCGACTAACAAGTCGCTAGCAGCAAACATCTGGCGGGCGAAAATGAGCGAATCTAAAGGTAATTGTTTGACTAATGTATCGGCAGCGTCGTCTTCAAAACATTGGTATACAACATAAGCGTCGTTATTGTTGGCCTTAACAAAGCCACCCACATTGAGCTCACCGGCTCGCTGTTGGATTTCTGCAGCGCATTCTTTTTCAAAGCCTGCGCGGCAAAATAAAAATAGGTTTTTCATGGGGATCCCTGAGAAATCCAAGCCAAAGCATTGGCTGACTATCGATTTGGGTGCCAGTATACCAATTTCAATCCACAAATGCCCTATTTGCCTACTTGCGTTGCGATTAGAGAAATAAAAAAGGCTTAGGTGCACCCTAAGCCTGTTAACTCACATAAGCATCAGTGATTAAGACTCATGACCGTCGATAACTTTGTGACGCCATACCGCGGCGGCAAATAATAACCAACCGAGTAAGAAACAACCACCACCCATAGGCGTAATAGGACCTAACCACTTAGTCCCAAACAAGGCCAGTCCATATAGTGAGCCCGAAAATAGTACTATGCCTGCGACAAAGAGATATGCCGACCAGTCCAGTAAACGCGAGGTTAACCATTGGCCCGAGAAGGCAACCATGACGAGGGCGAAGGTATGGTAGAAATGATATTGCACGCCTAAGTTAAAGACTTCAATTAAGTTTGGTGGCGCGACCGCTTTTAAACCATGGGCACCAAAAGCCCCTAAAGCGACGGCTAAGAATCCGCTCACGGCGGCGAGTAACAATAAACCTTTACGCATTTAACGCTCCTGCTGGAATGGGATTAACTCATTCAACATTTATTCGCTCAACATCAAGCTCACGAATAAAATCACTTGATAAATCAATAGTACGTGCAAGGTTAGCGGCTTCACTGGTGCCTGACGACTTTCTTGGGACAAAACTATGATCGCCGTCGGTTATCCAAGCCAATCCTATCTCAGCTTTCAAGGGCCAGCTTGGGATCTGCGCTTTGCCACCAAACTTATCCCGCTCCCCCTGTACGACTAATACTGGGACTTGGCATTCATTCAAAGGTTCCAATCTAGGCTCGCCGCCTTTGAGTGGCACAAAAGGATAACCTAAACAAATCACCCTATCGATGCGCGCCGCTAATGCAGGATCGCAGGCTAATAGGGCCGCCATACGACCGCCCATGGATTTCCCCATTAACACCACACGTTCAACTTGTGGTTGTGAGTGGGCGATATCGAGCATCTGTGTAAAACACGCGAGCAATTTAGGCGCACGGTCCGGTGGACGCCATTTGCCATCGACTGCATTCGCCTGCATATAAGGAAAATTAAAGCGCATCACTCGGAAGCCCTGAGCAACGAATCCCGCCGACATGGCCTGCATAAAATCAGAATCCATGTTAGCACCCGCACCGTGGGCCAATAAAATCAAAGTACTCGCAGGCTCCCCTTCTAATACATAACTCGGCTTATCCGGGCAACAACTCACTGCGAGACTCCTCGGCAAACATGTCTAACATCCATTCACGAAACGCCACCACTTTACCCAGCTCAGCATGGTTTTGCTGGCAAACTAAGTAGTAAGCATCTTTACTGACCAAGACTTCTTGGAATGGACACACAAGCCGCCCAGCTTTGATATCGGGGCGTGCCAGCACGCTGTAACCCAGAGCAACCCCTTGACCGTGGGCCGCCGCCTGCAATACCAAAGACGAATGACTGAAAATAGGTCCTTGATTCACATTAATATCGGTAATGCCACATTGCCTAAACCACGCCTGCCAATCGTGACGATTCATATCATGTAATAGCGTGTGATACTTTAAATCGCTCGGTTTTGAGAGTGGTTTAGGACCGTTGAGCAACATGGGCGAACACACGGGAATAAGCACTTCGTTTCTGAGCTTATCTGCACGTAGCCCAGGCCAATTACCTAAGCCATAATAAATAGCCACATCCACATCATCGGTTAATGAACTCGCTTCGGTATCAACGGCCTTTATTCGCACATCGATATCGGGATTTTTCTCACTGAATTTAGCCAAACGTGGCACTAGCCATTGAATCGCAAAACTGGGTGACATACTGACCGTCAGCGAACCAATCGCACTGCGGGCGAGTAATCTGTCGGTAGCATCGGCAAGCTGAATAAAGATATCTTTGATGTCGAGAAAATAGCTTTGCCCTTCTTCGGTTAATAGCAAAGAACGGTTCTTTCGACGAAATAATTTTAATCCGAGGAAATCTTCTAATGCCTTTATTTGATGGCTCACCGCAGCCTGTGTAACAAACAATTCTTCCGCTGCCCGCGTAAAGCTCAAATGCCGCGCGGCTGCCTCAAAAGCCTTAACCGCATTAAGCGGTGGTAATCGTCTCGACATAGTGATCTCAGTCTCGTTTTTTAATTAGTTTTTCTAATCCGTATTGTTACATTTAATCGTTTGTAAAGGCCAGCGTTTTTGGTTAAATTTTGCGCCAATGAAACAGCTTATCAACGAAACACCAATAGCGATGAAACATCCATAGCTATGAAATACCTAAGTTAGACAATCTCAAAGTTGATGATGGGAATGTCTGACAGCGTTAATTTGTCAGCCCGGAGGCGACTATGTTCAATTTAAAATCGGCATTTGCGTTAATATTAGTCTCAGCACTCAGCTTCAATGCCAGTGCAAATGTACTCGTTGACGAAATCGTCATTGACACAAGCGACTTGCAAGCCAATATCACTGCAGATTTAACCGCTGCAATGAATAAAATGCACCAAGAAGCGCTGCAAGAAGCCACTCTGTTGATTGCCACAGACGATGTCACATCTCATCAGCAAGTCGTTAAAGCTGAATAACCTAAACGACACTGAAACTCAGGTCGCGCTCAGTAAGAGCAAAGAAAAAGCCGCATTAATATGCGGCTTTTTTGTACTTGAATAGCAAATCAATCCCACTGACGATATACGGCAATGGGCAGGTTTTCGCCCGACTTATGGACGATACACTTTCACGTTCGTGTAACCTTGCTCGATTAAATACAATGCCTGCAATTTACTCATCACCCCACGCTCACAATAGAGCAAATAAGTCTTTTGCTTATCGAGATCGGCAAACTGAGTCGCTAACTTGAAGAATGGGATGCGCTTTATCTCAATACCTTCAATTTGCAGCGGTTTGCTTTCCTCTTCTTCAGGGGCACGAATATCAATGACCACTTGGTTAGTATCGATACTGGCAACCGTTTCTGTCTCAGTAATCCGAGTATCCATTTGTTCTGCGATCTCCCTGATATCGATAGTGACAGATTGGGCGATGATCTGATCAATCAAATCCTCAGAGAACTTTTTCTCTTCCGCTTCAACCTTAGCTAATACCGCTTTTACCGTCGGCTTTTGCGAAATTACGCCGCAATATTCAGGCATTGATTTAGCAAAATCTTCGGTGCCGATTTTACGGCTCTCGTTGATAATGTCTTGCTTATCCATGGCGATTAAGGGACGTAGAATCAATAACTCAGTACAACGGTCGATGACGTTTAAGTTGGTCAGGGTCTGGCTAGACACTTGGCCTAAACTTTCACCGGTAACTAAGGCTTGAATGCCCATACGCTCGGCTATACGCGCCGCGGTACGCATCATCATGCGTTTCAATACAACGCCCATTTGACCGTTATCGATACGCTCTAAAATCTCAGCAACCACAGGCTCAAAAGGCACAGAGATAAACTTCACTTTGTGGGATTCACCGTAGGTTTTCCACAAATGGTAAGCCACTTGTTTTACACCAATTTCGTGCTGTGCACCGCCCAGATTGAAGAAGCAGTAATGGGTACGAGCGCCTTTTTTGATAAATTGATAGCTAGATACGCCAGAGTCAAAACCACCCGAAATCAAGGACAATACATCTTCCTGTGTTGCCATCGGAAAACCGCCTAGACCTTCAATACGCTTAGTCACCATATAAAGATTATCGCGCTCAATCTCTAAATTAACGGTAATGTCCGGATTCTTTAAACGCACGCCCAGCGCATCAGTAAACTGGTTTAAGCCACCACCGACATAACGCTCAACTTCAATAGAATTAAAATCATGATCGCCAGTACGCTTTACTCGCACGCAGAAGGTTTTACCCGCGAGTTGGTCACGGTAAACAGGCAAGACTTGCTGATAAATATCATCAACAGATTCAAAGCTGTACTCATCCACTTGCACTACGTGTGCAATGCCAGGAATACACGCCAGACGCTCACCAAAAGCTTGGGCCAATTCAGGCTTATCCTTTGGTACCATCACCATAATGCGGTCCCATTGACGCTGCACTTTTGCATCTTCGTCAACTTTTTTAAGCACATTACGGATGTTAGTTTCGAGCATTTTGGTGAAGCGCATGCGTACAGGCTTGCTCTTCATCATGATTTCTGGATACAGCTTTACAATAAACTTCATGGGATTTCCGCGGGCAATTTTAAAACAGCAAAATTGGTTAAAAGAATAATCGGAGGATTATATACCCAAGCAACCTAAAAAGGCGAGTTTCAGCGCACATAGCCAACAGCGACACAGGCCACATTTATGGCGTATTCATTGCGTATTAATGACTAAATCACGGCAGCTAATTAGGCTGAAATAATGTCACTAAAGCCTATTCGAATGGTGTGAATTGCCCTGCTTAAAATAAGTGATTTGAGATAAATTATTAACAATAAGTCGTTGAGGGATGGTCAAGGAAACTTAGGGATTACACACTCAATTTGATTAACGTAAAGCCCAAATGGATTTAAATCAACCACTGTGATTTGATGCATAACACGTTAACTAAAAGGGAAAAGCCCACATTAGCTCAATAAAAAAGCCGCAAGATTATTGCGGCTTTAGATTAGGAGATTATCTAAACACTTAAGGCGAATTACCGATCTGAATTTCTTCAGACTCCTTCGCTTTACCTTGCTCAATAGCAATTTCAACCCTGCGGTTACGGGCACGATTTTCCGGAGAATCGTTAGGCACAATCGGATTGTTAGACGCCATACCAACCACTTTCATTCGATTAGAATCAAAGCCGCTGACCTGTACTAACTCATGGGCCACTGCCACGGCACGTTTGCTGGATAAATCCCAATTAGAACTATAGAGCTCATCGCTTATTTGCATATCATCCGTATAACCTGACACTGTGATGACACCTGGCACATCTTTTAACAATTCGCCGACTGAGCGCACCACAGGTTTAAATCGAGGCTGCAGGAAGCCTGAGCCAGAAGCAAATGACCCCTTCTCACGTATACGAATAATAATCTGCTGACCTAATGACTCAATTTCAATCGCTCCATCGGTGATCTCTTTATTGAGCTCCTGCGCCATCTTCTTCACTTGCTGATTGATCTTTTCTTGCGCCGCTGCCGCTTCCGCTTTAACCGCATCGGCAACTTCTTGCGCCGTTGCAGTGGCTTCGCCCCCCCGCTGAGAACCATTTTGCTGCTGCACGCCGCCCGCACTATCGTCTTCACCCGCTTGGAAATCCAATACAGGTTCAGTCATTTCATTCGTTTGCTGGTTAATGATTTCAATCGGAGTCGGATCGGGGCGTCCTGGTCTAAATTCTAAGGCAATGACAGAAGTCCCTTTCGGGATATCTTTAACTTCCACCTTATTTTGCACACCAAAGGCATACTTCATTGAGCCCGCGATCTGCTTAAACTTCATCACGTCCATTTCAGAAAATGACAATAACAATACGAAGAAACACATCAACAGCGACATCAAGTCGGCAAATGTTGCCAACCAGAGCGGTGCTCCGGGCGGTGGACAATTGCACTTAGCCATGGGCTACTCTCCGTCCGTTGTATCGATTTTACGATTTTTTTCAGCGAGATAATTTTTCAAAAAGCCTTCAATCACCCGCGGGTTTTGTCCGTCTTGAATCGCCAATACCGCATCCATAATAAGGTTACGATTGAGCATTTCCTCCCCCATCCTAAGCGTTAGCTTATCCGCGATAGGAAGACAAACCATGTTAGCAACCATAGCGCCGTATAATGTGGTTAACAACGCAACCGCCATCGAAGGACCAATAGATTTAGGATCCGCCATATTTGATAACATGGCCACGAGACCAACGAGTGTACCTATCATCCCCATCGCTGGGCCGACATCGCCAAAGGCTCTAAATATGCCAATCCCCGTCCGATGACGTTCTTCCGTTAGAGCGATATCCTTCTCTAGGGCTGCACGCACCACTTCACCATCGTGACCGTCGACCAACATATCAACAGCCTTTTGCATAAAAGTATTGGTAATTTGCGCTTCTTCTAATGCCAAAAAACCCCCTTTACGGGCGGCATCCGCCATAGTCACGGACTGCTCAATCAAATCTTCTGGTTTATCAATCTTAAATACAAAGGCTTTCAAAGCAATTTTAACGGCACTAAAAAACTGTTTAAGAGTGAACTTCATCATTACCACGAAGAAGGACCCACCGAACACAATCAGGATCGAGGGCACATCAACGAAAATCATCAAGCCGCCACTGGTCACCATAGCGCCGAGAATAAAACCAAAGGCTCCCACAATTCCGATTATTGTTGCTAAATCCACAACGGCTCCTCAATTTTCGTAATAAACGACATAATACTTACTCTGGGTAAGCAAGAACACTCAGTTATTCTACCGAATAAGATAATCCCACCGACACACATACGAGCCTTGTTTATCCAGTTAAAAATTACCATACAAATGATGATACTATTGTCAGTTATCGGACACACACTAAGCAAGTTTAGCGACAATTTATATTTTCTGGAAAAATTTCAGTAACAAAGCGTGCTATTGAGCAAATATCTTTAGTCTGAATTTGACCCTTACGCCGCCCTGATATACCTTGTGTCCGCTAAATCAAAGGAAACCTGAACGTGGCGAAGAAACCCGAAAATCTTAGTTTTGAAGAATCCCTTGGCGAACTTGAACGCATCGTTGCCGATCTAGAACAAGGCGATATCTCCCTCGATGACGCGTTAAAACAATTTGAGCGTGGCATCAATCTCGTTCGAAATAGCCAAGCAAAACTCGAACAAGCCCAACAAAAAGTGGCCATTTTACTGAAACAAGACGAAAATGCGCCCCTATCCCCCTATGCCGTTGAGGGCGAATAAGCGTGTTAGTCAGTACCATTCAAGAATATCAACAACGAGTTGATGATCAATTAAAACAGCGTTTTAGTACGCTTGAAGATACAGCTCCCCAATTAAAAGCCGCTATGACTTACGGTGCCTTATTGGGAGGGAAGCGCATTCGACCGTTCCTCGTATACAGTGTGGGACGCATGTTTGGGGTCGAACTTGAAAAGTTAGATGCTTGCGCCGCAGCTATTGAATGTATCCATGCTTATTCATTAATCCACGACGATTTACCCGCCATGGACGATGACGAGCTCCGCCGTGGCCAGCCGACAGTGCATATCGCCTTTGATGAGGCGACGGCCATTTTAGCGGGGGATGCTCTGCAAACCTTAGCCTTTGAAATTGTCACCGAAGCCGTAGCAGGGATAAGCAGCGAACAACATATTGCTATGGTAAGAGTATTAGCCAAAGCCTCAGGTTATCGTGGTATGTGTGGAGGCCAAGCGATAGACTTAGCCTCGACCGATAAACATATTGATCTTAACGCGTTAACTCAGCTACATAATATGAAAACCGGCGCCCTTATCAGCTGCGCCGTTGAGTTAGCGTTAATCGCCGCAAACGCGCCAAAAGATCAGTATGCTGCTATGATGGATTTTGCCCGTGCGGTAGGGCTCGCCTTCCAAGTACAAGACGATATCCTTGACATCGTAGCCACCACCGAAGAGCTAGGTAAACCGCAAGGCTCTGATACTGAATCGAATAAGAGTACGTTTCCACAACTACTTGGACTACAAGGTGCACAAGACACCGCCAAACAACTGATCCAAGAGGCACTATCAGCGCTGGCTAAATTGCCATACAATAGCCAGTTAATTGCAGACTTCGCCCGCTATATCATTGAGCGAAGAATATAATAAGAGTCGAAGTATCTCGCTATGAGTTTGGACATTTCTCAGTTTCCCGTGTTGGCGCAGGCCAACACCCCCAATGAGCTCCGCCAGCTTCCTCAGGCACTTTTACCACAAGTAGCCGATGAACTGCGCGAGTTCCTTCTTAAGTCTGTTGGCATGTCCAGCGGACATTTTGCCTCAGGGCTCGGCACAGTAGAACTCACTGTGGCACTGCACTATGTCTACAATACCCCCTTTGATCGACTGATCTGGGACGTAGGCCATCAAGCCTATCCCCATAAAATTCTCACGGGTCGACGTGACAAGATGCACACCATTCGGCAAAAAGATGGCTTACATCCTTTCCCATGGCGTGAAGAAAGTGAATACGACACTTTCAGTGTTGGCCATTCTGGCACGTCGATTAGCGCCGCGCTGGCGATGGCGATAGCTGCAGAAAAAGAACAAGCAGGTCGTAAAGTTGTAGCTGTGATCGGCGATGGCGCTATGACTGGCGGCATGGTGTTTGAAGCCATGAACCACGCGGGCGACTTGCACAATGACATGCTCGTGGTACTGAACGACAACGAAATGTCGATTTCAGAAAATGTCGGCGCCCTCAACAATCATTTAGCACAACTGATGTCAGGCCGTTTCTACACCACACTGCGAGAAGGCGGCAAAAAAGTGTTGAAAGGTATGCCTGTCATCAAAGAAATGGCCAAGCGCACTGAGGAACACCTCAAAGGTATGGTCGTTCCTGGCACTCTATTTGAAGAGTTAGGTTTCAACTACATAGGTCCTATCGATGGCCATGATGTAGACGCTCTGGTCGAGACCATGCGCAATATGCGTAATCTGAAAGGTCCACAGGTGCTGCACATCATGACCAAAAAAGGTCGTGGTTATGAACCTGCTGAAAAAGATCCTATCGGTTGGCATGCTGTGCCTAAGTTTGACCCATCACTCTTTAAAAAGCCGGCCACCAAACCCGGTTTACCGACCTTTTCTCAAGTCTTCGGTAAATGGTTGTGCGACATTGCCGAACAAGATGAGAAAGTGTTAGCGATTACTCCTGCGATGCGTGAGGGTTCTGGCATGGTGGAGTTTTCCCAGCGCTTCCCGAAACAATATTTTGATGCGGCGATTGCCGAGCAGCATGCAGTGACTTTAGCCGCTGGTTTTGCCTGTGAAGGCTTTAAGCCTGTGGTGGCGATTTACTCGACCTTCCTGCAACGCGCCTACGATCAACTTATTCATGATGTGGCGCTACAGCAATTACCGGTATTGTTCGCTATCGATCGCGGCGGTATTGTCGGTGCCGATGGTCCAACTCACCAAGGTGCATTCGATTTAAGCTTTATGCGTTGCATCCCCAACATGGTGATCATGGCGCCGTCCGATGAAAATGAATGTCGTCAAATGCTCTACACTGGCTATTGCTATGATGCGGGTCCAAGTGCAGTGCGTTATCCAAGGGGCAGTGCCACGGGAGCGATGCAAGTCGAAGCGATGACGGCATTACCTATTGGTAAAGGCGTGATCAAACGTGTGGGCAAGCGCATTGCCATTCTCAACTTTGGCACCTTGTTAGCCTCGGCGTTAACCGCTGCCGAAAGCTTAGATGCGACGGTTGTCGATATGCGCTTTGTGAAACCACTTGATGTTGATCTGGTAAAAGAAATGGCACTAACCCATGAAGTGTTCGTCACTGTGGAGGAAAATGCCATTATAGGCGGTGCGGGTGCCGGAGTGCTTGAACAGCTTCAAAAGCTAAAAATGCCTAAAGCCGTACTCCAAATTGGTTTGCCAGACGAGTTCATTAAACATGGCTCGCCAGAGGAAGTCATCCACGATTTGCAACTGGATGCCGAAGGCATACTGGCGCAAATCAATGCTTATCTAGCGCAATAGGCTGAACTTGCTTATCTCGTTAAGACGCTAAATGTTATCAATAAAAAATTCCGCCCATAAAAAAAGGACTGCAATTGCAGTCCTTTTTTGTTGCTGTCTGTTATAACAGCGGCTGATCCAATAAAGCTTAAGCTTCGATATCTATCGTCGCAGTTTCTTGGTTTGGGCCACCCTGTGACACCATCACCATCGCAGGGCGCAGCAAGCGACTGTTCAGCTCATAACCCTTTTGCATCACCAACATCACAGTGTTCGCAGGGAACTCGGCGCTTGGCTGCATGCCAATCGCTTGATGTTGATCAGGGTTAAATGACTGACCTTGTGGATCAATTTGCTTAACACCAAATTTAGCCACCGCAGTGAGTAAGCTTTTTTGAGTTAACTCAACACCTTGATAAATCGCTTTAGTCGCTTCATCTTCTGGGTTTGTACCCATTAGCGCGCGCTCCATGTTATCAAGCACAGGCAAAAGTTCATTGGCGAACTTTTCCAAGGCAAACTTGTTCGCCTTTTCCACATCCATTGCCGCACGACGACGAATGTTATCGACCTCGGCTGCGGCGCGGATGACTGAATCCTTCTGCTCTTCAACTTTCGCCAAAGCTTCAGCGAGTAACTGTTCCAGCTCTTCAATACGGAAATTGGCCTGGGTAAGCTCATCGATCAGACTTGCTTCTGCGGTAGATACTTCAGACTCTACACCCTCTTGGATCAGATCCTGTTCTGCTTTAATCGATTCGTTGCTCATTTTCACTCCAGCTAAAAATGCTTTGTTTCTGAAATACTCTGGGCATATTATGGGGATCAATTTTGACGTTTCAAGGCCTAAGGCCAGATCTAGCATAAATATGACCACAAAGTTTCATACTATCGGCCTTATCGGCAAACCTCACCACCAAGGGACCAACCAAACCTTAAAGCGTCTGCATTATTGGCTGACAATGCAGGGCTTTGAAGTCTTAGTGGAAGAGCGTGTTGCTACCGAATTAGGACCCAATATCATAGCGGTCGATTTACTAGAAATTGGCGCGCGTTGCGACTTAGCCATAGTCGTCGGTGGTGACGGTAACATGCTCGGCGCGGCAAGGGTATTAGCCCGCTTCGATTTAGGCGTGATTGGGGTTAACCGCGGCAATTTAGGCTTTTTAACCGATCTGCCGCCCGATGCCTTCGAAGAGGCGCTCGCCAAGGTACTCGATGGAGAGTTCGATACCGAGCATAGATTCTTACTCGAAGCCGAAGTCTATCGCCACGGTATGCTCAAGGCGAGCAACACCGCCGTCAACGAAGCCGTACTCCATCCGGGTAAAATTGCCCACATGATTGAGTTTGAGGTCTATATTGACGATCAGTTCATGTACAGCCAACGTGCCGACGGCATGATAGTGTCAACGCCTACCGGTTCAACGGCCTACGCCCTCTCCGCTGGCGGCGCTATTCTGACGCCTAATTTACAGGCCCTAATCTTAGTACCTATGTTCCCGCACACTTTGTCGTGCCGCCCGATTGTTGTCGATGCGTGCAGCACCATAAAAATGGTTGTGTCACCTGAAAATGGCGAAAACCTCGAAGTCAGCTGTGATGGCCACGTGCATTTAGCCGTGTTACCCGGCGATGAAATCATAGTGCGCCGCAGCTCTGAACGTTTACGGCTTATTCATCCTAAAGGACACAACTATTTCCACGTGCTGCGGACCAAATTAGGCTGGGGCAGCAAGTTGTTTTAAGTCTGTATCTTTGGGCTAAATCACCAATAAAAGAGACATATCACGTCTCTTTTTTATTTTGTAAATTTAACCTAGAAGGTTGCGATTAAAGCCTTATCTTTTCCCCTGCACAGTCTTTGGTGAACTTTTTAGCACTTCTCACAAACGACTAATATTCGCATTAATGGCGTTTAAGCATTAATGACACTAACCAGTTTGATAAAAGTTCAAACAGTATTTTTTAGTTTTGTTACTTAAAATTTCGGCTTCAATTTCACCCTGTTCTCTCAATTTCCCCTCTTAACCCATTAGAAGCGGTCACTTTTTATTTCAACTTTTCTGTTGTTCTCTCAATATACTTGAATATTTTGGCTGGCTGTTCGCTCAAATAAACTGAAATTAAATTAAACAATGGTTATAAAATTTCATATTAAAGTAAAATTCATTAAGTGATATCCATCACAATAAAATCCCACCATTCTAAAAGGTGCTCTAGATCACTATAAAAAACCATTCCAAAATGGACATATTAGGCAAATATTACAATAGCTTGATAAAAATAGAAGTAAATGAGTTAATCCAGCCACAACAATCTATGCGACCTTAATCACACCTTAAAAATGACTGAAAAAACCAATAACAGACTATTAATGAAATAAATGGATCAGTTAATTGCAATAATGACGATGAATATGAGTGATAGCTCTACTTTTAATAACCAGAAAAACAACAAATTTAATTTAATATAACCAAAGTAGATATACACCCAACAGTCTAAGTGATCATTGTCACATATAAGAAAATCCCCCGAGAGAAGCACCCCGCAGCACTGTAAATTAGCATTTCATATAACAGCCAAGATGATCTAGATCATATTAGTCAAGCTCACAATAGCGTCTAGTACACAACACAGAATGTCGAGACCGTAAGTACTTGCAGTATTAACTGCTGATTTATTGGTCTGGGAAGTCGACATGAAGGCAGATGAAAAATCCTAATATCAATAATAAGACAGACCACTTTATGAAGAGGCAAGCATGACAATACTTCAACTCCTCGCTAGCTTGACGCCAGTGCTCAGTGTAATGCTATTTCTAGTGTTACTCAGAATGCCTGCATCTAAGGCTATGCCTATCTCCATGATAATCACAGCGCTCGCCGCCGTGTTTATTTGGCAAATGGATACCACATTACTGGCGGCATCGGTCCTCGAAGGACTGCTCTCAGCCATCACACCGTTAACTATCATTTTTGGTGCCGTATTCCTACTCAATACCCTGAAATACTCAGGTGCCATGGACACTATCCGTGCTGGGTTTACTAACATCAGTGCCGATGCCCGTGTACAAGTCATCATCATCTGTTGGTTATTCGGTGCCTTTATTGAAGGTAGTGCTGGTTTTGGTACTCCCGCAGCCATTGGCGCACCACTACTGGTATTGCTTGGTGTACCACCCGTTGCCGCAGCTGTCGTGGCTTTAATTGCTGACTCGGCCTGTGTATCCTTCGGTGCGATTGGTCTACCCGTACTTTTTGGGATGGAACAGGGTCTGATCCAAGGTGGCGTGAGCATGGCGGCGGAGCAATTTGCTGCCCATGGCGGTAACTATGCTGGTTATGCTCGATATATCGTCATGCATATGATCACTATCGATTTAATCACAGGTTCATTAATTCCTCTCGTAATGGTGACCATGCTGACAGGATTCTTTGGTCGCAATAAATCCTTTAAGGAAGGCTTAGCAATTTGGAAATTTGCGATTTTCTCAGGTCTTGCCTTTACCGTCCCCGCATGGATCATCAACTACCTTGCAGGCCCAGAATTCCCTTCGGTTATCGGTTCACTGATCGGTATGGCCTTAGTGATCCCCGTTGCGCGTAAAGGCTACTTACTGCCTAAAACGCCATGGAATGATTTCGCAGAGAATGACAGTCAAGAAAGCGGAAAAGTCGAAACAACGGCTAAGTTTTCCCAAATTGCCGCTTGGACACCTTACATCATCATGGCTGCGCTTTTGGTACTGTCGCGTACAGTGGCACCGTTAAAAGCATGGTTATCAAGCTTTAACATCAGCTGGACAGGCCTAATGGGCACTGAGCTTAAAGCCAGCTTCGCAACCTTATATGCACCAGGTGCCTTCTTTGTTGCCGTGTGTATTCTAGGTTTCTTCCTGTTCAAAATGAAAAGCCCTGCGATTCAGCAAACGGTCGGTGTTTCATGTAAGTCCATGTTGCCAACCATTATTTCATTAGGCGCATCAGTGCCTATGGTGAAAATCTTCTTAAACTCAGGCGCGAATGGTGCAGGTCTTGCCTCAATGCCTGTCGCTTTAGCGGATATGTTGGCAGGTTCCATGGGCGCAGTGTGGGCTTGGATGGCGCCTATCGTGGGGATTTTTGGTGCCTTCTTATCGGGTTCAGCCACCTTCTCAAACATGATGTTCTCCAGCCTTCAATACAGCGTGGCCGACAATATTGGCATGAACCACACACTGGTATTGGCACTACAAGGTATCGGTGCAAACGCCGGTAACATGATGTGCGTAATGAACGTGGTTGCCGCTGCAACAGTAGTGGGTATGGCAGGTAGAGAATCAGAAATTATCCGTAAAACAATGCCTGTTGCCATTGGTTATGCCTTACTGGCGGGCACAATAGCTACCCTGTGGGGTGGATTCTAAGCCGTTTTATTTTATTGAATGCCCGAAGTCACTCCCAGTGACTTCGGCTTTAATCTATTAATAAAGAGAGTGATGCTATGTCGATTAACTATAAACTGGTCATCGATGATCTAAGAACGCAATTAGGTGATCATCCCGTGACGGATGATCCCGTTCGCCGTTTTGCCTGGTCCACCGATGCAAGCTACTTCAGGATAGTCCCAGAAGTGGTTGTCCATGCAGAAACCCTAGAACAGGTAAAGCTCACATTAGCCGTTGCCCGTAAGCATGATGCACCCGTCACGTTTAGGGCCGCTGGAACCAGTTTATCTGGCCAAGCTATCGGTGAAGGTATTTTGTTGATCCTTGGCCATGATGGTTTTAGAAAGATTGAAGTCAGTAGCGATGCCAAACAAATCACCTTAGGTGCGGCTGTCATTGGTTCCGACGCTAACGCCGTACTCGCGCCGCTTAACCGCAAAATTGGTCCCGATCCCGCCACCATAGGCTCCGCCAAAATTGGTGGTATTGTGGCAAACAATGCTTCGGGAATGTGCTGTGGTACTGCGCAAAACAGTTACCAAACTATCGCTTCCGCGAAACTTCTTTTTGCAGATGGTACTGAACTCGATACAGGCTGTGAAAAATCAAAAGCTGCCTTTGTTAAATCCCATGGAAAAATACTGGATGCGCTGACAGAACTGTCGCACATGACTCGCCATAACACAGTGTTAGCGGACAGAATTCGTAAAAAGTATTCCATTAAAAATACCACCGGCTACGGCATCAATTCGTTACTCGATTTTACCGACCCATTTGACATCATCAACCACTTAATGGTGGGGATGGAAGGCACCTTAGCCTTTATTAATGAAGTCACTTATCACACAGTGAATGAGGCTAAATTTAAAGCCTCAGCTATGGCCGTATTCCATAATATGGAAGATGCCGCACGAGCCATACCACTGATAAACGGTGAAAGCGTTTCTGCTGCTGAACTCCTTGATTGGCCATCAATCAAAGCAGTAACGGGCAAGCCTGGCATGCCAGATTGGTTATCAGAATTACCGGCCCTATCCGCTATTCTACTGATAGAATCCCGTGCTGATGACGACAAAACCTTAGAAAATTATACTCAAGATGTCACCGCGAAACTCGCCGGCTTTGACTTTATCCGCCCAATGGAATTTAGTACTAATCCAGCGGTTTATGACAAATACTGGGCAATGCGCAAAGGCTTGTTCCCGATTGTAGGTGGTGAGCGTCCAAAGGGAACCTCAGTTATCATCGAAGACGTAGCCTTTGAACTAGAGCACCTTGCTGCTGCGGCGCACGATATCACTGAGCTTTTCCATAAACATGGTTACCCTGAAGGCTGTATTTATGGCCATGCTCTTGCGGGGAACTTCCACTTTATCATTACCCCCACCTTCTCGACTCAAGCCGATATCGATCGTTTCCATGCCTTTATGGATGATATTGCCGACATGGTGATTAACAAGTACGACGGTTCAATGAAAGCCGAGCATGGTACTGGCCGTGCTGTCGCGCCGTTCGTCGAAAAAGAATGGGGACAAGATGCTTACACTTTGATGAAGAGCATCAAACAAGTATTTGATCCACAAGGCATTCTAAACCCAGGCGTTATTCTTAACGACGATAGCAATGTCCACGTTAAAAACATCAAGCCCTGCCCTGTGGTCGATGATTTTGTTGATAAATGTATCGAATGTGGTTTCTGTGAAAAAACCTGCCCAACATCGGCACTCAACTTCTCACCTCGTCAGCGTATTGCGACTCTGCGTGAAATCGAACGTTTAGAACAATCCGGTGATAAAGCCGCCGCAGCAGAAATGCGCGCCGCCGCTAAATACGATGTAGTTGATACCTGTGCCGCCTGCCAGCTTTGTACTATTGCTTGCCCAGTGGATAACAGCATGGGCCAACTGGTGCGTAAACTGCGCACGCCGTACATCAGCACTACTGAACAAAAAGTCTTAGATTTCCAAGCCAAACACTTTGGCGCAGTTAACCAGGTTATCAGTTCAGGTTTTGACATGCTTGGCGTGATCCACAAGATCACTGGCGATAACATTACCAGTGCCCTAATGAAAACCGGCCGTTTGATTTCAAAAGAAGTGCCTTATTGGAACCCCGATTTCCCGAAAGGCGGCAAATTGCCAAAACCATCTCCCGCTAAAGTTGGCCAAGAAACAGTGGTTTACTTCCCAGCCTGTGGCGGCAGAACCTTTGGTCCGACGCCAAAAGATCCCGATAACCGCACTTTGCCAGAGGTGGTCGTCACGCTGCTGGAACGTGCTGGCTATAACGTCATCACGCCAGAAAAAACCCGCGATTTATGTTGCGGCCAGATGTGGGAATCTAAGGGCGACTTTAAAAACGCCGATGCCAAACGCCAAGAACTTATCGATGCCGTGAGCAAGATGACCAATGGTGGCAAGCTGCCAGTGATCGTCGATGCCCTGTCTTGCACCTACCGCACTTTGTCAGGTAATCCAAAAGTACAAATTATCGACTTAGTTGAGTTTATGCACGACAAGCTACTGACTAAGCTCAACATCAGCAAAAAAGTCAATGTGGCACTGCACTTAGGTTGTAGCGCACGCAAGATGAAACTTGAACCTAAGATGCAAGCAATCGCCGATGCCTGCTCTGCACAAGTGCTCAAACCTGCGGGAATTGACTGCTGCGGTTACGCGGGTGAAAAAGGCTTGTATAAGCCTGAAATCAACGCCAGCGCACTGCGTAATATCAAAAAGCTCATTCCTGTCGAGATTAAGGAAGGCTATTACGCCAACCGTATGTGCGAAGTCGGTTTGACCCAACACAGCGGCATTTCCTACCGCCACTTAGCTTATCTGCTCGAAGAGTGCAGCCGCTAATCTGGTATGACAGTAGTAAACAACGGGGCTATTTTTAGCCCCGTTTGTTTATATAAGCGAACTATTCTCATTTATTTGTCATTAAGTATTTTTTGAGAATTTAAAACCTGAATAAATACATTTTAAAATCAATATAATCATCAAGTTAAAATATTCTCATTTTTGAAAAAATCTACAAGCTCATTTACTAAATTAGGGCTACTTATTCCGCTAAGATAGGCCTATATTTGATCAACTACCTTAGCATTAGTGTGGATATTGGGTCACACTGCAAGGCAATGTCGTTCACTAACAAGAAAGAGAAAACACAATGAAAATCGCCCTTTTCATCCCGTGTCTAGTCAATCAAATGATGCCAGAGGTCGCGATTGCCACCTTGGAATTATTAGAGAAACTCGGGCACCAAGTGATTCTACCCGCGGGTCAAACATGCTGTGGCCAGCCGATGACAAACTCGGGTTGCTTCGATGCAGCACGCAGTACCACTCTTAAATTGCTCAACGCCTTTAAAGGAGTGGAATGCGACGCTATTGTTTGCCCTGCCGCCTCTTGTTTAGTGGCCGCCAAAGAAAACTTCCACGAGTTTGATAGCAGCCCAGAAGCACAAGCTGTGATCAACAAACTCTATGAACTCACAGAGTTTTTGCACGATATCGCGCCGATTCCCGCCTTTACCAAGCCCTTCGCGCACAAGGTAAGCCTGCAACTAAGTTGCCATGGCATTCGCATGTTAAGCCTTGCCACCCCAAGTGAGCAAATGGGACCAAGATTCAACAAAGTCGAAGCTGTATTGGCCAATATTGCCGGCATAGACATAGTGTATCCAGACCGCCGTGACGAATGCTGCGGCTTTGGTGGCACCTTCGCCGTCGATGAAGGCGCAGTGTCGGCCAAGATGGGCAAAGACAAGGCCCACGCCCACGCCGCAACGGGTGCTGAGTATGTGGTGGGTTTTGATCCCTCATGCCTGCTGCACCTCGATGGCATGATCCGCAGACAGCAATTGCCGATTGAAATTCGCCACATAGCGCAAGTGCTAAACGCCGCGCTCTAGGAGACTCACCATGGCTTACAATCATAATCACGGAGCTAATGGCTCCCAAGTCCATGCCCATAAAGCCGATATTTTTTGCCGCGACGAAACCCGTGTCGACTGGCATTCAAAAGCGCTATGGATGCTCAGAGAAAAACGCGACCGCGCCGCGGGTTGCATCCCAGAATGGGAACAACTGCGCCAGCTTGGCTCAGAAATTAAGCTCCACACGCTAACCCATCTTGCTCAATATCTTGAAACCTTTGAACAAAACTGTATCGCCAACGGCATACAAGTCCATTGGGCGAAAGATGGCGCAGAGCACAATCGTATCGTGCATGACATTTTATCCCGCCATAAAGTCAAAAAGTTGGTGAAGTCTAAGTCTATGCTGACCGAGGAATGTCACCTCAATCCGTACTTAGAACAACGTGGCATTGAGGTCATAGATACCGACTTAGGTGAGCGGATTATTCAGCTCGCCAAAATGCCACCATCACACATAGTCGTGCCCGCTATCCATATGAAAAAGGAAGAAGTCGGCGAACTCTTCCATGAGAAACTCGGCACTAAAGCAGGGGCAGCCGATCCCTTGTATTTAACCCGTGCCGCCCGTGCCCACTTGCGTGAACAGTTCCTTAGCGCCGATGCCGCGATGACAGGCGTGAACATGGCGATTGCCGATAAAGGCGCCGTGGTGGTCTGCACGAACGAAGGCAACGCCGACATGGGTGCTAACCTGCCTAAGTTGCAGTTGCATTCAATGGGCATCGACAAAGTGGTGCCCGATATCGATAGCGCAGCCGTCTTGCTACGCACACTAGCGCGCAACGCCACTGGCCAACCTGTCACGACTTATAGCGCCTTTTACCGTGGCCCACAGCCCGAAGGTGAGATGCACATTATTATCGTCGACAATGGCCGCACTGAGATGCTCAAGGATAAAATCCTCGCAGAATCATTGAAGTGTATTCGTTGTGGTGGTTGCCTCAATACCTGTCCTGTGTATCGTCGCTCCGGCGGTTACAGCTACAACTACACCATCCCTGGCCCAATTGGTATCGCAGTGGGCGCTAAGATTGATGACACTAACTCGATTGCCTGGGCCTGTACCTTGTGTGGCAGCTGTACCTATATCTGCCCAACTAAGGTGCCGCTCGATAAGATTATTTTCCACCACAGACGCCTTAAGGCTGAAGCCGGAAAACTCCCCTATGGCAAAAACAGTTACATGCCATTAGTGGGTAAATTTATGGCAAGCGAAACCATGCTGAACTGCTCTATGAGTATGGCGAGAACTGCGCTGCGCATTCTACCGGGTAGTCTGTTAAAACCCTTTAGCGGTGCATGGGGTAAATACCGTGAACTGCCCGTCGCCCCGAACTCCAGCTTCGAAGCTTGGTTTAAGAAACACAGGAGCCTATAAGATGTCTAGTAAACTTGAAATTCTCAATGCGCTCAAACTGTCGGCCTTAACAAATCATCCTATGCCAAGCATAGATGTGACGCCAAGGGTCGAAAATCTCGTCGGCCAGTTCGAGACCAACCTCAATACTGTCGCGGGTACGCTGCATAAAGATGGTGGCTTAGTCGCCCTGCAAGCCAAAGTCGATGAACATATCGCCCAAGGGTTACAGGTCATCTCCCTTGTAGAGGGTGTCACGGCAAACCGTGAAATGCCACCCACTGCCCACGAGCTCAAAAACATAGATTATGCAGTGATCCCAGGTGACATTGGCGTTGCCGAAAACGGTGCCATTTGGGTGAACAATAAGAATCTAGGCCACAGAGTCACGCCTTTTATCTGTGAAAACCTGATCTTAGCCCTGCCAGCGAATAAGATTGTGCCGACCCTACATCAGGCAGCTAAAGAAATCACGTTAGCCTCAGGTGAGTTCGGGGTGTTTATCGCGGGTCCATCAAAAACCGCCGATATCGAACAAGCCCTCGTCGTCGGTGCCCACGGCGCCTGCAGCTTGAACGTGTATTTGCTCTAATGCCTCGAGATTTAATGTAACCGAGAAAATTCAAGGGTTACAGGACAATCGAACACGAAAGCCGCCTTCATTAGCGGCTTTCTTATTGAGACTTCGCTGAATGATATTTGAGTTGTAGGCTGATAAACCACTAACACAGCTTACCAATTAACGTTTATTGACGAGCAGTTTACAGGCTTGCCATGGCATTCACTCGCCGACTCGGTGAATAGAAACCTAGGGCCTCTAAGCTTATGAACGAGAGCCATGGTCGTTCTCATGCATCCCTGCATTGCACGACATTCAGGCGTCCTGCCTATCAGATAGCGAACTGGTAGTTAAACACGGATGTTGTTCAAGTCAATCCGCGGATGCAGGGTCGCCCCGTCCAGCTCTTTGATGAACGGCGCCATCTCTGACATTTATCTGCATACGTTAGTGAACACTTAAATATCAATCCAATATTAAGATGTTGATTTAAAATGTGATATTGCTACGACCTATGGCAATCGCTAGTGATAAGTAGGGGATCTTTATCAAGTCGCTTTAACCACGTGCGATAGCGCACATACTGAGGATACCTTAGTAGTATCCTCGACTCGGTTGGCTGTATTCTCGACTATGTCTATTAGGCATTTATAGTAAAGGTGAGTAAATGAACGAGGTATTACTACAAATAAAGGCGCTCACCAATGGTGATCCTTTGTTGACGGCTGTCATTGTTGGAGTATTAACATTAACGTTAATTGGACTCGTAGGCTATATGCTAAAAGATGTCCCCGCGAAGCTGTTAAGTTGGCTCAGTAGTCTGCTGTTTGTGCGGCTCACTATAGACGATAGTCATCAGGCGCGCACAGAGGTATTCAATAAACTGTCCTTTTTGATCAGTAATACTACTATTCCGTTTTTTTCACGCTCTATCTCTGAGGCTGTGTACTATGACTATAGTGTGAGTTACGACGGGCGTGTCAGTGTTAAGTCTATCGGCTACGGTATGCACCTGTTTAAATACGGTGGTTGTTTCATGTTGGCTACCCGATCTAAGGTCGATAGTACGATGGCATACGATACTATTACTGTAAGTGCACCATGGTGGGCAAAAGATAAACTATATCGTTTTTTAGAAGATACTCGTGGAGACATCTCTACCGAGCCGAAAGTGAATATTTTCGAAGAAACCGAATGGTGTCGCTATGGCACATTGAAATCATCGGGTTTTAGTGAATTAGTGCTAGATGAAGGGTTTAAGCAGAAGTTGATGGGAGAAGTTGATAACTTCGCAAGTAGAGGGAAATCGGTTGTAAGTAAGCTAACCATACTGTTACATGGAAAAACGGGTACGGGTAAGACGGGTATAGCGAGAGCCTTAGCTGTTGAGTATCATCGCGATCTATACATATTGAATCTATCGACTGTAAATGATGCCACTATTCATAAGGCGATTAGAAAGGTACCACCCGGAGCTATGTTGTTAATAGAGGACTGTGACTGTGTAAAGGCTACGGTATCACGTACTGCTGAAAGCAATGTAGATAACCCACCACTCACTTTAGGTGGCGTTCTAAACGCGTTAGACGGAATCATTCCTCTTGATGACTGCCTTGTAATCATGACCACAAATCATCCTGATAATCTTGACCCAGCGTTGATACGTAAAGGTCGTGTAGATGTCAGTATTGAAGTACCACTTATCAGTGCAAAACAAGTTAATGAAGACTACTTTGAGCGTTTTGGCGCAGTTCTTAATAGAACTGAGCCATTGTTAGGTTGTGAAGTCTATGAACTCCATCGCAGAGCGAACTTAAGATATGGTGTGTGTTGTAAGCCAGTGTAGATGCTCTGGATTCAACAAACCATGAGGTCATGATAGCCATGAATAACAATAAACTGATCGTCTTCAATTAGTGGTAACTGGCCGAGTTGCTGTAATCTGATTTTTAATTCAGCAAGCAGAAATACATTGTCATCCGCCAAACCGGCGGGAAAAACGGTTTTCGCAATTCTAATCGCGTTAATGGATTTATAGCGAATACACCTTTGCACAAAAAGACAATCAGTAGCCATGATCTCGGATAACACTTGATTTGAGGCTTCATAATCGAGAGGAAAGTCCTCTTCACCGACCAACTGTAGTTGCAAATACACAGGACGAGAAGCTAACAGCGTCATACATTCGCGCCATTTAGTATTATTCATCATAGAACTCATAATGTTAAATTGCTTTTTTACTCCTGATGATTAGCAAGTTACCTTTGGTGTTTAACAGCCCGTATAGGGATTAAAAATGGTAGCGAATAAAGTAAGCCGCTTAAAGTAATGGGCTAGACGTAAACTCGTTTAGTACATCTTCAGAGGTTGACTCATATTCAACCACCAGTTTATGGGGTGTAAGCCGATACACTCTCACCTCAATATTCCCTCGCACAGCATAAATTAAAGCGCCGCCATAGGTTGTTTCAGGCCCAAGATCTCCTGCTGGAACTTGCTCGGCGGCGCCAATATACAGGCACCCTGACAATATTGTTAAGTTTGCAGAGAGATAATTCGAATTGAGCCCAGCCTCACCTAGCTTACGGAAAATTTCAACCTCATAACAGCCATCGGCGCCAAGTCCTACGAATAGCACATGACCTTGATTGATTTCCAAAATTTCGTCACTCGGCACAGACCACCAATCAGCCGTATCTTCACAGCGATGAGTTAATGCCGCGGGATCAAATATCGCCATTGTGGCGGTATCTGTGTCAAACCGAGTTGTTGTATAGGGTTTACTCATCATCCTTGCCCACTAACAGAAATGATTCTGACTACCTGTTTTATCCTTGATAACTCCAAACCTAAAATAGAAAAATCGCCATAATTTTAGGCCGTTACTACCACTTAATTACAACAATCCTTTACATAAAGGCCTTAGTGAACGCTTCCTTCGACTGGCGAATGTAGTTACGGGCGCTTTTGGCGTGCTGCTCCCACACGGCGCGATCGCTAGGATCGGTAAAGGGGTTTTGCTCGGCGGCAATTGAGCGCTCAAATTTGTCGTAGAAGGTCAGCATGGCCGAAGTGATCTGATTAAAACGTTCCTTGAACTCTTGAAATTCATCAATCTTCTCAGTGGTTTTAATCATGTACTGCACTAACTCTGCATTGCTGTTCGAAGCCAATAGCGCCTCAGCTTTAGCACTGATATTGGCACTCGCCTCGGCAATCACCAGCGCGCGTGCCTGCTCGTCTTTACTCATCACTCGGCTGTAATTTTCAGGTGTGCGGGCAATACTGGCATGCTGTAAGTAACTGCGCAGATGCTTGTCGAGATCCTTACGGAAATTATCTAAGTTCTTCTGCATACTGACTAAATCATTGTCGAGTGCAGTGACTTGTTGCAGTTCTTTTTCGATTTCAGACATAAACCGTTCGGCCTGCTGATAAATTTTCAGGCCATTTTCTTCAGCAAACTTTTTATCACTACGGCTTAAGTCACTGTTGTCATAATTAGAACGATCAAAAGTCGCAGCTAAGAATGACTTAAAGGGTTCGGCAAAGGCAGAATACGCACCGGCACTGACCACGTTTAAGGTGGCAGTAGCCAAGTCACCAAAGGGTTTCACCATAGAGCCTAAACGCGCCTGTTGGAGAGGCGATGCCACACGTTTAGCGTCAGTTAAAACCGACCTAAAGGTGTTATATCCCATAGGGTTAGACATTTTATTGCGCTCAGACGTCGCCAACACAAAGGTGATACTTGAATAAATAGCATTCGAATACTCGAGGTATTGTCTTTGGCTCTCGAGCTGGGCGGCATAATTTTTACCTAAAGTACGAAATGACTCAGACTGCACTTCGTAATTCTTGTCAGCTTTCAGCTTATCTAAAATCCCGCCGATAATTTTCTGCTCATTTTTTTGCAGGGCCATATCAAGGCGAATTTTACCTAAGCTCAAATCGTCCAAACTGATAGGGCCATTAATGGCCTCAATATCAAGACGGATATATTGGCGACTCGGATCATCAATAGACACTCGGTGTGCTAAATATTCGTTAGCCCCAGGGGTGATATCGATTAAAGCAACATGCTGCCACTGGGCATCGAGCTTTAATACCGGAGAGGTCAATACATTGATTCGATATTGGGTTTGAGTATTCTGGGTTTTGACCCAAAACTCTAATAGACCCGCTTCAGAAATAGGGTACTTACTGACGATACTGCTATTGCCTTCGACGCAAAGCAGCGCACTTTCACCTGTGTGAGGTTCAGCGCCTTCAAATTGACAACCCATGATCCACGACCAAGGTTGAGATAAACGATTGCCTTCGAAGTCGCTGGCAAACACTAACTCATTCTCTTTGGCACTGGCATTAACTGTCGTTAACACGCCAAGCAACAGCATAGAAATGACTGCAGTGGTGCGCATAAGGGCCTCATAAAACATAAATTACTAAAATCAACGAGCGAGTCATTCGGCTCAATACCCAGTCATATCAACAATCAATCGACCCAAAAGCCTAAGCGAACTCAGTCTGTTAATTGAGGGCTATAGCCTCGGCTCAACAGCACGCTTGGATAAGTCATTTTTGATTGCAGATTAAACCAGCGAAATGTACCAGAGGCCATCATCCCACGCTAGCCCTAAGTCATGTTTAACGACGAAAGATATGTAGGCAATTACAATCGGGGCCATTAATCACCCCAATTGTAAAATTTACGTAAAACTAAACACTTATGCCCCGGCTACAGGTTACTTGCCTCGCCCCTTGTCTTGTCAATAAATCAGGCGAAACCAATACAAACCAAAGCAAGGATTAATGCAGACGTGCCTCGACTCGCTTCATGGCGTAAAACATCCATATCGTCAAGATAGTGCTACAGGTCGCGAGCGACACCCACACACCAATCACGCCGAACGCCCATGCAAAGCAGTAGATGATCGCAGCGATAAGAATAAGCTTAGCGCCCGTCAGCATAGAAGCTTGTTTCGAACAATTAATCGCTTGGAAGAAACTCGCACCAACTAAGATTAAGCCTTCCATAGGCAAGCCCCAAAAATACCAGCGCATACCTTCAATCGCCACTGGTGTTAAATTCGGATTATCACCGGCAAACAAATACACTAACCATTCAGGGCGAGAATAAATCAGCGCTAAACCTAAGGCTGCGGTGAGTAACGTCATACCAAAGGCAATATTGCGCGCTTGTTTTACCCTGTCAAAGCGCCCAGCTCCCGCGTTAAAGCTATAAATGGGTTGAGTACCAAGCGCAATGCCCTCAAAAATCAGATAGAAAAACGCTTCTGTGTAACTCACCACACCATAGGCCGCCACATGTAATGGACCGCCAACCCACAAAAAAGCCGTATTATGCAGGGTTAACACTATCGACAAATACAGATTCATCAAAAAGCTGGGGAAACCAACGCGGGCTATATTAAGGCAATTATCGAGCTTGAGCTTCATCTGCTCAAAAGTGATTTTAAGCTGAGTGCGCGGACTGAAAAAATGCTGTAAACACAAAAGCCCCGTTACCGCCTGCGACAACATAGTCGCAATCGCTGCACCTGCTAAACCAAAGGGGAAAACCACAATAAACAGCCAGTCTAAGAAAGTGTTTAATACACCACCCAAAATCAGCACCCAAGTCACCATGGATGGCCTGCCATCATTACGCAGCAGTGTGGTGAAGGTCATTGAAATTATGGGGAAATGACACAGTGCAAAATACCAGAATAAGTATTCGTTAGCATTTTCGAGCATCTCCCCTTGCGCCCCAAGGGCAACCAAAATATCTCGCGAGAATATCCCACCAACAAGGGCAAAAAAGCATCCCGTTAATAAACATAACGTAAAGGCATTACCCAGTAGTTTACGGGCCTTGACTACATTACCTTGGCCAAGATTGATTGACACTAATGCCGCGCTACCCATACCTATCATGGCGCCAATAGCGTATAAAATCGCGCCCACAGGGTAAGCTAGCATCATCCCCGCCAGCCCTGTTTCACCTAAATAGTGGCCAACAAAGATGCCATCAATTGTCACATATACGCCCGTGACCAACATAGAGGCTATGGTGGGTATGGTATAGCGCCAAAAAAGCTTCGCAATCGGCTCCTCGAGCAAGCTCATATCCGCAGGAGCATGATTAGATGTTGTTGCTGTCATTAGCGTTTCTCACAAAAAGGGGGGCTAGAGTCGTATCTATCTAGAAAAATGATCGGGTGAACAAAAATGCGACAATGGATTGTACCTAAAAATAGCGAGAACTCAAAGCATGTTCATTATGAATAATTAACAATAAAGATTAATAATCACAATGACTTAAGCAGAAACAGTCCAATTTCAGCCAAATGACAAACTCAGTACAGTTCAATAACAGATGTGGGTTAATTCATCATTTTCTGCTACTTTTTTGGTGTTTAAGGCCGAATTAGGTAAAGTATCCGTTCAAGCAAGCCCATTAACGTATTTAAGCAAGATGAAATCATTAACTTCATAAATTTAAGCTTTTGATAATTAATGGGTTAAATAGAAATAAATTCAATAACAATAATAAGGGAAGGACATGAGTCAGAATAGTCCAAATGCAGGCAACGATCTGCGAGAAGTCAAACAGCTCGGCATGTGGGCCTCCATTACTAGCTTAGGTTATGTGTTTTGGTTAGTTGGCGGTATGGAGTTAGTCGAGCGTATCGCCTACTACGGTGTTAAAGCCAGTGCAGGACTTTACGCTAAAGCGCCAGAGTCTGCGGGCGGCCTTGGGATCAGCCTAAGTGACTACGGCATTATTATTTCCCTCTGGGCGATCATGCAAACCTTTGTGCCCGTGTTCACCGGTGGCATGTCTGACCGAGTGGGCTACAAAGAAACCATCTTCGGCTCCACCATCATTAAAATCTTTGGCTATCTCGTCATGGCATTCTTCCCCAGCTTTTGGGGCTTCCTTGTCGGTGCATTACTCCTTGCCATAGGCACAGGGATATTTAAACCGGGCATTCAAGGCACCTTAGTGCTGTCCACTAATCGCAATAACACTTCAATGGCTTGGGGCATTTTTTACCAAGTTGTAAACATTGGCGGTTTCCTCGGACCCTTAGTTGCCGTGCATATGCGCCAATTGTCGTGGGACAATGTATTTTTCGCCTGCGCCGCGATTATCTCACTCAACTTCTTATTCTTACTCACCTATACCGAGCCAGGTAAAGCCGAGCGACTGGAACGCAATAAGCAAATAAAATCAGGTGAAGTCGAACAAGAATCCCTGTGGCGTGATGCTTGGCGCGAGTTGAAAAAGCCGATTGTAATCTACTATATGCTCGTTTTTTCAGGATTTTGGTTCTTGTTCAATGCCTTATTCGATGTGCTGCCTATCCATATTTCCGAATGGGTCGATACCAGCGTAATCGTCACCTCCCTCTTTGGCAGCGAAGGCACCAGTAACGGCATTCTGCAATTTTGGCTTGGCCTCAATAACGAAGGCACTAAGGTGATGCCCGAAGGCATGCTCAACCTTAATGCGGGCCTGATTATGACCTGCTGTTTTATCGTCGCGGCGCTGACGGCTAAATACCGTATTACTACCGCTATGTTTATTGGTTGTTTGCTGAGTATTTTAGCTTTTGTGTTTATCGGTGCTTTCCATGCGGCATGGTTTATCGTATTCGCGATAGCCATGTTCTCAATTGGCGAAATGATGATTAGCCCGAAGAAAAACGAGTTTATGGGTAATATTGCTCCCGAAGGCAAAAAAGCCATGTACTTGGGATTTGTGATGTTGCCCCAAGGGATCGGCTGGGGATTAGAAGGCTACTTTGGCCCTAAACTCTACGAGATTTATGCATCAAAGGAATTGTTTTCGCGGGATTTATTGCTAGAGCGCGGTATGAACAGCACTGAGGTCAGCGCCATTCCTCAAGGTGAAGCCTTTACTACCTTGGTGAGTTACACAGGTGAAAACGCACACGATCTCACCCAATTGCTGTACCACAGCCATAACATTGGCATGGCGTGGTACATCATCGCCGCCATAGGGACTATCTCAGCGGTAGGAATTTACATCTATGGCAAGTGGTTGCTCACACTACAAAGAGCCCAGCAAGCCGCCTAAGTGAAACTCGCTGACCTCATTCAGGGCAAGGACGACAAAGACAAGATAAGGGCTAGATGATGGCAAGGTGAGGAGCGATCCTCATCTTGCCTCATCAGTATCAGAAAGGACGCGTCAGCAGTTCAGGCGTAAAATGTTCGGGCGAAAGCAATAGGCCTAAGCTCTCGATTTGTGCATTCAAACGATTGAGATCATGAGTCAGTGCCGGTAAGGTCAGCGTATTATCATCGAGTGCATACACTTGTCTTAAACTGGTGTAATAAAACAGCAATATAATCAAAGCATTCACGTCATTTTGCGCCGCAGCGGCTTTAATCTTTATCAACTTGCGATAGATACGATTATGGAGTTGCTTTAATTGCCACACATAATAAATTTCGCTGAAGAAGGATTTATCCTTCAAGTTGTAAATCACTGCGCTACACAGACCCAGGCTGAAAATCACGCCTAAGAGATTCAAATGGAAATTACCTGTAGGCTCACCTGGCACAGGCGTCGCCCCAAACAGCGCAATGAGTCCAGTACCAAAAATCAGCGATAACACGACTAAGCTAACAACTAGAATCACAATGAATAAATTCATATTTTTACGATACAAGGTTTTATCTATTTCCTGCAGCTTCATAACATCCCGCTCAAATAAACCGCCCAGCATTGGCGTATAAATCAATCAATGGCAGAGCATACCCCAATCCCCTTTATTCGGCCTTAACTGATTTAAACGCATAACAAAAATACATTTCACATTCTCACTTACAAACGATACAAATTGAAACTTTTAGGCGTAACTAAGCAGGCTGAGGGATAGGATGATGTATCGATTGAAGATCAACGGCTTAATGCCCTTACGATTAATCTTCCATTTATTTCAAAACATTAAAATGTTAACGTGCAATCAAATCTGAGTAAAATTTGCTAACCTTAACCCTAGTGAATTGCATAACGATATCGCCGCTTTTACGAGAGACAGTGTTCTAACCTCCCGCATTCAAACCACACAAGGAATGCCATGATACTCAGCAAAGGCTTTGCACAGGTCGTCTTTTTGGCGCTCAGCAGCCTTTGCTTGACTGCACAGGCCAAAGACCTGCTCGCAGTGGGTTCGAGTTTCAGTCAAATTTTCGAACTACAAGCCAATGGAGAATATACAGGCTTAGGTGTCGATATTTTGAATCGCTTCGCCCAGCAGCAAAGTGTGAACATTCACTATCAAATTACCCCATGGCGCCGCGCTATATCTATGGTTGAACGTGGCCAAGCGGATATTCTTATTGGTCCCTACGATACCCCAGAGCGTAATACCAACTTGGTTTTTGCGGCGAAGGCATTTTACCGCGATGATATGGTGTTTTATGCTCGGGCAGACAATGAAATAGTGTGGAATGGCGACTATGCCAGTATTAAAACGCAACGGATTGGAAAAATGCAGGGCTGGAGTTATGGCACACGGTTTACTGAACAAACTAAATCATTAAATATCAATGAATTTGTCGATATTAAAAGTGGCATAGAACGGCTTTCGCGGGGTGATTTAGATTTACTCGCCACCAATAGTCGCAATACAAATGCTGTGCTCGCCCAAATCAAAATCCCTAAAGCAATTACGCCAATCATGCCGATAATCGATGTGCGAGACGGCTTTATGGCTTTTCCGAAACAAGCTAAATTTGATCCGCTAAGAATTCGTTTTGACAGCTTCTTCGAGGAGATGATCCAAAATGGCACACTCACGACACTCGGCCAAAAATACCGCGTGACCTTGCCTTACTGATCCAACCTTATTATTCCCGTTAAATCTGACCCTCTTGGCGATGCTCACACCTGTAATAAAGAGTGATGGGGAACTCAGTTAGCTAAGACAAGCAATCAACTGCAGCTCAATCTCGTCCCAATTAACCTCCTCCATGGTAATCATTTCTAGTCTGGAATCTAGGATGTCATCGAGTTCAACCACAGTAAACTCATGGTCAATCCAGTTAAATCCCGCAATTCCATCAGTAGTGATCATCACGGCCTTTAATCTAAGCAACACTTGCCCAACATTGGATGACTGAGCTTGCCGCTGAATAAAATCCATTAATTTATCAAAATCAAATTCTTGACTCGGTTCAAACACCCATCCGCAGCTAAAACAACCTTCACCTTGATTCTGCTTTCGCACTATACCGCGATCATCAAAATCAAGTGCGGCTTCGATTGCACCTTCGGCAAAGAGGCTCAACTCACTCAAGCGAGAACCACCAGCACGAAACAAGCTTGGGGCCGTCGTCGGTAGGCTGCCCAGCTTTAGGCCCGCGCTAGCATGCCCATTTATATTGAGTGACACGCGCCTTGGTTGGTTAAGATAGTCCAGCAAAGCGCTAGGTAAAGGCTGTTGATTAGAGTGGCTCACTACAGGAATATCAGTACGTTCAATATGGCTTAAATAAGTCTGCAATTCATAGAGTAACTTAGTATTTTCAGCATCATACAAGTCAGACTTAGTTGCGATGATCACATCGGCCACTTGCAACTGTTGGATAAAATTTGCATGTTCGCGATAGCGAGGATCGTGGATCTTACGCGCGTCCACCAAACATAGGGTGCTACGCAGTGAAATCACATTCTGATAATGGGGCGCACTCAGTACTTTAATGATTTCATTAGGATGCCCAAGCCCAGTCGGTTCAATCAATAAGCGGTCAGGTTTCGCTTTCGCAATCAACTGATTGATTGCCACTTGTGTCGGAACGCCCGCGGCGCAGCACATACAGCCACCCGCAACCTCACGAATTTGTATGCCGTTATCGGAGGAATTAAGTAACCCCGCATCAATGCCAACCTCACCAAATTCATTGACCAGTACTGCCCAAATTTCATCCGCGGGTTTAGTCGCCAGCAATTGCTTAATCAGAGAGGTTTTACCTACACCTAAAAAACCTGTAATGATATTGGTAGGAATCGCTTTGATAATCATAAGGAAACTCGCTCGAATAGAAAGCTTGGCGCTCGAGTGTAGAAGTATTGGCTTTGAAGCTCAACAAAAAGCGCATCGGTGAGGATGCGCTTTTAGAATAGCGACAGGCTATGTAGCAAAATATGCAACTGACTATTCAACAGTCTAATCAACAAACTAGGCAACCGTTAAACGGCTAAGCTAATAGGCACTTTGCACTTATTAGCCTTGATTGTTGGGCTTAGCTTATTTTGACTGAACTTATTTTGACTTAGCCTATTTTGACTTATTGGTGCGAGAGCCAAAACCTGACTTATTGCTCACCAAATTCGACTTAGGTTTAGTTGCATTAAACGGCTTACCTGAGCCAGAAGCTGGCTTAGTACGGCTAGAGGATTTATCTGCACCTGCTTTGCTGTCCTGTGCTTTACCTTTCGCGTACTTACCCTGACGAGACTGACCAATAGTACGATCCTGCGGCGCCTTATGGCTCCACTTTCCAATCGGCTTAATCGGTGCCGCGGGCGCATCACGGTAACGGGCAGGTAAAGGCGTGCCTTCTTCATAACCTGGTTGTACCGACACGGGCAGTTTCTGCTCAATCAAGGCTTCAATTTCAGCGAGCATTTCATCGTCAGAAGGTGAAACAAACGAAATCGCGCGGCCGGTTAATCCAGCTCGGCCTGTACGACCAATACGATGGATATAATCTTCGGCAAGGAAAGGTAATTCAAGGTTGATCACCATAGGCAAGGCATGAATGTCTAAACCACGAGCAGCCACATCGGTCGCCACCAGCACCCGCAATTTACCGGCTTTAAACTCTTCCAACACCCGATTACGGGCGCCTTGTGTTTTATCGCCGTGGAATACACCTGCGGCTATGCCATCAAGCTTTAATTCTTGTAATAAATGCTCGGCGCTTTCTTTCGTGCTGGCAAACACCAGCACTTGGCGCCAATTGTTGCGGCCAACCAATTCAGACAACAGCTCGGCTTTGCGACGTTTATCAACGCGATAGACTTCCTGCACAACTGTGGATGCGGTAGTCGTGTCAGCAACATTCACCCACTGAGGTTCATTCAGCATTTTCTCGGCGAGTTGTTTGACTGCATCGCTATATGTGGCTGAAAACAACATGGTTTGATGCTGCGGCGCAATTAAGCGTTTCACTTTTTCAATGTCGCGCACAAAACCCATGTCTAACATACGGTCGGCTTCGTCAATCACTAATGTGGTAACGCTCGACAAATCTAACTGGAATTGGCCGATAATATCGAATAAACGACCAGGAGTTGCCACCAAAATATCAACGCCCTGCTCTACCCCTTTACGCTGGGGATTCATGTTGGCGCCGCCGTAAACCGCTAAGGTTTTCAGTGGTAGGAACTGGCTGTATTTTTGGATATTTTCGCAGACTTGAATCGCAAGTTCGCGGGTTGGAGTCATCACCAACGCGCGTAAAATCGGTTTATCATTGCTGTCGCTTGTTAAAGAATCAGCCGCCAACTTTTCAAGTACAGGCAGAGCAAAGGAAGCCGTCTTACCTGTACCCGTTTGGGCGCAGGCCATAATGTCTTTGCCTTCAAAGGCAAGCGGGATCACTTTCTCTTGCACTTGAGTGAGTTGCTGATAGCCACACTCAGTTATCGCATTCAAAATAGGAGAAGATAAACCGAGTGTTTCAAATTTCATAGGGACTCTTTAGCTAAGTAGTAAAACTTTGATGCGAGGTGATACTCAATGCCCCAACGCGGGGCCGCGGAGTCTAGCAAAATCCGCGGCGTTTTTATAGGCAATTATCGCCACTAAGTTAATATCTCCTCAGACATGGGAGACTAAAAGCGGATCCTGTAAGTATTTTTGGCTAAATTCACCCGAAGGCACAGGTCTTGAGAACAAGTAACCTTGGCCGTAGTCACAGCCTGCAGCCAACAACACTTGGCACTGCGCATCGGTTTCGACACCTTCGGCAATCACCTTCATTCCCAACTTGTGGGCCATCACGATAATCGCCTCGCAGAGAATTTGATCGTTTGAATCGGTATCGATATGGCGGGTAAAAGATTGATCAATTTTAAGATAATCAATGTCAAACTTTTTCAAATAGGCAAGTGACGAATAGCCAGTACCAAAATCGTCCAGCGACACTTGCACACCCGCATCGCGGTAGGCCAGTAGTTTTTCGGTTACACCCATACTGGCATCCAATAACAAGCCTTCGGTAATTTCAACGCACACGCCCGCGCCTGTAATATTAAGATCTTGCAATAACTTCAACCAATCATTGAGCAGCGTGCCTTCATCACGAAATTGGATTGGGGATTTATTGACGCTGATTTGGATTTCAACCCCTAATTCATGACGCCACGCCGCACTCTGGCGAGCGGCTTGCTCGAACACCCAATTGCCGATTTCAACAATCAAGCCGGTGTCTTCCGCAACAGGAATAAACTCTGCAGGCGACACAGCACCACGCTCTGCATGATGCCAGCGGATCAAGGCTTCAGCCTTGGTCACTTCACCCGTTGCTAAGGCAACAATCGGCTGATAATGCAGTTCAAATTCTTTATTCACGACCGCTTGACGTAAGTCTTGGATCAAGCGCATGCGGTATTTGGCGTATTCCTGCATCGATGGGGTGAAATAGTTGAAGCGATTACGCCCTTGATCTTTCGCCGCATACATCGCCTGATCCGCATGCTTGAGAAGCCCTTCAATACTGGTCGAATCATCGGGATATAAAGTAATCCCAATACTGACGCTGATATAAGCGGTTTCTTCCCCTAACACATAGGGTTCGGCAATTCGTCGCAAAATATTCTCGGCGACGCGCTCAATCCCCTTATGGTCTTCCATCGAACTTAACACCACAGTAAATTCATCGCCGCCAAGACGCGCCACGACGTCGGCATCACGCACACAGGATTTCAAACGACTCGCGGTTTCTATCAGCAGTAAATCGCCCATGGCATGGCCTAAGGTGTCATTCACTTCTTTAAAGAAATCTAAATCCAAGAACAATAAGGCAAAGTGGTTGCGATTGCGGTCGGCATTTTTCACTTCACTGCTTAAATACTCCAACAACATGCGCCGATTAGGCAACCCCGTCAGCGTATCGTAGTTAGCCTGTTTCCAAATCAGATGTTCATTTTGCTTCTTATCGGTAATGTCTGAGAACAGGGCAACACGTCGATAGGGATGGCCTTCTTTATCATTAATCGTATTGATGGTTAACCAGATGACATATTCCTCGCCATTTTTGCGCCGCTGCCACATTTCCCCCTGCCATTGGCCTTTCTCGCGGATTTCATTATTCATTTTGGTGTAAAAATCACGGCCATTAAGGTCACAATAAAGCAGCCGAATATGTTGGTCCCGCACTTCAAATTCGCGATAGCCGGTCATCACGCTAAAGGCGGCGTTGACGGTAATGATCACGCCCTTTTCATCGAGTACACTCATAGCTTCTGAGCTGTTGTCGTATACCAGCGCCGACAATTTCAATGATTCTTCGATTAGTTTTGCGTCGGTAATATCGGTATAGGTTCCGCACATCCGCAGAGCATTATCATTGGCGTCACGGCTCACCACTTTGCCCGTGTCTAAAATCCAGCGTACTTTGCGATTGAGTGTATTTAGACGATATTCCATCTTATGCTGCGCCGTTTCGCCGCGAATATGGGCCTCAATCGAATGCAACACTTTAGGCCTATCTTCGGCGACAATCGCGTCCATCCATTGGCGACTGTTGGCGTTGAGCATATCCACATCGCAGCCGAGAATATCGGCGCTGCGGGCGTTACGTTCGATACGATCATGACGAATATCCCAATCCCATACCCCAAGATCGCTACTGCTCAGCACCAGTTCGAGTTGCTCACGACTAGCAAGTACCTCTTGGTCGGCAAAGGCTTGGGCAGTAATATCTAAATATCCAGCAATAACAAGCAACACGGCGTTATTGCCCCCCCGTTTGCAGGCGACTGTCATATGGGTGTAAACCACGCTGCCGTCTTTAACGATAAAACGCTTATCCATCTCGTAATTATCGATATCGCCTTGCAGCATGAGCTCAAATTTCAGCGCATCGGTTTCTAAATCATCGGGATGGGTGATTTGCGCCCACGTCATCCGCAGCAATTCAGCCTCTGAATATTTGAGCATTTGGCATAAACGTGGATTCACCTTTATCCACTTTTGGTCAATCCCCGTTATCGCAATACCAATGTTGCCCGCGTTGAATTGGCTGCGAAATAGGAAATCGTCCTGCAGGCGAATTTGTTCATCACGTTCTAACTCAAAACGCCGTGACAACAGGCGGCTCAGTAGCCAAGTCGCAATGGGGAAAATGGTGAGCACAGGTAAGGTGACTTGTTCAAGTAAGGGCATTCCGATGCCATTGGGTAAAAATACGAACCACAACAACATCACGATATGGACTGCATAGGCGAAGAGAAAAATTTCTCCACCTGAAATATTGGCTAACAGAGACTTACGATATTGACGCCAGATCACCCCGATTAAACCGGATGACACTATCACGCCGACGCCAATCCATATACCAGCGCCACCGATACTGATGCGATACAGCGCCGTCATCACGACAGCAACCAAGGTCGGTAAACCACCGAAAAATAGACCAGAAATACAGAGAATAACCGAACGGGTATCAAAGAAAACGCCAGGCAAATATACCCAAGGCGTACTCATAATAGTGATACCAATGCCACCAATCAGCATCCCAATAATGATGCGCCACAGTAAAAAATACTGCCGCTGGTGTTTTTTAGGGATCACGTCGTACAAAAATACCAACGCCAGCAATAAAGCCGCATTTTGTACTAACGGAAAGAGAATACCTTTATCCATAACTCAGAGAGTGACTCCAAAAATGAGGGGGCTTGATACCATTTTAACATTCCCCCACAAGTGTAGCAGAATCACTTAGAAATCATGCGTTAATTCCCTTTGCCGCATCACACTTTGGACTTACCACATTACATTTTGCAATAGAGTTGTTGACGATATTGCTCTGCAATAGAATGCCAGTCAAAACGCTGTGCCATGGCCGCAGCACGCACTTGTGGCCATGTTTTTCCCTCGAAACAAGCAATGGCTTGCACCAACCTTTGCAAAAACGCTTCGGCTTGCTCATTTAAGCTATTGCCGTTAAAAGCAAAACCATTAACGCCATCCTCAACGGTATCCTTTAAACCGCCTACACTATGCACTAAACATGGCTGTCCCTCGCGCATGGCCAACATTTGACTGATGCCACAGGGCTCAAAGGAACTTGGCATCAAAAACAGATCGCCATGCTGATACAGCGCTTCGGATAACGCCTCGTTGTATCCTTGCAAAAATAATAGGTTATCGTATTTAGCCCCTAACGCTTGAAAAGACTTAGCAATCGATGCGTCGCCACTGCCGAGTAAAATCAGCAGCGCCGTCGGTTTTGTCTGCTTCAATGCTTTAAGTAAGGTCTCAAGCACAGATAAACCCGAGGACAATTGATGGCGCAGCAGTAAGACTTTTTGATCGGTCAAGCGGCCCACCGAAGTCAATAGCAGACTCGGTACTTGCTCCGCCATTGCTTGACGCCAATGGGCTTGGGTGCGGGCAAAAGCGATCATGTCCACGCCACTCACTTGCGTTTGATGCCCCTGCCATTGCACTAACGCAGTTTCAATCGCACTGAGCAATTGCTTGAACTCGGGTACTTGAATACGCGCAGGTGGCTTAGCGGGTAAATCCGATACTGACGAATATACACAGCCATTTAAAATCCCCACCACTTTGCCGTCATTGGCCTTGGCCTGTAAGTCTTGCTCTAACCCTTCACCACCAAAAAATCCCGCTTCGGGTCTGGAGGGCTGCAACACTTCTTTGGCATAACTGGGTGAGACTAAATGCACTTTGTCGCTCAGCACTATGCCCATGCGCATAGGGTTAACACAGTAGGGATAACGGGGATCGGTGATCAGCTGTTTTTGCCCCTGCGTCAAAGTGGCAAACAGCTCGGGAAACCAAGCCGCAAAAGAGGATGAATCTTGGCTTAAGGGACGTATCCCCTGCAGCGCAAGATTGTGGATAGAGAACACACACTCAATGTCTTTGAGTGCACTGAACTCAGGCACGAATGCTCTTAACATGGCTAAGCAGCCAGCATGCCAGTCATGTAAATGCAGCACAGCCGGCATAGGCACTCGGCCAGTAACTAATGCTGTCGCGACGCTCGCGCAAAGAAAAGCAAACTTAGTCGCATCGTCGGCGAAAGGACGCTCGGCACTGCCTTGGCTATAAATCTGCCCAGGTACGGATTGCCATAATGCATGTTCGAGCAGATAAATCATCGCCTCTGGCACATGGGGATGGGGCATGGAAAACACATGCACCCGCTCCAATCGGCCACCAAAGGCCACAGTTAACTCACCCAGATCTTGGGGTTGATTCGCTACCGCAGTTAAAAAGCCATAGCTTGGCATGATCACATCGGCGCACAAATCAACACCCGCCAGAGCGGCGGGTAAATCACGGATGACATCCGCCATACCGCCAACCTTGGCGCCCGCAAGGGCACCGTTTTCAGCCGCGACCATCAAAATGCGTTGTTTCAATTAATTGGATACTCCCGCTACTTCAACTGTGCAGCTTTTATTAAGCTGCCTATACCTAAGCCATTTTTACTTTAATGATCAATTTACTTTAATGCTCAAATCACTATTCATAGCCTACAGGCAAACCTAGCATGTCACGGGTCACTAAAGTCACGCCTTTTTCCGACACCCTAAAGCCTTTAGCTCTGTCGTGATCATGGTTATAACCTATTACCATGCCTTCGGGAATAATGCAGCCACGGTCAAGTATCGCATTCTTGATTTTGCAATGGCGCAGCACGACTACATCGGGTAGCACTACTGAATCTTCAACCAACGAATAAGAACAAACGCGCACTTCGTTAAACAATACGCTACGGCGCACTGTCGCACCCGAAATAATACAACCGCCCGAAACAATCGAGTCCAACGCCATACCGCGTCTGTCATCGTCATCAAACACAAATTTAGCGGGCGGCAATTGTTCTTGGAAAGTCCAAATTGGCCATTTGGCATCGTACAAATTCAGTGCTGGCGTGGGCGATAACAGCTCCATATTCGCTTGCCAGAAAGAGTCTAGCGTCCCCACATCGCGCCAATAGGCTTGCTCGTTCGGGAAAGCGCTCTTAAAGGGATAGGCGAACACATTATGTTTTTCGATGATCGCAGGAATAATATCCTTACCAAAATCGCGGTCTGAGCTTTCGTTTAGGGCATCTTTCTTGAGTTGGTCAAACAAAAACTCTGTGTTAAACACATAGTTGCCCATAGATGCTAAACACATTTCAGGATTACCCGGAGAATGCTTAGGCTGCAGCGGCTTTTCTTCAAAGCCTAAAATGCGCATCTCTTCGTCGACTTCCATCACCCCAAACGAACCCGCCGCTTCGGCAATCGGCACTTCAAGGCATGAGACTGTCATGTCTGCGCCCGACTCGGCATGGGCGGCTAATAACCCCGCATAATCCATGCGATACACGTGATCGCCAGACAACACCATCACGTATTTAGGCAGCTCGTGGCGAATGATATCGATATTTTGAAATACCGCATCGGCCGTGCCTTGGTACCAGTTTTCCGAATAGCGTTGTGAAGCGGGTAAAATCTCCACCGACTCGCCTAACTCTTTCTTAAAATGGCCCCAACCGCGCATCACATGGCGGATCAAGGAATGCGACTTGTACTGAGTCACAACCCCGACACGACGAATACCCGAGTTAATACAATTTGAGAGCGGGAAATCGATAATACGAAACTTACCACCGAAATACAGTGCAGGTTTAGCACGCCAATCCGTGAGTTCATGCAAGCGAGACCCGCGCCCACCAGCTAAAATCAACGCATAGGTTTCACGAGTTAAATTACTGATATAACGAACATTAGACATAGGCTCTTACTCCGAAATCGGCAAACTGATTGCCCATAAATGGCTTATCGATACGGCAGATACTGCCGTACTCCCCTGAGTATTTCTCACTTGCATTCCCCATTCCTTCCATTGATTACTGCACTCCTTTCAAACACTTATACTCAACCGCTATAACAAGACTTATAACCCAGAGCCCAGCCCTTACAGTTTCCAAATTTCATCGCGATAACCCGCGATCGTCACATCACTCGAAAAACGTCCACTGGCGGCGGTATTGCGAATACTCATCTGCGTCCACACCTGCGGATCTTTATAGGCCCGCGCCACGGCTTCTTGCACGACTCGGTAACTGTCAAAGTCGGCGGCCGTCATCCATTGATCGTCGCTGCTTTCGATGGCGGCAATAATGGGATCGAAAATCCCCGGCTCCAGCAGATTGAAATGACCACTTTTGAGTAACTTCATCACCTCAGATAACGCCGGTGAATCGTCAATAATGCTGCGTGGATGATAGTGACTACGTACCTGCGAGACCTGCTCCGCATTGAGTCCGAACAGGAAGAAGTTCTCTGAACCTACTTCCTCTAACATCTCGATATTGGCGCCATCCATAGTGCCGATTGTCAGGGCGCCGTTCATCATGAACTTCATATTGCCCGTGCCCGATGCCTCTTTGCCCGCGGTTGAAATTTGCTCGGACAAATCAGTCCCCGGACAGATTTTTTCCATGGCGCTGACGTTGTAGTTTGGTAAGAAAGCAAAGCGTAGGTAAGGCGTCACCATAGGATCGGAATTGACCATATGAGCAACATTGCTGGCGAGCTTGATGATCAACTTAGCCATAAAGTAACCGGGCGCCGCTTTACCGCCGATCAATACACAACGTGGCACCATGTTTTCGGTGTGGCCTTGCTGGATCTGGTGATAGAGATGAATCACATGCAAGATATTGAGTAACTGACGTTTATATTCGTGAATACGCTTCACTTGCACGTCAAACAGCATCGCCGGATCGAACTCAACCCCACATTCCTTAACAATCATCTTAGCCAGCAAAGCCTTGTTGGCTTGCTTCACATCACGCCATTTTTGGATAAACGCATTGTCCTGTGTGAGGGCATTGAGCGCCGTTAACTGGCTTAAGTCTGTCACCCATTCTTGACCTAAATGGGCAGTCAGTAACTTAGCTAAGGCAGGGTTACAATGGGCAAGCCAACGCCTTGGCGTCACACCATTGGTACGGTTATTAAACTTATGCGGCCACAACTCATAGAAATCCTTAAACAACCCAGATTTGAGTAGTTGCGTGTGTAAACCCGCGACACCGTTGACCGAGAAACTCGCCACAATCGCCAAATACGCCATACGTACATGGGGATGTGGGCCATCTTGAATAATTGACATACTCGCCAATTTCTCACTATTTCCAGGCCAATGGTGGGCGACTATATCTAAGTAACGGGCGTTGATTTCATAAATGATTTCTAAGATGCGTGGCAACATTTGCGCCATCATACGCACGGGCCAACGCTCTAGTGCTTCAGGCAACAGGGTATGGTTAGTGTAAGCCATGGTCTGGCTGGTAATCGCCCACGCACTGTCCCATTCCAAACCGTATTCGTCGATCAATAACCGCATCAACTCAGGCACGGCAATGCTAGGGTGAGTGTCATTCAACTGCATGACATTTTTAGCGGCAAACTGCGTAAAATCATGACCATGACGACTCACCCAACGTTTGAGTAAATCCTGCAAGCTAGCGGAGGATAAAAAGTATTGCTGACGTAATCGCAGCTCTTTGCCGTTCTCGCTCGCATCATTTGGATAGAGTACCATAGTGATCTGCTCGGCCAAGTTTTTACGGGCCACGGCTTCTGTGTAGTCGCCTTGATTAAACTCAGCTAAATCAAAATCATCGGTCGCTTCAGCCTTCCACAATCTCAAGGTATTTACCCGCCCATTGCGATAACCAGGAACTGGCATGTCATAGGCGACGGCGAGCACATCTTGGGTTTCAACCCAAATAATGTGCCTACGGCCTTGTTTATCGACATAGGATTCGGTATGGCCAAAAAATGGCACTATTACGTTGTGGGTAGGGACACGCACTTCCCACGGATTACCTTCGCGCAACCAACGGTCAGGGCGTTCAACTTGGTAACCGTCGACTATCTTCTGGGCGAACATGCCATATTCGTAACGTATGCCATAACCCGTCACTGATAAGTCCATGCTGGCGCAGCTATCGAGGAAACACGCGGCTAATCGACCTAGGCCGCCGTTGCCTAAACCAGCATCATGTTCGGCCTCTTCTAACTCTTCTAACGATACCGCATAGTTGCTCAAGGCATCACGGCTATCTTGTTGCAAATCTAAACTCAGTAGTGCATTACCTAGCGCCCGGCCCATCAAAAATTCGAGGGATAAATACGCCACTTGCTTGCGCTTAAAATGGCTGTCATCCACTCGAGTCTGACGCCAATTATCTAGCATCTGTTCTTTCACGCTGTATGCTAACGCTTGAAATAATTCGCAGCTCACGCCTTCGCCACGGCTGAGTCCATAACGTAAATGGCGCTCAAAAGAAGCGGGCAAAGCATCGCAGGGTTCACAGGGCTCAGCGGCTTTAGACTTAGTCTGACGTTTAGCGGGAGCTTTCTTGCTCGCGGCTTTTGACTGAGCTAGTGTTACTGGTTTTTCGCTGGTATTGGGGCTCAGCTCGCTTTTGTCACTCATAGTTAATTCCTTCATTTCCTATAAAATCAGCATGAAAAAGCATGAGACTACGATCTTGCAGTAAGTATCGCGTCGCAGAGATCTGAACATCCGGCGGCTCAGTTTGGGTATGAATAAGGCATTGCCACGGACTCAAGTGCTCGAAAGTCGGTAGGGTAAAAGCGAGAGGATTGTCGTCGGCATTAACCATCAACAGCAAAGCTTGCTGCTTGCCTTGATCTTCTAAATCACCGGAAAGCACCACAGACAAACTGCGGCACATAGATTCGGTCCACAAGCTCTTGGTCATTTGTTCACCTTGGCGACTAAACCAATCTAATCGAGTACCAATATCGGCTAAGGATTCAGCCAATAACTGTTCGTGAATGAAGCGCTTAGCACATAACAGCGGGAAACGTTTGCGCAGGGCGATAAGCTGTTGAGTAAAGGCCAACAGCTCAGTGTCCATGCCCTTTGCCGACCAATCAAACCAGTTCAGTTCATTGTCTTGGCAATAGGCATTATTGTTGCCTTGCTGAGTGCGGCCTGTCTCATCACCGCTCAACAACATAGGCACACCTTGAGATAAAAATAGCGTAGTCAATAAGTTACGTTGTTGACGACTGCGAAGTTCTAGAATTGAGCTATCTTCGGTTTCCCCTTCAATCCCATAATGATGGCTGAAGTTTTCTTGGTGACCATCGCGGTTATCCTCCCCATTTGCCAAGTTATGGCGCTGGGTATAACTCACTAAGTCTTTAAGAGTAAAACCGTCGTGACTGGTTAAAAAATTAAGACTGGTCGCAGGTGGACGGCCACTGTGCTCAAAAAAAATCCCCCGAGCCGTGAAAACGCCGAGCAAATTCGGGCAACATGCTGTGATCGCCGCGCCAAAAGCGGCGCATAGTGTCTCTATATCTGTCATTCCATTCGCTAAAAGCCACGGGAAAATTGCCCAATTGATAACCACCGGGGCCAATATCCCAAGGCTCAGCAATCAATTTCACTCGGCACAAAACAGGGTCTTGCAACAGCGCATCGAAGAAACCTGAGCCGGGATCAAAACCATAAGCCTCGCGACCTAAGCAAGCCGCCAAGTCGAAGCGAAACCCATCGACACCCATGATTTCTACCCAGTAACGCAGCGAATCCAGCACTAGCTGTAACATGCGTGGATGATTGATATTTAAGGTGTTTCCACAACCCGTATCATTAATATAAAAACGCTTATCGTTAGGATGCAGGCGGTAATAACTGAGATTATCTATGCCACGAAAACTAAAGGTCGGCCCAAGTCGACTCCCCTCGGCGCTGTGGTTATAGACCACATCGAGGATCACTTCGATACCTGCGCCGTGAAGTGCATCCACCATGGCCCGAAACTCACCAATATCGTCGGATGACAGATAACTCGGCTCAGGGGCAAAAAAGCCGATACTGTTGTAACCCCAATAGTTAGTGAGCTTTTTCTCGAGCAAAAAGGGCTCAGTGAAAAAGGCCTGTACAGGAAGTAACTCGACACACGTCACCCCAAGTTCGGCCAAATAATCGATAGCAGGCTGAGTCGCTAAGCCCGCAAAGGTGGCACGTTTATGGGGTTCAATCTCAGGATGCACCGCCGTAAAGCCTTTAACGTGCATCTCATAAATGATACTGCGCTCTAGAGGTTTGGGCTGAAACCTAGTCGCAAGGGGCTGAATCGACTGCTTAGCGGCGATGTCGATTAATGGACGAATGTCTACGACTTTACATTTTGGCACATAGGCAGCGTTATCTAACTTACTGAAAGATAAGTCTTCATCCTTATGATTCAGCTCGTAACCATAGTTAGACTCATGGTCGCGATATTCACCGACCAGCTGGCGGGCATAGGGGTCGAGCAATAATTTATTGGGGTTAAATCTATGGCCAAGCTGAGGCTCATAGGAGCCATAAACGCGATAGCCGTAGAGTTGCCCCGCCTTGAGCCCATGCACAAACACATGCCAGATTTGCTGGGTTTGCTCAGTTAACGCAATCCGCGCGATTTCTTGCTCGCCATTGTCGTCAAATAGGCATAACTCGACCGCTGTCGCGTTAGCTGAAAATAACGCAAAGTTGACGCCATCGCCCTCAACACTCGCACCGAGCGGAAAAGGCTCACCTGCGCCCAAGGCCCATTTTTCACTTTGAGAAGGGTTATGTTTAACGTCAGGGTTGAGCTTGATATCATCAGCTGTGGGCTTTTGCATACTAGTTCGCCTCAGCCAATCCAGTTGCAGGCCCTATCACTAGGCAACCCAAGGGCGGCACAGTGATCAGCGCGCTCTGCGCCATGCCCTGCCACGGCAGCGACTCAGCAACGACAGTGCCCGCATTACCTTGGTTACTGCCACCATAAATCTGGCTATCGCTATTCAGGTATTCGCGGTAATCCCCCGCCAAGGGCAAACCAATACGGAATCCAGTGTGCAATTGGGGCGTCATGTTGATGACAAACACTAACGGCGCATCACCCGCTAACCCGTAACGCACAAAGGTAAAGATGCTATCGCGGCTATTTTCACAATCTAGCCAACTGAATCCTGCCCCCTCGTAATCCTGAACCGATAAAGCAGGCATGGCTTGATACAAGTGATTGAGATCTTTAAGCCAACGTTGCACACCTTGGTGCGGTTCATAGGCCAATAAGTGCCAATCTAAACTCTGGTTATGGTTCCACTCATTTCGCTGACCAAACTCGCAGCCCATAAAGAGTAATTTCTTACCGGGATGCCCCCACATAAAACCGAAATAAGCACGCAGGGTCGCAAATTTCTGCCAATCGTCACCGGGAATTTTATGTAGCAACGAGCCCTTGCCGTGGACCACTTCATCGTGACTCACGGACAACATAAATTGCTCGGTATAGGCGTACATCAAACTGAAGGTCAATTGATGATGGTGGAATTGGCGGTAAAGCGGATCTCGGCCTAAGTAGCTTAAGCTGTCGTTCATCCAGCCCATATTCCATTTAAAGCCAAAGCCGAGACCTTGCTGATCCGTCGGCTTAGTCACCCCCGCAAAAGCGGTGGACTCTTCGGCAATCATGCAAATGCCGGGGAAAGCTTGGTACAGGCGTTGATTCAAAATTTGTAAGAAACTAATGGCCTCAAGATTCTCCCGTCCACCATAGGCATTGGGCAGCCATTGGCCCGGCTCGCGGCTGTAATCGAGGTACAACATAGAAGACACGGCATCGAGACGCAGGCCATCGAAATGAAACTCCCGCAGCCAGTAACAGGCATTACTCAACAAGAAACTGCGCACTTCACCGCGATCATAGTTATAAATCAAGGTATCCCAATCGGGATGTGTGCCCTTGCGAGGATCTTCATGCTCATACAAACAAGTGCCATCGAAACGCACTAAGCCGTGGGGATCCTTAGGAAAATGCGCCGACACCCAATCGAGGATGATTCCAATTCCCGCCTGATGGCAGGCATCCACAAAGGCTTTTAACCCATTGGCATCGCCAAATCTGTGGGTCGGTGCATAGAGACCCACAGGCTGATATCCCCACGAACCATCAAAGGGAAACTCGCTGATCGGCATCAGTTCAATGTGGGTAAAACCTTGCTCCTTCACATAGGGAATAAGCTGTTCAATCAAGTCTTGATAATCAAGATATTGCTCGCCTTGCTCTCCCTTACGACGCCACGAACCTAAGTGCACTTCGTAGGCCGACATGGGCGCTTTATGCCAAGCAGTCGCCGCGCGTTTACTCATCCAAGCGGTATCATTCCAACTGTGATGGGCTTTTGGGGGCACGATAGAAGCATTATGGGGCGCGCATTCCATTTGGGTTGCCATAGGATCGGATTTAGTATGGCGCTCACCATTTTGATAAACCAAATCAAACTTATAGTGGGCGCCTTCAACCACATTAGGCAGAAATAGCTCCCACAAACCATTGGCAAGATGTTGGCGCATTACATGGCGAGTATCGTCCCAATGGTTGAAATCCCCCACCACAGAAACCCGTTTGGCATTGGGTGCCCACACACAAAAATGCACACCTTCAACGCCTTGAGTCTGACGCCAGTTGGCGCCTAAAAATTCATAGGCGCGCTCGGCGCTGCCTTCACCAAACAGGTAAATATCGTCACTATTAAGCAATGAATCAAACTGATAAGGGTCGACTATATCTAACTGACACAGGGGATATTCTACCCGCAGCAAATAGAGAAACGGTTTGACGCGTCGTCCCAAAGTGCCGGCGAACAGTCCCTGCTCGTTGACCTTGTCCAGACTCGCCACTTTGCGGCCATCTTTAATGCTGATCACATCCACACTGAGGGCATTGCGAAAAAAACAACGAACAATTAATGCCTTACCCTCGTTGGCACTGTGCATACCCAAGAGCGAAAAAACATCAGTGTATTGACCATTAAGTAGGGCGACGTCGGCACCATCGTAGAAATAGGCATTGGCTTGAGTCATCATTTTTCTTCCGTTTATCAGTCAATTAAACTTGCAAATTGGCACTCTTTACCCACATCCCCCCTAATAATCTAATCTTTAGGGATGGCATAATGTGGTGCGACTTAGGCAGCCTTTCGCTGGTGCTAGATTTAGCTCGGTAGCTGTCTCGCCACAGCGATATTTTGTAATCGCTGCAGTATCTCTGGCGAAGTCGACACTTGCATTAAATTCAGCGGCAGGCGACGCTGCCAATTTGGATATTCGAGCCAAGTACCGGGAATGTTCACCGCATGGCGATCGGCTAATAGATCGCACAGTTGCACGCTGTATAGCGCACTATTACCGCGAGCTCCTAAGATCATCCAAGCCGTGAGCAAGGTTTGAATATCGAGTTCGGCTATCGCCACCTCGGCTAACAGACCTTGAGCGACTAACAGTGAAATGAGTTGCTGCTTTTCATGTTCACGCCCCGCGAGCGCCTCGCCTAGCTGCTCGTCAGTTTCAAACAGGGATAACTGTCGACGCAGGTGTAAATCACTGCCACACCACCAAGCGACTAAAGTCGGCACATCGTGGTTCGCCAGCATCATTAAGCTTTGGGACTTATATTGATCCGGTGATTTAAAGCCTTGATGGTCTTTGCAGAAATAGAACAACTCGTTGGAATAAATGCCAGAAGTGTAGAGACGATGAATAATGTCAGGTGGCACCAGTCCTAAATCTTCGCCAATCACCACACAGCGAGCACGTTGGCTCTCAAGGCAAACGATGGCAAGCAAGGTTTCGACGGGATAATACACATAGGCACCGTGACCGAGTTGCTTATCCAGCGGCCACCACCAGAGTCGCAGTAAGCCCATCACATGATCGATACGCAAGGCACCACAGCTTTCCATATTGGCTCGGATCAAGGCGATAAAATGGCTGAAATGATGTTGTTTTAACTTCACCGGATCGAGTGGCGTTAAACCCCAATTTTGTCCTTGGGGTGCAAAGGGATCGGGCGGTGCACCTATGCTGGCATTCAAACAAAACTGCTCGGCATTGGCCTGCACTTCACTGCCGTGCAGCGCTGCACCAACGGCCAAATCACGGATCAATCCCAACCCCATCCCCACCTCTTTAGCTTTTAGCTGACAGAGGTGTAACTGCTTTTCAGCAACAAATTGCAGGTAAAGATAGAAACCTTCCTCTTGCACAAACGCTTTAGGACTACGTAAATATTCCGCTTGAGCAAACTCTTGTAGCCCACTGCCCTGCTCACGTACAAACTCATGGAATCTTTGCGCTCTGGGCGTGTCGTTCGCCAGATGCGTATCACAAAAAACGCGATATAACTGCTCAAAGGCACGGTATTTCAGCTCACTGACTTTTGGATAATCGAGCCAATTATCACGATTCAGTAAGGCGATAGCATCTACCCAAGTAGCGCTTAAAAATTCAGTGGCAAGAGCTTGGTATTCAGGAACGCTTTGTAATTGAATATAAAGAGGATTAAGTCTGCGGCGATCGCACGGACTATAGGGACTCGGATGCTCTGGCGCCGCGATATCGAGGGCATGCAAGGGATTGAGTTGAATAAAATCCGCGCCCTGCGCCGCCACCAGTCCGATCAGTTGTTCTAAATCACCAAAGTCGCCAATGCCCCATTGGCTCTCACTGCGCAAACTGTAGAGTTGAACGCTGATCCCCCAAGGTTTATGGCGTTTACCTTGGGTGACAGCCGTGAGTACGCCTTGATAAGCGGCCCGCGGTGCCACCATTAAGGTGCCAGAAAACAAAGTGCTGGTATCAGCCTCAGCCATCACACTGCTCTGTAGCGCCGAGCTTGGCGCTTGTGTACTTGTCGATAGGGTATGTTTTAAGCTTAAGGCTATGCGATGAAAGCCCAAACCTAACACAGAGAAATCACTCGCATTTTTGTCGGCTGCATGCGCAAATGAGTCTTGGTTTTTTGTGAATGCAGGGTTGTTAGTGAACTCTTGGCTGCTCAGGAAATAGGACGCTAAATTCACCGCCTCAGTCTCGGCGGGCATTAAGTTGTCAGGGAAAGCTTGGGGCTTGGCCTCAGCTAAATCGAGGCGTGCGAATCCCAGTTGCGTAAGATCAAGGCGATAACGTAGATAAAGCGTTTGTTCAATGCGGTAATCGCCAATGGACTTAAGCGCCGAGAACGGCACATCAAATACGATGGACTCACTCTGTTCGCATTCAATCACCACACTCAGATCTGAGGTATAGCTTTCAGGTAAACAAAGGCTTATCCAAGGTTCATCCACAAAACACCAATGGAATTCAGGTAGCACCTGAGTCCAAGGACGGGCATCCAGTAGATCAATTTGCGACGCGATCAGTGCTTCGGTCAATACCGCATCGACACAGGTCAGCCCAGCATCACTCGATAACGCTTCTGTAGCAGGAGCATCAATGGCAGTCCCTGCCACGCTGTTTTTTTCCTGTAACATACAGGTCAAGATACCTTGCCTGTCTACCTCGGAAATATGGATATTTTGGCCAAAACAATCAGTAAATTCTGCTCCAACTCCCCGCAAATACAGCAACTTTTCCAGCCCCATATTTTGTCGCCCCCGCGACCGCTCATCCATAGCTTTAGATATACAGTAACCATGCCAACGAAAAGTAACAAGAAGATGACATAAATATTTCAGAGAAATAACAAAAAACTTTTTCAAAAAATCAGTAACTTACTAGAAGCACTCAGTTAAGTTGGCGCTCAGTAGCTATCAGGATATAAAGAGTGGAATGCACTAAATTGGGGCATGCGTTCAGCAAGAGGGCAAGCATGGCTCCTAAAGCATGCAATAAGTAAAGAGCAAAGGGATAGAAATAACATGACAAGCGTAAGTCATTTTTATGTCATTGCGTTCAGACTAATACTAACAAATACGTCAGGTGACATATTAACCACAGATATCAGTGCAACACTTTGTATCAATTGTGTTTTATAACTTGAACAGCCTATCTCTCCTCTGTCAACATCTCGTCTCGCTACAGCATAGAAACATAATAACAACATTAAATTCATGGAACCTGATATGCCCTCGCATATACGCCAGTGGCTCGCTCCCATGGAATGCTAAAGCAAAAACACCCCAATGATGATTGAGAATAAGGATATGAAATGAAGAAGTTATCAGGATTACTATTTGTCGGCTGCATTGCCTTGACGGGTTGTGAAGGAAGTACAGATGGTGATTTAACGCCGACGCCACCGACGCCCGATCCCACTCCGCCAGCCTTAGCTGCGGATGTGTGTTATTTAATGAAAACGACGAAAGGCGATATCACACTTGCCATTGACTTAACTAACATGCCAATCACAGGTAAAAACTTTAAGCAGTATGTTGATAAGTCTTTCTATAACGGCACCTTATTCCATAGAACCATCAATAACTTTATGATCCAAGGCGGCGGTTTTACCACTGGTCTCAAAAGCAAACCGACCAGTGCCTCAATCAAGAATGAAGCCGCAGTCGGTATTAGCAACAAACGTGGCACTATTGCGATGGCAAGAGCAAATGCACCTGATACCGCTGCCTCTCAGTTCTTTATCAATGTATTAGATAATCCACATCTAGACGCGTCAGCGAGTAGTTATGGTTATGCCGTGTTTGGCAAAGTGGTTGACGGCATAGAGGTGGCAGATCAAATCAGCATAGTCCCAACAAAAAATATCGAAGGCTTCCAAGACACACCAGTACAAGAGATCCTCATCAATTCAGTAACAGAAACAAGCTGCCCTGCTGTCTGATCTAACGCTTAATCGGCTAAAAGCAAAAAAGCACTGAGAATTCAGTGCTTTTTTATCTTATAACTTTAGTCGTTGAAAAAACGAAACTTACTCATCCCCTTGGATCTTCCCCACCAAGAGCATAGGCGCCGCATCAATTTTATCGGCGTCCATCATAGTCGCAATACGCTCAACGGCTGAGAGCAATTGGCTCTGCTCCCATTCTTCAAGATTCTGATAACGCTTAATAAAATGATCCTGTAACGGTTTAGGAGAGTCCTGTAACAGCGCTCGTCCCGCATCGCTAAGGTATAAATGCACCTTACGTTTGTCAGTCTCACTGCGCAGACGGATCACTAAACCACGGCCCTCGAGTCGATCGATAATGGTCGTTACAGTCGCAGGGCTGAGCGTAATTTCTTCCGCCACGGTTTTAGCCAATGGCGCATCCAATTGGGCGATTTTCTGCATCACCATCAATTGCGGCCCAGTTAAACCTGAGTGTTTGTTCAGCTGGCGAGAATGAATGTCGATAGCGCGTATCACTCGGCGCAGCGAAATAAGCAATTGTTCGTACTTTTCCATCGTTCTTTTCATTCTCCCCATTCTAAGCAACGAGTGCACCTTACCAGAAAGCGCGACTGAACTCACCCACGGGAGGCGCTTTTACGGCAAAATCCCTGATGTTACAACATGAATTGACGCGATACCGACAACACGAGACGCTCGTCACTGGTATCTAAGTTCATGCTGGTATCTTCAGCGGCAAGGCTAAAATCAAAGCCACTCCAGCTGGTCAGATAGGCGATACGGAAATGATTAAAAGATTTGCCACCATCCCATGACCATTTGTCTTCATCGAGTGACGTCGAGCGGTCAACACTGAAGCGAATATCATGGCCTTCGGCAACGCTAATCGTATGGCCGAGCAACATAGTGTAATGTCCGCCGCCAAAACCAAAGTAGTCCCATGTGTAGGTTAACTTAGCTTCAGAGTGGCCAAGGGAAGTGTCGTAACCTAGCTTGCTATACAGCTCAGGATAGTTGTACTCATCAGAGAAGGAATCGCCGTGGTAGGTGTAATAGGCCAACCCGACATCGAGACTCAATTGTTTATTCAACTGATAGTATTTACCCGCATAGGCATCGAGCTCCAACCAAGTGTCATCGCTGCCACCAAAGTCGACGTTCGAGGTAAAGCCGCCCACATACCATCCCGAATCAAAACCGTAATCCAGACTGCCTTGCAGTGCTGGGCCGTTGTCCGTTTGGCTGACACCGTTAAAAGTGTAATCCGACGTCGCCGTCACAGTGGCCGATAATCCGGCATTCGCCGCAGTCGACATCAATAATAATCCGCCGGCGACAAGATAAAAACATTTTGATTTCATTATTAATTTTTCCATTAGTTGGCTAGCTCAATTTTAGTAAAGTCGATTTTGTTCTCTTTTGGCGAGCGCTCAATGGCACGAACAGTTTGCAATTGCGTCATCATGATGTAACCAAAACAGCTAAAGATCAGGCCCAGTGCGATTGCACCAATCCATTGAATTTGAAGAAAGTCTAATTGAAAGAGTAATGTCAGACTGCAGAGCAAGACTAAGTTAAAACTGACATATTTAAACTTGCCTAACCGCTCAATGGTCAAATTAAGATTATCGGTATAGAGGCGCACCAATGAGTCGAGGGAATTGATTACAAAGGTAATTCCCACGATCACCATCGCCAGATTATAGAAGCCCGAAGTATCTAAGCCATTGGCGCTGTAGTAATAAAGTACGGTGAACCAAATCGCGATGGGGATAGACGGAAACACCATCATGGCCAACAGCACTTGATAGGTTTTCATCCCGCCAACAAAGCGCGAGGTAAATTGGCCTATCATAATGCTCCATGCAAACCACCAGAACAGATAAAACTCATGGTAGTCATTGATGGGTAACACAAAATGTTGAATATTGCCGAAGTAGTCGCCCAACATGGCAAAGGTCGTAAAAAACTCACCGACACTCGAGTCAGCCGATAAAAATGCATTGGCCCACATCATGGCAATCAAGCCTAAAAATAACCAAGTGCTGGCTAAGCTCAAAATACGCACATAACGTATGCTAGTGCTGGAATATACCGCCGCGGCAATCACCATAAATACGATTAAATAAAAGCTACCGACTATGGTTTCGCCATCACCTAATTCGGGTAAGTACCAGGGCAAATTGCTTAATAACAAATAGGCGGTAAAGGCACAGGTACCAATAATCACGATATTATTGATGAACTTAACCCAAGGAATATCGAAGAATCTCACCCTAGGCTCGATGACACAAAAATAAAAACAGGTTAAAAAGTAGAAGCTCCAAATCAAGAAGGCCCAGAAGCCAAACTCAATCGCCAGCGGATTACTAAAGCCGTATTCAGGACTCGCCGCCACATTGGCGTAACCCGCAAACTCGGTGAGCGGAAACATGATCAAGCCGACATCAAGTCCTGAGGTAAACAGAATCGCGATAAAGGTAAAAGTACGCACAGGCGTCACGCCGATACAGCGAATATTGCCCCAGCGATAAATCACAAACGCAATCGCGGTAAAAGTGAACAGTATCCCTGCGGATAATAACCAAGTCATAATGAGCACTCAGTCCCAGTCGATACTGGGTGTAAGTCGGCATCTGGATATAAATCCATAAAATGTAACTCCATGTTTTTATTTAATAATAAAAACTGATCCATTTTTAAAGGCAGCGTTCTGCCCTCAAGCCTTAAATATCGTTACTTAAAAACACTCCGCGATAGTTAAACCCTGATAGATGATCAGTCGTGAAAGCGGTCATTTGCACACTCACTGCGGGCTGACCGACCCTTTAGATAAAATGAATCATGACCCTTTTGAGTAATCAATTAATGAGTTTTGAGTCATCAATTAATGAGTCACTTCAAAATTGAAGCCGCCAGTCCGTCGATACGACGGACCAAGCAGTAGTGTTGTTAACTTATGGCGTTAACTTGCGCCGTTAACGTGTAGCAGTGCTTCTTTGTGTGGTTTGCCAAGCGTCGGCAACCACAACGGCGGAATCTGCAGGCACTAACATCTCAGCCTCTAAAATCATATCCGCGGCGCGCTCGGCCAACATTATGGTCGGCGCGTTCAAATTGCCGTTCGGGATAGTCGGGAAAATAGAAGAATCCACTACCCGTAAATTCTGCAATCCGTGCACGCGGGTTTCAGGATCCACCACCGCCATCGCATCCGTGCCCATCTTACACGAGCAAGAAGGATGATAAGCACTCTCAACCGATTGACGCACAAAGGCATCGATTTGCGCATCGGTTTGCACTTGTATGCCGGGTTGAATTTCCTCACCGCGATACTCATCGAATGGTACTTGATTGATGATCTCACGGGTTAAGCGCACGCAGGCCCTAAAGCCTTCAATATCATCGGGATGCTGTAAATAATTGAACTGAATTCTGGGCGGCGCTTTAGGATCTGCCGACACTAAGGTCACGGCACCACGACTCTTAGGCTTGTTATGGCCCACATGTACCTGAAACCCATGACCCGCAAAGGCTTCTTTGCCATCGTAACGCATAGCCGCAGGTAAAAAGTGGTACTGTAAATCTGGCCATTCCAGACCCGCTTTTGAGCGAATAAAACCACAGGACTCGAAGTGATTCGTGGCCCCTAAACCGGATCTATCTAAAATCCACCGAGCACCGATTAAGAACTTGCTGAAAGGATCTAACTTGCCATTGAGTGAAATCGGTTTAAGGCATTTGAATTGGAAATAAAACTCTAAATGATCCTGTAAATTCTGACCAACACCGGGCAACTCATGTTGTAACTCGACCCCTGCATCGGCCAATACTTGGGGATCGCCAATGCCTGATAATTGCAGTAAATGCGGCGAACCTATTGAGCCAGCAGCTAAAATCACGTCTTTGTTACAACGAATATCTTCAACTTTACCTTTGTGTTCAATGCGAACGCCAACAGCCGTTTGTCCTTCCAATAACACTTTATGCACTAAAGCGTGGGTCACAACCGTGAGGTTACGTCTAGCCATCGCTGGGCGTAAATAGGCATTGGCGGTTGACCAGCGTACGCCTTTTTTGACCGTCATATGCATAGGGCCAAAACCTTCTTGCTGCGCCGCATTATAATCGACGGTCGATAAATACCCCGCCGCAATGCCCGCATCCACAAAGGCTTGGTATAAGGGATTTTGCATCTGGTTGCCGTTATTCACGCCTAACGGCCCAGACTCGCCGCGATACTCATCGCCACCAAAGGCCCAGGTTTCTGCCTTTTTAAAATACGGCAAGCAATGGCTGTAATCCCAGTTGGTCGCCCCTTGCGCCTGCCACTCATCAAAGTCCCTGGCATGACCACGGACATACACCATGCCGTTGATCGACGATGAACCGCCAAGCACTTTGCCCCGAGGACAATGCATCTTGCGATTATCTAAATGCGGCTCAGGCTGCGTCTCAAACTGCCAAGCATATTTAGGGCTGTTCATCGGAATCGATAACGCCGTCGGCATCTGAATAAAGATGCTCTTATCGCTGCCACCGGTTTCTAATAACAGCACTTCGTTTTTAGGATCCTTTGACAAGCGATTGGCGAGCACACAACCCGCTGTTCCTGCACCAACTATGATGTAGTTATAATATTTTTGCTCTAATGACTGAGTCAAAATGCCTCCTTAAAATGGGCTTTCTAAGGGCTGCAGACCCACATAAACGGCTTTAACTTGGGTGTAATGCTTGAGTGTCTCGCTACCGTTTTCACGGCCAATACCCGACAACTTATACCCACCTACTGGCATTTCGGCTGGCGAGGCGCCATAGGCATTAATCCAGCAAATACCCGCCTGTAACTGATGAATGACCCTATGAGCACGGCTGATATCTTGGGTGAACACCCCAGCGGCTAAGCCCATGGCGGTATTATTTGCCCGAGCAATCACTTCCGCTTCATCTTTAAAGGTAAGCACGGACATTACAGGGCCAAAGATTTCCTCTTTACAGATGCGCATCTCGTCGGTGCAATGGGTGAAAATCGTTGGGGCGACAAAGTAACCATTGGGAGCATTTTCAGGTGTTAACGCTGTGCCACCGGTGAGCAGAGTTGCGCCATCGTCGATACCTTGCTGAATATAATCGAGTACTTTTTGCTGGTGATCTTTGGAGATCAAGGCGCCAAAGTTAGTCTCTGGCGCCATAGGATCGCCCACCACAATGTTGGCTTGGGTACGGGCGAGCAGTTTTTCGATAAAGCGTGAATAAACCGACTCATGAACAAACACTCGCGTCCCATTAGTACAGACTTCACCTTGGGTATAGAAGTTACCGAGCATGGCACCTGAAACGGCATTATCGATATCGGCATCGTCAAATACGATAAGCGGTGATTTACCACCGAGTTCCATAGTGACGTCTTTTAATGAACTTGCCGCCGCGGCCATGACTTTTTTACCGGTACCGACTTCGCCCGTGAAGGACACTTTGGCAATATCCGGATGTCCCGTTAACCAAGCGCCAACCTTGCCATCGCCCATGACGACGTTAAATACACCATCGGGCAAACCCGCCTCACTTAAGAGTTGCGCTAATTTCAGTGCGCCAAGCGGCGTTTCTTCCGAAGGTTTAAAAATCATCACATTGCCGCTAGCTAAGGCAGGTGCGGCCTTCCAACAGGCGATTTGTAATGGGTAATTCCACGCGCCAATGCCAGCACAAATGCCTAAAGGCTCGCGGCGGGTGTAATAAAAATCCCCACCGACTTGCTGCTGCGCGCCTTCAAGCCCTGGGGCAATATGGGCGAAAAATTCGATAGCATCTGCGCCTGTGACCACATCAACCACTGAGGCTTCTTGCCAAGGTTTACCGGTGTCGCACACTTCGATTGCCGCGAGTTCATCATTACGAGCGCGCAATAATGCGACCGCGTTTAACAGAATACGGCTGCGTTCAGTGGCACTCATGGCAGACCAAATCACAAAGCCTTTTTTGGCGCTCTCGATGGCCGCTTGCTGAATTTTTTCATCGGCCACTTGCACTCGGTACGCCAATTGCCCGGTGGCAGGATTGACGACGTCGAAGGTTTCGCCGCTGTCGTTAGCGAGCAACTGACCCGCAATAAAGTTGTACTGAACTTCTACTGATACTGACATGTATTAACTCCATGCTGCTTTATCACGTTATGGATAAAGGTTTTGCATAATTTTTCGGCCTGAACAAAATCCTGCTCAGGGGTTTCACTTAAGGCGCTGCGTAACCAAAATCCATCGATCATCGCCGCCGTTTGCTTAGCAGCCATCAGGGCAAACTCTTGGGGCAACACGTGCCGAAAGGAAAAATGTAAGTTGCTGTATAAGCGGCGACTATTGATATTCTGCAAACGGGCTAACTGGGGATCGTGGACGGCCTGTGCCCAAAAACTCAGCCAAGTGTGAGTGACATTTCGTGAGCGCTGTAACTCGGTAAAATTCGCTTCAACTATCATCATTAAGCGCTCTGTTGGCGCCAACACTTGTCCTTGGATTCGATTGAGCAACGCTTGCTTTAACTGTTCGAGCAAGTGGCGCAGCGTCGCTTGGATCAAGCCCTGCTTACCACTGAAATAATGACTGATGATCCCCGACGACATCCCCGCCAACTGACTAATGCTGTTGATGGTCGTGTGCTGCAATCCATGCAAGGCAACCGATGCTAATGTCGCATCGATAAGCTGCTGTCTGCGTATCAATTTCATTGCGGCTTTAGGCATAAATACTCAAGGAATAACCACTCTCTCAATACTCTGAACGACGTTAATTGAACGTTCAATTAACAATCATGATAATGATTAGTGATGTAACTATCAACCTAAAATAGCACAGTGACAAAGCTCACAAGTTAGTTATGTAAAAAAGAATTAATGTGTAAAAACAAGTTAAATGTATAGATTTCTTTGACTTACGGCCCTACCACAACCACAGCAGCACGCATAAATTAATATTAGATATCAAACTAATTAATTGGAGTTAATGCTACAAATGAGAGTATTCATGAGGTTTAACCTCTGTTAGATTTAACAATTGAGCCGTCAAACTCTGGATAAGAAAGTGGGATAAAAAGTAAACGAAAAATGCACAGAAATGATGCATCACCAGGGGCGCTAACAACGCTAAAAAACCATATCGTACGCCAACACTAATACCCGTCATAAAAGTCCGAAATTTAGTTACCCAGTTCCAACTTTAGTGGGAAATTACCCTCAGATAAGCGCCGAACTCGATCAAGCTCACACTTTCACTACCTCCAAATTGGTAGCTTGATCACCAGAAAAGAACACAACTTAATCTTTACAAGCAAATAGGTGGATTTTATGGCTGCTAAATTTTTTATTCCTTCTGTCAACGTATTAGGCCAAGGCGCAGTGGATGATGCTATCGGTGACATCAAAACCTTAGGCTTTAAACACGCACTCATAGTGACAGATAAACCCTTAGTCAAGATTGGCTTAGTGGGTGAAGTGGCCGAAAAACTCGGTCAAAATGGCATTACCTCCACCATCTATGATGGCGTACAACCTAACCCAACCGTGACGAACGTCGAAGCGGGTTTAGCCCTGTTAAAAGCCAACAAGTGTGACTTTGTGATTTCACTCGGCGGCGGATCACCCCATGATTGCGCCAAGGGTATCGCCCTTGTTGCCACCAATGGCGGCAGCATTAAGGATTACGAAGGGTTAGATCAATCCGCAAAACCTCAGTTGCCGTTAGTGGCCATTAATACAACGGCAGGCACAGCCAGTGAAATGACGCGCTTCTGTATCATTACCGACGAAGCCCGACACATTAAAATGGCGATTGTCGATAAACACACCACGCCTTTGCTGTCGGTCAACGACCCTGAGCTCATGCTGAAAAAGCCTGCGAGCCTAACTGCCGCAACCGGTATGGATGCACTGACTCACGCGGTTGAAGCCTATGTGTCTATTGCAGCTAACCCGATCACCGACGCCTGTGCGATCAAGGCCATGGAATTGATTCAAGCTAACTTAGTCAACGCAGTTGAAAACGGTCAAGACATCAACGCCCGTGAACAAATGGCCTATGCCCAGTTCTTAGCAGGTATGGCGTTTAACAATGCCAGCTTAGGTTATGTGCATGCGATGGCGCACCAATTAGGCGGTTTCTACGATCTGCCCCACGGCGTGTGTAACGCCCTGCTGCTGCCCCATGTGCAGGAATATAACGCCCAGGTCGTCCCTGCACGCTTAAAAGACATTGCCAAGGCTATGGGTGTGGATGTGTCTGCGATGACAGATGAGCAAGGTGCCAGTGCGGCGATAGCGGCAATCAAAAAGCTGTCTGTTGCGGTTAAGATCCCTGAAAATCTGACCTTGTTAGGCGTGAAAGCGGAAGATATTCCAACACTTGCGGATAACGCGTTAAAAGATGCCTGTGGATTCACGAATCCAAAACAAGCGACCCATGCGGAGATCTGTCAGATCTTCACTAATGCGCTGTAATTGTGCGCAGTAATCGCCATACCTTACCAATCGCAAGTTATCGCACTGCAATTGTGCGCTAACTTGCTGGATAACGACTTATTGTCCTGCTAGTGCGTAAACACGACTTCATCCTCCAATGAATTCGTTTTAGGCTCCAATAGTGCACAGATTATTGCTGCACTATTGGGGCCTTTTTTACACCTGTATCAACAAGATGGTGAGGTAAGTTGCTATCTTAAAAATTGAGTAACAAAAACCAACATAAAACTCAGTGTCTATGCACCTTTGCACTGACAAAACACTCACAAATCAGCATATTCAAGAAGAAAGGATCTGAACCTAAAATATTCATAGCAAAATGATATAAAAAACGTGATCTCTGTGGGTTACAGACTGTTACAGATCCGATAAGATGGCCCCAGTTCGCTTTTTCCCTGCAAAAGATGAAGCCAGCTGAGAGGCCCGTTCTAACGAATGGGCCTCTGTCCATTCTGCCTTCTGCGTTTCCTCTGCAACAACTTATGCTGCCACTTAATCGTATTGCGCCCACCAAAGCCTAATTAACCTATTTACTCCGCTGTTCGCTCTTTTTATCAATAAGACTTACTGACGACCAAGTTGTTGCTTTATTAATCAGTAATTCAGCAAAAGCGAAACTTCACCCAAAACTGAGATCTAGCACAAAGTTATTGGCATAAAACTCATGCTAAATAGAGACATGACAGATTAAGTAAATGGTTAATTTTCATGCAGTAACTATCCTTCTCCGTCAAAAAACATCAAGGCTATATAGACTTAATTAATGATTGACCGAATTCAAAAACGATGCCTATGATGGCAACAATATCCTCGAACAGGTAGGTACGCTATGACTGCAATCACCCATGTATATAACTACACAGTTAGATGTCCACATTACAAAGATCCTGAACATCCCGTTACTTGGTTAAATCATATTGAAATGAACCAGTCCTGTGAGATCGCGTTAAATCGCATCACTAAATGGCACGAGCTTTCTGGGGAAAAAACCTTCGAAACGAATAAGTTTGTGGTTCGTAAAGCCGAAAATGAAGATGCTTACTTCTCAATGCAGAGTGACAGACTCAAAAATGACGGCCATGCCTTAGTCACCTTTAAAATCTTTTTAGACGATTGCTGTGACGATGCGGCGCCAGAAGAAATCATGCAGCACCTGATTGAAGACTATCAACAACGCTTAGCCAAACTCGAATAATCTTTGCAGTATTATTTAGCGACCTTAGACGCCAGTGCGCAAAACGCCACTGGCGTTTTTATTTGTCGAGTTCGATAACTCAATCCACGACGTCATTTAATGCTCTTAGTTTCACTCACTCGGTTGATACTCGAACAGAAGCATTGCAACAGCGGCTCAGCAGATAATGTCGCCATAGCGTGATTCAGCTCCAGATCTGTTATATTGTCCCGAATGTCATTTTGCACAGTAAAAATGGCAAGGCCCAGTAAATTGAGTTACGAACTTAAATTGAGGATTGGCATCACAATGAATAAAGCGACGCTCATTATTATTCCTTTATTACTCGCTACATCCGCCTGTGCGGATTTAAAGGACGCAGGCCGTGCCATCGGCACAACGACTAAAGAAGTCACCACTGAGATAGGCCACGCGACTCGAGACACGACAAAAGCCATAGGTCATGCTTCACGGGATGCGGTCAAATCGGTAAAAGAAGATTTAACCAAAGACTAATGACAGTGACGCCTAGGCGTCACTGCTCATTTTAAGCATCTTATACATTTAAGCATCACGCATTTTAAGCGCCACGCCCCTTAAGCCGCATTCGCCCGAATACCATGGGGCACAGGCAATCCTTGGGCATTCACATGCACAAACACCATCTTATCTATACTCACCACTGGCGCCTGCGTCATCTTATTACGAACTTGACAGCTCACGGTAATAGAACTGTGGCCGAGACTCACGAGCTCCAGACCAAACTCAATCACATCCCCTTGATGCGCTGGCGTCATAAAGTTGATTTCAGAAATCAGCTTAGTCACATGGCTCGTGCTCTTCATCTGACAGGCTGCAAAGATGGCGGCCTCCTCATCTATCCAACTGAGCAACTGACCGCCAAACAGGGTATTTGCTGGATTTAAATGTTCAGGTTTAACTAAACGGCGACTGTAATATTTCATGGCGGTGACCTCAATGTGAATGCCAATAATCAGCTTTAATACGCTATAACTTTCCACATTATTCAGAGCATTTTTCAGGCCACTATTGATAGCCATTAAATAACAATGAGATAGCAATAAGCTGCTGTAAAATAATCCGATTATTGCACCAAGTCGTATCAGAGTTGCACCATATTAATCAGCACAATAGTGAACCAATAAGCAAAAAAATAGCGACTCATAGAGTCGCCAAGCTAAGGCAAGCAAAAACTTACTGGGTAGGAAGTTAAGTCACAAGGTTTGACTTAAAAACCCGCACAGCACATGTAGGAGAACTGTACGGGGACAACAGCTGCAAAGCAGCTAAACACAGGTTTACAGGTAACACTCTTTCACACTCGAGATTTAAGCTGCAAGCTCAGTAACTCATCACAGTCCGCCTTGCCCTCTATTTCGAGTTTTTAACCACGCCTCACCACAAACATCAGCATAAGGCGTGCTAAGGAGTGATCCACAATCACAATGGATCATCCTAAGCGCTGCTTACTGCTTAAAACTGCTCTTCTTCGGTAGACCCAGTCAGTGCAGTCACTGAAGAATGGCCACCTTGAATAACCGTAGTCACTTGGTCGAAATAACCTGTGCCCACTTCCTGTTGATGCGCCACAAAGGTGTAACCTTTCTTCGCTGCAGCAAACTCAACTTCTTGAACTTTCTCGACATAATGCTTCATACCTTCGCCGCGCGCATAGTCGTAAGCGAGGTCGAACATGTTGTACCACATGTTGTGGATGCCGGCTAAAGTGATGAACTGGTACTTGTAGCCCATGTCTGACAATGCTTGTTGGAAGCGCGCGATAGTGGCGTCGTCCAGATTTTTCTTCCAGTTGAACGAAGGCGAACAGTTATAAGCAAGCAGTTGATCTGGGTACTGAGCATGAATCGCTTCAGCAAAAATACGCGCTTCTTCAAGATCCGGTTTAGCGGTTTCACACCAAATCAAATCCGCATACGGAGCATAAGCCAGACCACGAGAAATCGCTTGGTCAAGACCAGCTTTAACACGGTAGAAACCTTCATTGGTGCGCTCGCCAGTCACGAAATCACGATCGTATGGGTCGCAATCTGAAGTTAACAAATCGGCCGCGTTAGCATCGGTACGTGCGATAACCAGTGTATCGACACCGCTCACATCCGCCGCTAAACGTGCAGCAACCAGCTTTTGTACCGCTTCTTGGGTTGGCACTAATACTTTGCCACCCATGTGGCCACATTTTTTCACTGAAGCTAACTGATCTTCAAAGTGAACACCGGCAGCGCCCGCGTCGATCATCGACTTCATCAGTTCGAAGGCATTTAATACGCCGCCAAAACCCGCTTCTGCGTCAGCAATGATTGGCAGAAAGTAATCAACAAATTTTTCATCTTCTGGATTAACGCCATTGCCCCACTGAATTTGATCAGCACGACGGAAAGAGTTATTGATACGTGATACCACAGCGGGCACAGAGTTGGCTGGGTATAAAGATTGATCTGGGTACATAGTGCCGGCTAAGTTAGCATCGGCTGCCACTTGCCAACCTGAAAGGTAAATCGCTTCGATACCCGCTTTCGCCTGTTGTACCGCTTGACCACCCGTTAACGCACCCAATGAATTCACATAGCCTTTTTTAGCGCCACCGTTAACCAATTCCCATAACTTAGCAGCACCGCGCTTAGCGATAGTATTCTCAGGCACGATTGAACCGCGAAGCGCAACCACTTCTTCTGCGGTATAAGGACGACGCACGTGTTTCCAACGTGGGTTTTCTGCCCAATCTCGCTTGATTGCATCAATCTGCTCTTGACGTGAAGTCTGAGTCGTTGCCTTAGTCATAGTGTCGCTCCTTTCTCTTTGATGTTGTAGCTATCATGAAACTGCCCCCCAGTTTCACTCTGCTAAATTGTTTGGTTGGCGGTAGCCCCGCCACAGCTAAATCTGGTTTACCTAAAACGGTTCAAGCAAATGAGTTCATTCTAAGCTGTCAGCATTTCGTAACCGGGTAAGGTTAAGAAATCGACCAGCTCGTCGGAAGTGGTAATGTCTTCAAGCAACACGGCTGCTTGGGTGAATTTGCCATGGGTGAATCTGTCGCTACCCACTTCTTTTTTCACGTTCGACAGCTCTTCAACCAACATGTCTTTAAAGAGTTGCTTGGTCACGAGTTTGCCGTTTGACAGCGACTTACCGTGTTGGATCCATTGCCAAATTGAGGCTCTAGAGATCTCAGCCGTAGCCGCATCTTCCATTAAGCCGTAAATAGGTACGCAACCGTTGCCGCTGATCCACGCCTCTAAATACTGCAGTGCGATACGAATGTTCAGACGCATCCCCTGTTCGGTGCGCTCACCGTCGCAGGTTTTAAGTAACTCGCTGGCAAGGATCGGCGCGTCTACATCACGGGTAATATGTAATTGATTACAGTGATCTTGGCCTATGTATTCGTTGAAAATCCCCATAGCGGTGTCGGCAAGGCCAGGGTGCGCGACCCAAGTGCCATCGTGACCGTTACGCGCCTCAAGCTCTTTATCTCGACGAACTCGCTGCAATACCGCTTCGTTCTGAGCAGGATCTTTAGCAGGAATAAAGGCTGCCATGCCGCCCATCGCTAAGGCACCGCGTTTGTGGCAGGTCTTAATCAAGAGTCTTGAATAAGCGCTTAAGAAAGGCGTATCCATAGTGACGGCTTGGCGATCCGGTAAGACTCGGTCGATATGACGTTTTAATGTTTTGATATAGCTGAAGATGTAATCCCAACGACCACAGTTCAGTGCGACGATATTGGAACGTAGTTCATAGAGAATTTCGTCCATTTCGAACACGGCAGGCAAAGTCTCAATCAAGCAAGTACATTTGATCGTGCCCGCTTGCAGACAGAATCTGTCCTCAACAAAAGCGAATACTTTTGCCCACCAGCGCGCTTCAATATGACTTTCTAACTTAGGAATATAAAAATATGGACCACTGCCCTTGGCCAAAAGTTGGCGATAGTTGTGGTAGAAATACAGTGCGAAATCAAACAGTGAGCCAGGAATCGCTTTGCCATTAAACTGCACGTGTTTCTCTTTAAGGTGCAGACCACGAACGCGGCAAATAAGCACTGCAGGATTTGGCCCTAATTTATAGTGCTTACCAGTGTCTGGTGCTGTGTACTCAATATCACCACGCACGGCATCACGTAGATTGATTTGACCTTCGACGACTTTTTCCCAGCTCGGTGCTAAGGAATCTTCAAAGTCGGCCATAAACACTTTGGCGTTGGCGTTGAGTGCGTTAATCACCATTTTACGTTCAACGGGACCTGTGATTTCCACGCGGCGATCAAGCAAGTCATCGGGAATACCGCGAATCTGCCATGCACCATCACGGATAGCGCGGGTTTCAGGCAGAAAGTCAGGTAATGATCCTTTATCAATACGTGCTTGTTTATCTTTACGTTTAGCGAGTAAGGCAGGTACTTCGTCGGCAAACTCACGACAAAGGGATTCGAGTAAGGCGACAGCCCCTTCGGTAAAAATGACTTCTTGGCCTGGAATGTCACGCCCCACAATATTCAGCGTGGCGTTTGCTGTAGCTTTACCCAGTGTTGAATTCAATTGCTGTTCACTCAAAGTGTGTTCCGTCATCTTGATGCCCTCCCAAGAGGCTCCACTATCACAGGCTTAACGCTGACATATAAAGCAGTAGCATCCCCAATCACCACAGCTTATAAACTCACCAAAAAACCATCAAATGTTTGTTTCGAACTAAAACTTACCGACAAACGTTTGTATTTGCAACAGTCCAAGATTGACAAAAACATGCATTAACCTAGGTAAAAACCATGCTAAAATTGGTCTGACCAAGCAAGAAAATTAACGACAAATAACTGATAAATATTCAATTAAACATTTTAATCACATATGACAATTGCAGTTAAATGAAACTTGTCAGACAACTTTACCAATCAATACGCAAAGTAATTAATTACGTAATTAAATAACCAATAGTAAGTTTATAAATACAGCATTTTTACTCTATTAGACCTAAGTAGAAAATGCTCAATGTTTTGAACTAACCTAGAGGTAAGTCAGATAAAATCATATAAATCATAATGATAAAGACTGTTGCTATTGCTGCAAATTAAAACGACCGTTTCATTTTGACGTTTACGTAAACGAAATAAGTGTCGTGTGCGATTCAAACTAAGTGCCAGGTTGCGTTTCCCGATCAACAAGGTGGGATGTGATGGTTAACTCAAAAAATAAATCACTTTTTTATAAAAAAAATGAAACAAATTTGACATTACAGCGGGATGGAGCTTAGACGCGACTTTTTATGAAGCTTTTCTCCTGCGAGAACCCATATCTTACTTCCTCAAATACATGCCTTTTCGTAACACTTATTCGCAGCACTGCACATTTCAACCACGACATCTGAAACATATGTTGCCAACTTAAATGCAAATCATTACTATTCGCGACCTATTTATTTGGGGGAACCATTAATGAAATCATTTCGTTTGTCACTAACTGCACTCGCCTGCCTTTCCGTTTTATCGCAAACTGCATCCGCCGAAGCTAACTCGGTATCAGCAAATGCTGAAGCCAACGTTGAGCGCATCACGGTTTATGGCAGACAAAACTCAGTAGTGAAGAATTCAGGGCTGGCGACTAAATCCGATATGTCTCTCATGGAAACACCCGCTGCAGTTGTAATTGTTGACCAAGAACTGATCGAAACCCAAGGTACAGATAATGTGCAAGACTTGATCCGTAACATTAGTGGTGTGACTCAAGCGGGTAATAACTATGGCATCGGTGACAACATAGTCATCCGTGGTTTAGGCGCAAATTACACCTATGACGGTATGTATGGCGGTGCTGGCCTTGGTAACACTTTCAACCCCACGCGCTCTTTAACCAACGTTGAATCCGTAGAAGTATTAAAAGGCCCAGCGACTGGACTCTATGGCATGGGGAGTGCTGGTGGCGTCATCAATTTAATTGAGAAAAAACCGCAATTCGAGTCAAAAAACAAATTTACCGCCGAAGTTGGACAATGGGATACCTACTCCCTTGCTCTGGATAGCACGGGCGGTCTGAGCGATGATGTCGCCTACCGTTTAGTGGCAAAATCCGGCCGCAGTGATGGCTATCGCGATATAGGTACAGACAGAGACGAAATCTATAGCGCCTTAAAATGGGTATTAAGTGATAGCCAAGATGTAATGCTTTCAGGTGCTTACATTAAAGATGCTATCGCCGTTGACTCTATTGGCCACCCGATTCGAATTTACAATGCCGATTCAGTCGGCGGTAAGAGCGCGGGCGAGGTCACGTGGCAAGATCTGGTTAATGATCCCAACGGTAATGGTCTACAACTCACCGATGCACAGCGTCAGCAGTTAGCGGCCTCTTTATCTGGCGCTGACGGCTTAACCCCTTATTCGTTTGGTGATGCAGGGCTGATTTCGCCAATGGCGAAGGACAATGAGGGTGAAGAGTTAAGATTTAAACTGACCCATAATATCTATTTCAGCGACAATTTGTTCCTCAATCAACAATTGCAGTATCGCGACTATACGTCAGGTTTCGCCCGCCAAACTGGTGCCTATAACTATGTCTATTGGAAGCGTAACATCAAGATTAAAAACGTACCTACCGACGTGATTAACGAAGAGCCTAGATCGCCTTTAGTTGAAAACGGCGTACTTTATCCTTTTGCTGCAAGACGTCAGGAATACCGTAAAGTGGATGCCGACGAGACTTCGTGGCAGTACTTTGCCGATTTACGTTATGACTTCCAAATTGGCAATATAGACAATGAATTATTGGTCAATGCCAACTACGAAGACCGTAATATTCGCTTCCAGCAATATTCTATCTTCGATGCCGATCAAATCTATAAAAACAAAGATGGCAAAATCATTTACCAAGGATCTCTGCCTTATATATACGACATCCGCAATCCTAACTGGGGCACAGGTAAATTCGAGGACTATGACCCACTCAAAACTGCTAACTATGACAAAAAAGTCAGTGCTTGGGGCGTAGGTTTACAACATGTCAGTTATCTACCATACGGCTTTACCACGCGTATTGGTGTTGCCTTTAATGAGATTAAACAAGCCTATGAGCACTTTGGTGTTGATCCACGCTATAGCACTAGCCAATCCCAAGCGACACCAGAAGCCGATACCACAGATAACGGTATGACCTATAACCTAGGGTTAACCTACATGCCGATTGAGGATTTATCATTTTTCATCAACCATTCTAAAGGACGCACCGCTTACAGTGTACTTGATGCAGTAAAAGATAATGCTACCGACCGAGATGATTCAGAATCAATTAGCAATGATCTAGGCATGCGCTTTAAAGCATTTGAGGATCAATTACTTGGCTCACTGGTATTCTTTAAAAGCTCGCGTACTAATGTCGCCTATAACAACCCTGATTATACCAATGGCATATTAACCCCTAATATTCCCGTGTATTTTTACGATGGCAGCGAAGATACTCAGGGGGTCGAACTCGATCTCAATGCCCACCTGAATGATCAATGGCGCGTTAACCTTAATGGCATGTACCAAGATGCAAGGGATAAGCAAAACCCGAATGACGTCGCAAATTACGACAGCCGTCAAAAAGGTGTGCCTTATGTCACTGCCAGTGCTTGGATTACCTATGGCGCGGATTGGTTTAGATTATCAAGCCCAATCGAGCTGAGCCTTGGTGCAAAATTTGTCGATGATCGCAGTACGCACTCAAGCTCATTTGGTATTCCAGACGGTTACGTGCCTAGCTATACCGTCGTTGACTCGGCAGTGAGCTACAACGCGGATTCTTGGAAAATCCAGCTGAACATCAATAACCTTTTCAATAAAGACTATTACAGTAAAGCCATGTTCCTCGGAGGTATGCCGGGTGAAGAACGCAACGTCAAACTGCAATACAGCTATAGCTTTTAACACCTAAACATCAGCGTTAAATTTGATGTTCTAAACCAATAAAAAGAGAGCATTTATGCTCTCTTTTTTATATCCAAATCAGAGCGACAACATTAACTCACATTCTCCCTATCGCCACGCATGAGGGATTCCAACTCTGCCTTACCCTTATTCGATAGATTGATTAACGTCGCTAAATCATTTTGATGGGCCGCACTCGCAATCACCAGTTTCTTATCATGCTCAGCAAAGATTTTTACCCGCTCATTGGCTTGTACCTGCGATAAACCTAGACCTTGGAGAATCTTCTCACTGGCCGATAGCGCCGAACCAAAGGTCTCACGAAACACATCCGTCACCCCAAGGCTCATCAAACGATAAGCATGGTTACGGTCCCTCGCCCGCGCGACTATGTTGATATGGGGAAAATGCGTTTTCACTTGCTGAGCAATTTCAATGGAATCCTCAACACTGTCCACGGCAAGCAATAGTAATCTAGACCGAGCAATCCCCGCCGACATCAACATGTCTAAGCGTCTGGCATCACCAAAATACACTTCACCACCGTATTTACGAATAACATCCACATGACTCGCATCCTTATCCAAGGCGACAAAAGGGATACCTGATGAGGCCAAAATACGACCCGTGATCTGGCCTACTCGACCAAATCCAGCAATCACCACTTCAGATTCGGTGACATTAATCGTATCTGGCAGACGAGTATCCACCACTTTGGCTTTAGTTGCTCGGAACAAAGTAAACAATAGAGGCGTTACTGCCATAGACAAACCAATAGCAAGCACAAGGACTTGCGCAATTTTATCGCCGACAATACCAGATAGCTGCGCCTGAGATAAAAGCACAAAGGCAAATTCGCCCCCTTCAGCAAGGATCAAACCTAGTGCAATACTAGGCCGCCATTTGTGGTGCCGAATGCGACCCAACACCATAAGCACAAAGGTTTTAATCAGCAACATAGCCATTAAAATACCCAGAATAAGTAACGGATCAGATATCAATAATTTCAAATCCATACTCATACCTACAGCCATAAAAAACAGCCCAAGCAATAAGCCTTTAAAAGGTTCTATGTCAGTTTCGAGCTGGTGCCGATAACTTGAGTTAGCGAGCATAATACCCGCCAAAAATGCCCCCATGCCCGCAGAAAGTCCCAACCACTCCATTAACTCAGCGCTACCCATGACCAGCAATAATGCAAAAGCGGTGAGCACTTCACGCACCCCACTGCTTGCCACTAGTTTAAGGAATTTAGGCAGTAAATATTTTCCCACTAACACAAAACCAACGAGCGCAAGACACGTCCAGTACCAAGGCACCGCATGATGTTCAATCTGAGCAGAATTGGGCGCCAAATATGCTGTCAGCAGCAACATAGGGATAACCGCAAGATCTTGCATTAACAAGACACCAAAAGCATCACGTCCAAGTGGGGTTGTAAGCAACCTATGCTCACTCATTAACTGCACGGCAAAGGCTGTCGATGATAAAGATAGCGCGGCGCCAACCACTAAAGCCGCCTCAATAGACAAGCCAAAGCCCCAAGCCAAACCTCCAATCGCAGCCCATGACAACAACAGCTGACCACTGCCTAAACCAAAGATAGCACTGCGAAGTTCCCATAATTTACTTGGATTCAATTCGAGTCCAAGTACAAACAGCATAAGTACCACACCTAACTCGGCAAAATGCAACACGGCTGCAGGATCAGAAACCAACGCCATGCCACCTGGGCCTAAAATAATCCCTGCGGCCAAATAGGAAAGAATAGGGCCCGCGCCAAAACGTTTACCCAAGGGAACAAAAATAACCGCCGCCAATAAAAATAGCAGCACCGACGTGAGTAAACTCGACTGTTCCATGAAGGCTCCAACGGAAAAAGGAATGCGCATTGTTCTATGTAAGGCCCCAGCAATAGCTAGGCAATTATCAGCTATGATATCCCATTTATTTATTAACAAGGTCAAGGCAATTCATTAAAAATGAGAAATTTTTGATACGAAAAACACTTAAGCGTGGGGGAAATCAACTGGAGCAACAAAGCAGAGTAAAAGAGCGCTTAGAGACACCTTAGACTGTTATTGCATTTTAGTGAGTGGCTGCAAAATAAAAAACGAGCAATAAACTAAGGAAGGATAAAACCAGTAAGGGCTTGCCAACTCTGGATGAGACTAAATGCTCACTCGACTTGCATTACACAGAGGGCGATGCGATATGAGGCCGTAAATCAGTTGCCTGCTTGTCACATTTTAATATGTCAGAATAGCGTACTACGGTGTTGCGGCCATTGGCCTTAGCGGCATAGAGCGCCATGTCGGCTCGGTGAAATAATGGATCTAAACTCAGATCATCAGCCATTAAACCGCTCACACCAAAACTTGCCGTTATGACGAACTTATGCCCTGAATGTTGGGTATCAATGGCCTCGATACGAGCTCGACATTGCTCCGCCACTTCCATGCCTTTCTCTTCATCGGCATAAGGTAATAAAATTGCAAACTCCTCACCGCCGATACGAGCAAAAACATCACCATTTCGGATATGGGATTTAAGGGAGTCAACCACCTTTTTAAGCGCCCAATCGCCAGTTCCATGACCAAAAGAATCGTTGATACGTTTGAAGAAATCTAAATCGAATAAAATGACACAGAAATCCCCGCTACGAGCCATGGCTTGCACAAAAAGGTTTTCTCCCAACTCTTGCCCTGCACCACGATTCAATATGCCTGTTAAGGCATCCATTCTCGCCATACGCATAAACTTACGTTTCTGCATCTGACCTACGGCTAACAAAATCCCAAGGAAGAACAGCCCACCCACTAGAATAGTGATAAACATCAGCATATTGGTGTATTCCCGCTCTTTTACCATTTGCTGAGCGATGTAAAGTTCACGCTCTTTATTGAGTAAATTGATTTCACGCGCCTGTTCATCAGCATTAAACTTAGCCGCCTGATAAGCGAGGGTTTTCATTCTAGATTGGTCAAAAATCAATTGATTATAATATTGTTCTTTTCTTGTATATTCATAGGCTTGCTCAAATTGTTTATCCGCCACCATCAGTTCGGCAAATACCTTATATGCAATATGCTTATGTTCGATGTAACTATTATCATCGGGGAATGAAAGCACTTTAACGGCGTGACTTTTCGCTTGAACCTGCTCACCCATGGCAAAGTAATTCTCGGCAAGTAGTGCATGTACATGGCTAATTTCTAACTGAAATTGAAAAGCTTCATACCCTTTTAAGGCTAATAGCAGAATCGCTCTCGCGCCTAAAAAGTCGCCCCGCTCCTGCAAAACCATAGCTTTGCCTTTCATCGACATAGTCGCCAGAAGGGGGAATTGCTTCGCATCACAGTATTGACGGCTATCTTCGAAGGCATCGAAGGCGTCGGGATTTTTCACGCCGAGTAAATAAATAGCGCGCAACAATTTGGCATGGCAAATATCGCGGACATCGGTTTCCTTTGCGAGTTGTAGCACCTTATTGGCATAAAGGCCCATATCGCTATAAGCATCCATTTCGGAATAAATATTGGCAATTCTTAAATATGAGTGCCGTTTAATCGTGACATCATCAATATTCACCACTAGGGCTAATGCTTGAGCGACTGCAGCCAAGGCTTTGTCATAGTCACGCAGACCTATATATACCGTGGCTTTGTAACTATAAACTGACGCCAATAAATCAGTATTTGGCACTAAGGTTTCGGCTTGGTGTAGATCATCTAACGCTTTAGTGTATTCACCAGTGAAAAAATAACCTATCGCTCTATCTATCCTCAGTCGTCCTTGTTGTATTGTAGTTAAACGACTGAATTCTTTCTCATATTCGGCAAGTTTTTTCTGCGCAGCACTAAGATCAGATTGCAGTAATACATCAAGCTCATTGAGTGCCTGATCAAAATAGAGAGAGTTAGCCATCAAAGCTGTCGAACACAAGGCGAAGATGGCTAATAGGGCACAACGTAACCGTTTCAAGATGAGTTAATTATTACCATGATTGACTAAAACAAATGTTTGATAATTTTGGTCGCCACTCAAAACTTTTAGTTTTGTCATATCCCCTGTCATTACAGCGCTAATTTCTTCATCAGTTAACCCATGGGCGCGCATTACGGCCTCCGGGTCCTGTTGATACGCTTCCATCAGTTGTGCATCTTGACCTAACTGGGTAAAAAAATCCGATAATGCAGACATACCTTTCCTTATTTATATGATGACTCCCGAATTCAGCTCAGAAGTACAGCACTCACAATTAGCCTAAATCTTCAGGTCTAATGCCTAATTTAGTTAAAATAGCATAGTTGTATTCGAGTTTTTTTGCTGGCGGGATCAGTAAAGTACTGATCGGAGACAAGTTTGCCTCGGGCAGCTTACTCAACGGCAAATACTCAATTCTAGGGGCTTGAACTGGCAGATTAGCAGCTTCGTAGATCACCACTTGATGATCTCGCGGATACCATTGATTCAGTTGTTCAACCAAAATCTGCAGCCTGTCACTCGTAGTATGAAACTGAGTTAAGGTATGTTCACCAGCAATCGCAATTTGCCATAACAATAAATGGGTTGTCGGATCGGGCACATGATTAAAAAACATAAACTGGCTAGCTTCAAAGCTTTGATGCCCAGAGCTGCCGGGGTCAATACCCAGATCAGCCCATAAACACGCCTCGGCCGAAATCCCCGGCTCCATCTTCGCTGAAAACCCTTCTGCCCTCGCCCGTGTAATCGCCATATGGGAAACACAGGCAAAGACTCCAGGATGACCATAGAGCGCACAAACGGTTTTTTTGCCAGCCCTTACGGCCTCCAATATAGAATTAACCATTTGTTCGTAGGTTTCTCGGCGATTTTTAACTTCACCATTTTGTGCATAAAACGGCTGTAAATTGATGACATTGGGATTAATGTTCTGGATCCAACGCTGCGAAAAACCATCGGGCAAGAGTGAAAACACGACATCAGCGTGCTCAATATAACTACGACTCATCACACTGATCTGTCCGGCCAGTTGTAAACCCGTACCTACGCAAACTAAAGAACCCAATGCATCTATCCCACTATTTTATTTCGAACACTGCAAACTTACGGCAAAAAAGCCACAGTACAAGAACACAATAAAAACATATCGGTAACTTTAATCTGATTTTAATGAGATTACTATGTTTATCGCCACACATACTGTCTATCGACTTACTAACTAATTGCTTGGCTTTAAAGAAGAAATCGCTCACATTTACTCTTTTCCCAATCCAGCCAACAGTAAACCTGTACGGCTCTAGAAGCCGAAAATCATACTCATAGCCCCATATGACTTTAGCGAATAAATATCCTTAAAGATTGAGAACTAAAGCCAACATACTGGGTCGAAAAGTCACACAATTCGATCTATGACGGTTGCAAAGCCCGATTGCCCTTGTCATGAGGGGGAATGCTTGGGTATTATGGCCGCCAGATTTTCAGAAGTAGCGCATACAATGATCAATAAAAAGCAAAGTCTTACCCTACTGGGCGCTGTGGCGCTCTCTGTTTCGCTCAGTGCCTGTAGCGTGTTCGATTGGTTGATTTATAAGCCTGACATTCCACAGGGCAACTACATGGAACCGCAACAAGTTGAAAAGTTGCGCATTGACATGACCAAAGAACAAGCCGAATACATTCTCGGCCGTCCGGTATTACGAGATAGTTTTGCCGACGATACTTGGTACTATGTGTATCACTACAAGAGTGGGCGTGATGCCAGCATTACGCATAAAGAACTCATACTGCACTTTACGGGCGATAAACTTACCTCAGTGAAAGGCGATTATGAACTGAGCAAAGAATTTAGTACGCCGCTAGAACAAAGCAGCTTGCCAACAGGTAATAAAACTGAGCTAGTGCCACAAATTCCAGCACAGCGCGCCGATGAAAAGCCATTAGTGAAAGAAAATCAAGCTGAAGCGCAAGTTCAAAAACCAATTAAGTAATATCCTAAACTTTGCTTATGCTCTTCTCAGTCAATCAAATACAAAAAAGCGCCCAAGGGCGCTTTTTTATTGAGCAATGATGTCAATATTTAAGCCCGTCCGCCCGTCACTTTATTCGCGCGGCCTTCATCTTTAGCTTTATCTGCTCGGCGACGACGCACATCCTTAGGATCAGCAATCAAAGGACGATAAATCTCAACCCTTTGCCCCGGTAAAATCACTTGGTCATGCTTAACCACATTACTAAACACACCGAGCTTAACCGTCTCTAAATCGATCTCAGGAAAAAAACTCACTATGTTACTTAAACGCACCACCTCAATCGCCGACGTGCCGGGATTCACATTCACCGAAATCACTTTTTGCTGTGTAGGCAAGGCGTAAACCACATCAACTACAAACTTATCTGTCTCATTTGTCACTGTAAATCACCTTAGCGCGACTCGTAAATGCCGTCACCATTGATACCATAAGATCATTAAACACTTTACCAAAGGCCATATCGGCTAACGAACTTGAAAACTCAAAACTCAGCTCGAATTCTACCTTGCAGGCCTCTTCAGTCAGCTCAGTAAAACGCCACTGCCCCAATAAATGCTTAAAGGGCCCATTTTCCAATGTTAAATCAATACTCTTACCAGGAAGCACTTGGTTGCGAGTCGTAAATGTCTTACGGATCCCCGCTTTACTCACATCAACAGATGCCAGCATAGTCTTGCCATCAAATTCTAAGACTTTGCCACCCACACAACCGGGTAAAAACTCCTTATACGACTCGACATCATTCACTAAGTCATACATTTGCATCGCACTAAAACGGACTAACACACTTCGAGAAATTTGCGGCATAGGACTTAGTACTCTTCACTAACGTATTCACAGCGACCTAAGCAAACTCAAACGCACGAAAAGAACGCACGTGCAATAAACAACTTAGGCCAGCAATCAAAATTTGCACGGATTTTATCACGATACGTAAAAAACGCACCCCTTGTGCACTTAAGCTGATACTCAACACCCTAATCACGTTCAAAAAAACAGCAACAACACGATAGAGGCTTGAAATTAACTAAATAAACCCTTATATCAATACCAAATTGATTCACCGTGCGTATAATGGCGCCACTATGGTAAAGAAAAATTCAAGCAAAGCCGCGCCTGCGACTATCGCACGTAATAAGCGCGCAACCTTCGAATACCGTTTCGAAGAGAAAATGGAAGCCGGCCTATCCCTCATGGGATGGGAAGTGAAATCTATCCGTATGGGTAAGGTCAACTTGTCCGACTGTTACGTATTCCTGAAAAATGGCGAAGCCTTTATGCATGGCTGCACCATTATTCCCTTGAATACGGCATCGACACACGTTGTCTGCGATCCCCTACGTTTGAAAAAACTGCTACTCAGCCGTAAAGAGCTAGATAAACTAGCGGGCTTAGTTGAGCGCCAAGGCTACTCTATTATTCCTATCTCAATGTACTGGCGTAAAGGTGCATGGGTAAAAGTGGAAATTGGCCTAGGTAAAGGTAAGAAAGATCACGATAAGCGCGAAGATACTAAAGCGCGTGAATGGGAAGTTGAAAAAGCCCGCGTGATGAAAAAAGAAAAAACGCACGGATAATGAACAAACGATTGAACTTGAAGCAAATGATGCTAGGTGATCATAGTGCTACGGGTTACAATCAAATTCTTGGGGGCGATTCTGGATTCGACAGGATTCACGAAACCCTGGGAGCATGCCGAGGGGCGGTTGGCCTCGTAAAAAGCCGCACAGTTATAGTTGCAAACGACGATAACTACGCTCTAGCAGCTTAGGCTAGCTAGCCATCTGACACAGGTCTCTCAAATGGGCGGTGTATACAGATGGTCATCTTACATTTGATAGCGAGGGAACTCCGTCCGGGGGTGAACCGCGAAATAGTACCGGACTCGCCCGATGAAATCCTGTCTTTCGGAGTTTATTCGGGTTAATTAAAAGAGAGACTAAGCATGTAGTGCCTTGGATGTAGGTGTTCTGGACGCGGGTTCAAGTCCCGCCGCCTCCACCAATTTTACCAGAAGGGCTTAACCGCAAGGTTAAGCCCTTTTTGTTTGGGTGTTCAAATGATTGCTAACGATTCAAATGCGGCGGCGGGAACTGAACTGGCGTCGATAAATGAATTATGTCACCACTTGATCTAATCTCTATTAGATTCAGCCATTCAGACGCCGCACCTAAAAACCTACCTTTTCCCCTTTCCACCCAAAGCCCGTTTCTTCGCTCTTTGCTTCTGAGCCGCTTTGCCGTTACGTCTAGGTTCGGTATCCATCTTATTAAAGTCGGGTTCAAAGCCTAGTAACCATTGTTGTGGTAGACGCTTGTCGAGCACAACTTCAACTTCTTCCAATAATAGGGCGTCCTCTTGACTAAAGAGGGTGATGGCAAGCCCTGCACTACCCGCTCGACCTGTGCGACCAATACGATGAATATAATCTTCAGCGATAAAAGGCAGCTCAAAGTTGATCACATATTTAAGCTCGACGATATCTAGGCCTCTGGCGGCGACATCCGTTGCCACTAGCACTTGAATTTTGCCTTGTTTAAATTCCTGCAAAACTTTCTCGCGCGCGCCTTGAGACAAGTCACCGTGAAACGCCTGAGTGATAATATCGGCTTTATTGAGTTGCTGAACCAGTTTATCGACGCCTTGCTTAGTGCGGCTAAAAATCAACACTTGATGCCAGTTTTTACTGCGTACCAGATGGCTGACGAGTTCGGTTTTACGGTCGGCGTCGACGGCATAAACCACTTGTTCAATTTCGGCAGCGGTCGTGTTGCGCTTGGCAACTTCAATCAACTTGGGATCGCGCAGTAAGGTTTTACTTAAGCTGAAGATAGCGGCATCTAAAGTGGCAGAAAATAACAGGGTTTGCCTATCACTCGGTACTTGCTTGAGCACGGCTTGAATTTCATCCATAAACCCCATGTCGAGCATGCGGTCGGCTTCATCAAAAACAAGCACACTCAATTGCTTAAGATTTAATGCACCTTGCCTAAGGTGGTCAAGTAAGCGACCCGGTGTTGCGATTAACACATCAATCCCTGCATTAAACACAGCGACCTGCGCATCGATACTCACGCCGCCGTAGGCGATACCGATACGAATATCAGTCCCTTTAGCGTACTTAACAAAACTCTGCTGTACCTGCACCGCCAGTTCACGTGTCGGCACTAAGACTAATCCACGTACGGGTCTCACAGCCGTTAACTCTTGCGAAGGGCTGAGTGTCATCAAATGATGCAAGATAGGCAAGGCGAACGCAGCGGTTTTGCCTGTACCCGTTTGGGCGCCAGCCATCACATCCCGTTTAGCTAAGATGGCAGGGATCGCTTCTAACTGGATAGGCGTTGGCGATTCATAGCCAAGAGCCGCTAAGGTATTCACTAACGTGGAGTTTAAGGATAAGGCACTAAAAGACATTGCGGTTAACCACTGAAAATAATGGCTAGAATTTTAGCAGACACAACCCTAAGCGACTAGCGGCATAGCGCTAGTCCTATTGTTATATGCAAACTTGTTTTACGATAAAAATGCGTCGAGATCTGCAGCTAGTTGCGGACGACTAAAAAGGTAACCTTGGGCTTGATCGCACTGGTTTTGTTGTAGGAAATCAGCTTGCTCTTTAGTTTCAACCCCTTCGGCGATAATTTCCAGCTTCAACGCATGTCCAAGCGCAATCACAGCCTTAGCGATAGCGGTATTGTTGGTATCGAAGGGAATATCTCGCACAAAAGATTGATCAATTTTCAATTTATGAATAGGCAGTTTTTTCAAATAGTTGAGCGATGAATAGCCAGTACCAAAATCATCAACCGATAATTCGATACCCAGATCGCCAAGTCGCTTTAAGTCACGGATAGCAAGATCAGGATTCTGCATCATCACACTTTCGGTCACTTCAAGCTCTAAATGCTTGGCGGGCAAACCCGTTTCAGCTAAGACACGTTTCACATCATCCACAAAGGAACTGCGCTGTAACTGTTGTCCTGCCACGTTCACGGCAATGCGGCCAAAGTGTTTGCCTTCACTAAGCCAGCGCATTCCCTGACGGCAAGCAGTTTCTAACACCCATAAGCCAATTTCATGGATAAGACCTATTTTTTCTGCCACAGGAATAAATATCGCGGGCGAAATCAAACCCAGTTGAGGATCGTGCCAACGCAGTAATGCTTCAAATCCCACGGTTTGTCGAGTCACTAAATCAAGTTTTGGCTGGTACATTAAGTACAAGGCATTTTGCTCAATCGCGCCATAGAGGGCACTTTGCAGCTTAAGATGCTCAAAAGACTGTTGAGTTAAGGACTCTGTATAAAAAGCATAATTATTGCGGCCATCATTTTTGGCGCGATACATGGCCGCATCGGCGTTACGCAGTAAAGTGTCCGCATCGGTTCCATCATTTGGATACAAAGAAACGCCCATACTCGCCGTTAAACGTAAGTGGTCGCCCGTGCTCACAATAAAAGGTTGCTCAAACACTTGGCGCAATTGATTTATGGCAACGGCGGCATCGGCACTATTGTCAATCCCTGAAATCAATGCCACAAACTCATCGCCACCAATCCGTGATAACACATCCTGATCGCCTACTTGGCTGCGTAAACGCTTGGCAAGCTCAACTAACATTTCATCGCCTATACTGTGGCCAAAACTGTCGTTGATATGCTTGAACAGATCGACATCAATCATCACAGTCGCTAATTGCAAATTCAGCCGCTTAGCTTGTCGCACTTCTTGCTTAAGCTGCATCATGAACTTCATGCGATTGGGCAAATGCGTTAGCGGGTCAAAATACGCTAAGTGCGTGAGTTGCGCTTCGTTCTCTTTCTGGGCTGAAATATCGGCAAATACAGCGACAAAATAACGCACATCTCCAACGTCATCATAAATAGTGCTTATGGTGATATTTTGCGGAAAAATCGTGCCATTTTTACGCCGATTCCAAATTTCGCCATTCCATTTACCTTGAGTAAGCAAGGCATTCCAGAGTTTATCGAAAAAATCTTTATCATGCCGACCCGAACTAAAAATCCGAGGATTCTGGCCGAGTAACTCTTCCCTCACATAACCTGTGATCTCAAAAAATGCACCGTTAACGTCGGTAATATTGCCATGCCGGTCGGTCACAACGACACCTTCAACCGAGTTTTTAAACACATTGGTCGCCAGTGTCAGTTGTTCTTCAACTGCTTTATGCTTGGAGATGTTGCGAGTCATACCGATAACGCCCACGAGCTCACCCAGGGCATTGAGTGTTGGGAGTTTTAGCGTTTCTAGCCAAAGATGATTTTTAGCTTCACTGCCATCTAAACACTCAGCGACAATGATAGGTGTACCAGACTCGATAGCGAGCCTATCACCCTCTAGAAAAATCTCTGCAATATCAGCACCAAAGAGTTCGACATCGGATTTACCAACAATCTCACTACGGGGCATTTCCCACGCATTCTCAACACTACGATTGCAAAGAGTGTAAATGCCAGCGGCATTTTTCATCCAAATATGTTCGTCAAAACTATCGATAAAAGTTTGTAAATCGACCGTTTCGACACGACTCGGTGAACCTCGGCTTAATGTTTCAGCCGCATTATGTTGGCTCAATATCTCGCCTAACTGGTGTTGAATGCTATCGCTGATAAGCTTGGCAAATTGTAGCGTTTTTGAATCTACGCCGTGAGCCTCGTTGTGATAGAAGCATAAAAAGCCAAAATTAGCCCCAGATGGCCAAGCGAGAGACAAACAAATCACGCTGCCGATTGCGCTACAAGTGTGCCAATCTGAGTGCTGCCGAGTATCCATAATTAACAGAGGCTCACGTACCTGCTCAGTTAGCTGTGATACAGATAATGCAGCCGTGATTTGATGACGGCCTAATCGGGGCAATGCTGAAATTGGCTCACTCAGGCTGGACAACTTAGCATTGCTTAGCGAGGGCGTAGTAGATTTATCAATAATATCAAAGGGATTTGGAACAACTTCTAATGGTGTGAGCATTGAGGGCATCACAACGGACTGGCTTATAACAGGCTGGGGGTTAGCCAAATGATTGCCACTTAGGTGGCTGAGTATTGCCTGTATTTCACTTTCAGCCGCAGAGTCTGAACTTAACATGCTGCTAAGTTCACCCGCAGCATTCCATGCTAATAACATTGCTTTACTGCTTGATATCTCAGCGACTAAATTTAAGTCACTCAACCAGTTATCCAGCTGTTGCTGCGTAATAGGTACATCTATCATCATCTTGCCAACTCAGATCTCGTTACTGCTCAATCGGCCTACAGCGAGAATACCGTAAGACCTTAAACACATGCCCAATATTGCTACAGAGGGAAAACGTTAACCAAGCAGTAAAATCTCATAAAATTTTACGTTTAACATCAAATCAATACATCTCAATTGGCACTAAGGTTGGATCTAAAACTTACTCCATCATATCCACCTTTTAGGGTGGTAGAGGTCAAACCATCAAAATTCACACTAACTTACTCACACTCAGCAGACTGCTTGCACGGGTAAATCCAACTAACATTGCATTTGCTACTTTAGCACAAAATTTTAGTGTCAGTATCGCGATAAGTTTATTGAGTAACAATTAGTTAGACTTAATCAATTAAGTCTTCCCCCGATAATTCAGCACTTTCTTAGCGAGAGAAAACCATCCCTAAAGACATATATCAGCAATAACAGAGTTTTGATTGACAAAAATGCTATCTTATTGTCTACAATGGAAATAATAAGGCTGAAAAACCAAGGATATTTATGCCCACTGACGTCGTATCAAGCCAAGCTACCCTGCTCAACAGTAAACAATTATATCGCATTTGCGAACTCGACCAATTAAGCACAGATTGCCAATCGACAGCAGAACTCACACCTCTCAATGATATTGTCGGCCAAGAACGCGCCCAGCAAGCAGTAGAGTTTGCAATGGGAATTAAAGAAAAGGGTTACAACATCTACGCCATAGGTCAGAACGGCCTCGGCAAACGAACTATGATGCTGCGTTACCTAAGCCGTCACGAGCCAAACGACCATACCCTGTACGATTGGTGCTATGTGGTTAATTTCGATGATACCCGTTGCCCTAAAGTGCTCAAACTGAGCGCAGGGACTGGGCTTGAATTTAAAAAAGCCGTCGAAAAGTTGATGCTTAAACTTGTCAAAGCTATGCCTTTAGCCTTTGATAATGAAATGTATTATGCCCGCACTGAAAAGCTCAAAAGCCAATTATCACAGAAACAAGAAGTCGCACTCACTGAATTAACCGAAGAAGCAAAACAAAAAGGCATCAGCCTCAGTTTAACCATGCAGGGCGACTATCAAATGGTAGCGCTCAATGGTGAAGAACCCCACGACGAAGCTTCATTCGAAGCATTGACAGAGACTGAACGTAGTCAATTTGAAAGTAATATCAATGGCCTAGAGGTTAAACTACGCGGTATTATTCGCCAAATCACTGAATGGGAAGAAGAATTCAGCGACAAGCAGCAAGAGCATGACGAACAAGTCGCCAAAGAAGTATTAATCCATTTTATTAAGCCACTCAAAGATAAGTTCAAGCACCAGCCCGAAGCGCGGACTTTCTTAACCGGTATGCAGGCGGATATCTTAGACAATTTAGATATCTTTTTAGAAGAAAGTGAAGAACAACTGGGCCTAGCCTACGCTTCCCTTGAAAAGAAAATGCCCCGCCGCTACCAAGTTAACGTTTTGGTCGCTCAAGGGACTCAAAAATTCCCTATTGTTGTAGAAGAAAGCCCAAGTTATCACAGCCTATTTGGCTATGTGGAAAACGCCACCTTCAGGGGGACAGTGTTCACCGACTTCTCACTTATCCGCTCTGGCAGTCTGCACAAAGCTAACGGCGGCGTGTTATTGATGGATGCGGTAAAAGTGTTAGAACGCCCTTACGTGTGGGACGGGTTAAAACGCGCCCTGCGTTCACGCAAACTGGATTTAAGCTCACTCGAACGGGAAGTGTCACTGTCGGGCACTATTTCATTGGCGCCTGAGCCAATCCCCTTAGATGTGAAAATTATTCTGTTTGGCGATCATGAAACCTATCAGCTGCTGCAGCACTATGATCCTGATTTTAGTGAGTTGTTCCGCGTTACCGCCGATTTTGAAGATGTGATGGACAGAACCGCTGCCTCTGAGGCGCACTATGCCCGCTTTATTTCGAGCATAGTCCACGACAACAATATGCTGCACTGCGATCGCGCCGCCATAGCGCGCATCATCGAATACAGCTCGCGGGAAGCCGAAGATCAGCAAAAACTGTCGCTACACTCGGCCAATATTGCCAACCTGCTGCGGGAATCAAACTACTGCGCTAAATCGGCAGGCAGTCAGCAAATTTTAGTGCCGCACGTTGAGCAAGCACTGCGAAATCAAGAACAAAGAGTCTCGCGTCTGCACGATAACATAATGCAGAGCTTTACCAACGGCACGACCTTGATTAGCACTCAGGGCAAAGTGGTTGGGCAAATCAATGCCTTATCCGTCATCTCGACCTCAGATCATCAGTTTGGTATGCCCAATCGCATCACTGCAACCACAGCGTTTGGTAAGGGTGAAGTGATGGATATCGAGCACAGAGTCAAACTTGGAGGCCGGATCCATTCTAAGGGCGTGTTGATCTTAACCGCTTATTTAGCCTCAGTTTTAGGTAAGACGGCGCAAATCCCGCTCACCACTTACCTCACCTTTGAGCAATCATACAGCGGTGTGGACGGTGACAGCGCGTCGATGGCCGAATGCTGCGCCATTATCTCGGCTATTAGCGAGCAAGCAATTAGGCAAGATATTGCCATCACAGGTTCGATGAACCAATTTGGTGAGGCTCAGCCCATTGGCGGCGTGAATGAAAAAATTGAAGGCTTCTTCGATGTCTGCAAAATAAAAGGCCGTACGCCGGAACAAGGGGTGATTATTCCTGCCTCGAACATGGCCAACCTTATGCTGCGCAAAGACATTGTCGATGCAGTGGCACAGGGAGAATTCCATATTTGGGCTATTACCCATGTGACTCAAGCAATGGAGTTACTGCTCGGTAAAACCGCAGGAAGTTTGCCGCAAACGGCCACACCTAGCCAAGGGCAATATTCTCCCGAGAGCATTTTTGGCATCGCTCAGCAAAAGCTCACCGCACTCAGATCCTTAGTTAAAGCGGATTAAATAAAAACGAGAGAGACAAACGAAAAGGGTTAGCACATGCTAACCCTTTCTTTATAAAACTATTAAGCGAAATTATACTAAGCTTGCAAGCATTTCGTCGCTGTAAGGAACAAGTTCAACGCCATCACGCACACGAGCAACATAGTCAGGGTTAGCAATGAATGGACGACCGATAGCAATCAAATCAAACTTATTCGCCGCAATCGCTTCACTGGCGGTTTCAGCGCTGTAGCTTCCAACACCCACTAAGGTTTTGCCATAGTGGGCGCGCACATAGCTTGAAGCTTTGCCACCAAGATAATCGAATTCCATGCTGTCATCGAAAATCCCAATATGCACAAAAGCGATATCGCGGGATTCCAGCTCAGGCAAGAAGTAATCGAATACTTCGCGGTCACGACTATCTGCCGCCATATTGAAATAAGCCCCTGGAGAAATCCGTAAACCGGTTCTGTCTTTGCCGATACGAGCCACAACAGCATCGACAACCTCAAGCGCAAAACGGGACATATTGGCAGGTGTTCCACCGTATTCATCAGTGCGGCGATTGCTGTCATGGTGTAAGAAGGTATCAATTAAATAACCATTTGCACCGTGGATTTCGACGCCATCGAACCCCGCTTCAATGGCATTTTCCGCCGCTTTGGCGTAATCACGCACTAGGCCTTGAATATCCTCAAGTGTGGCAGGTTTTGGCGTGACATATGTCAGTTCGCGCATTCTTGGCACGCTGCCTTCAATCTTCTGTGCTGATGCCGCAAGCACATCACCACCACCGAAAAAGTGTGGATGAGCAACACGGCCCGTATGCCATAACTGCACAAAAATCTTACCGCCATTGGCATGTACCCCATCGGTCACTTTACGCCAGCCAGCAATTTGCGCTTGAGTAAAAATACCAGGGGTATTTGGGTAACCTTGAGCATCGGGACGAATAATAGTCGCCTCTGTGATGATCAAACCCGCTTCGGCGCGGCGTGCATAATAGGCAACCATATCATCGGTCGGCACTAAATCGGCATCCGCCATACAACGGGTTAAAGGTGCCATTAAGATACGATTATTTAAGGTAATAGTGTCATTAAGTGAGTAGGTATCGAACAGATTTACCAATGAATTTGGCGTGGTTTGTGTGGTCATTTTCTCAGTTCCATTCTTGAATATGCATTCAAGATATTATTATTTGAACGATCATTCAAGTTCATTTTTGAATGTTTGTTCAAATTTAGGTAGAATCTGGCCTAAGCGTTTCTATACAAGTGAATTAAATTCGATGCGTAATGCAGAGTTCGACCGAGAACAGGTACTTCGCGGCGCTATGGCCGCCTTCATGCACAAGGGTTACACCAAAACGAGCATGCAAGATCTTACTCAAGCCACGGGATTACATCCGGGGTCGATTTACTGTGCCTTCACCAATAAACGCGGATTACTAATCGCGGCCATTGAGCAATATCAACTCGACAGAAACGAGCAATTCAACAATCTATTCGGCAATGGCGAGAATGTGCTGACTAATTTGAAAACCTACTTAGATCATCTCGTTATTGAATGTCTGAGTTGCGATAGCGCCCAGGCTTGCTTACTGACAAAAGCGTTAAATGAAATTGCAGAGCAAGATGTTGAGATTCGAGACATCATCAATCAGTATCTACAATCTTGGCAGCAAGCACTCACACTACAATTTGCCACCGCAACGTTACAAGGACTCCTCCAAGGCAATCGCAGCAGCGAGCAAAGAGCCCAATATTTAATGATGGGAATTTATGGTTTAAGAACCTTCGCCCACACCCATCCTAATGCCGAAACCTTACAGTACCTTGCAGACCAATTATTGGCAGAAGTCTGCCATTAAAGTGCGTTAATTTGTGGGACAGTAAATATCTGAATGACTAACCGAATATGATTAGGCGAACAAACGCTAACATTAATAGAAATAGATGGATTGAATAGAATTTTTGCAGAAGATGTCGGGACGATAATTTAGCAAAGCGAATTATTCGTCCCAAGAATGACGATTAGTTTAAAATGTTAACCTATATTAGCTTGAGCAAACACTCGCTCTCCTAATGAATTCAATATCTTACACTCACCTTCAAGTACAGCAATGATAGATTTTCCCTTGCGGAAACTTGCAGGTATCATCACACGCCCAGCTTCACTCACTGGTAAATTACCTAATACGGCGTTGTGCATAATTAACCCTACGGGCGCATCATAATATAAAACAGTTACAGTCGCTTGATTTGCTTGCATCACATTTAACTCACATTAAGCAGCATCTACTGCGTTATATTTACATCGCAAGAGAGCTCCCTGTCCTCAACATTTTAAAATATCCAGAAAGATATTTTAAACATTTTAAATCAATTACTTAAGGTCTTATTCAAATTTTATGATTTTTTATTGGATACAATACTGTCTTATACTGTACACCTTGGGCTATTTAAGCACTTCGGCAAAAAGATGCCAATCTATTTCTATTATGTTAATCGATTACCTACTATCGATCACATATAAGACACAAATAAAGATGCGTTTTTATGCATTTTTTAGAGTAAATAACCTAAATTTGAGTTATCAGTAATCTACTTAGCTTTAAATCCCACTCGAAATCCGCCCCAATGTTTACCGTTTACAAAAATGGGCACCGACAAGTCGTGCATCACTTCGCCCGTATCGCGTTTATAAGTTTGCAATAGCACAGGTTCAGTATGGGCGCCGCAACGGATCCCTGTCGGATCATTAAACAAGCGTTTGGTTCGATTGTGCACCATATCAACCTCAACTTTGCCTGTCAGCGCTTGGCTAAAGCGTTTATTATGGGTCGGAAAATAACCTTTCCTATCAACGGCTCCCGCATAAATAATTTCGCTGTGTTTTGCCAGAATGGGCTCTTGAATTGTTGGAAAATGCTGATCGGTATAACGATCGAAAGCCGTGCTGTATTTCTGCGGCTGAGTATTGGTAATAGGTTGGTATTTAGGATTAAACAAATCAGCCTCGCTAAAACTGCCACTGGCTAAACCTTGTGCTAACTTGTCACCGCACGCTTTAGCGGCAACATTCGCCAATTGCAGAACCTGCTGATCGAAGGTTTGTGTATCCCATTTAGACAACGCTTTAAAAATACCCTCAGTGGTCAAGGATAAAGTAAAGGCCTGCTCGGATACGCTATGACTCTGTTTACCCGTCGAATTTAACGAGTCACGTATTTGAGTCACCGAGCGGCTAATGTCGTTAGTAGTGTTGTTATATTGTTTGAGTGAATCTTCCATATCACCTAAGGCATGGGCCGATTGGGTCACAGAAGCCGAAATCTCAGTGAAGTGCGCGTCTAACTCGCCCATGGCGGCGACCACATCGGCGGTTTGCGTCACGACTCGCTCCATCAGCCCAGAAGTTTTATCCGTTTCACTGCGGATTTCTAATAGCATTTTGCCAATATCTTGGGTTGCACCCGCGGTTTTACCCGCAAGGCTGCGTACTTCGTCAGCTACTACCGCAAAACCTCGACCCTGCTCTCCCGCTCGAGCCGCTTCGATGGCCGCATTTAACGCCAACAGATTCGTTTGCTCGGCAACGGAGTTAATCACCTCGGTAATTTTTTGGATTTCTTCGGCTCTTGATTTAAGCGCCTGCACTTGCTCAGCGGCGGTATCAATATCCGTACTCAGTGAACGAATGGCCGCAACACCTTTCTGAGCTTGACTTCGTCCCTGCACGCTAACGCGCTCAGCCTCTTGAGCTTGGCCTAAAATGTCGGCTGCATTATCACCAAGTTGGGCCGTAGTGTGGCTCAATTGCCCCGCGGCAACCGCAATGGCGCTGGCATGCTCGCCATTTGATTCAATTGATTTATTCAATAAATCAATAAAATGCGACACCTCAGCCGAACCGATAGCCATTTTGCTGGTTTGCACACTAATGTCGTGGGCGGGGATGCTTTGCTCTTGTAATGCCTTAATGTTTGCCTCATCGGTGTCGAGCTTAGCCTTAGATGCGCGCAAACACACCCTCACCACTAAGCCACAGGCAAGAACGCCCAAGATCACCGCCTGCACAATACTCGGAAGATGCAGTCCCTCAAGTAATAAACTCCCCAGAGTGACCAGCGTAAAACTGATGAAAATTAAAATTTTGTGCTGTATTTCCATATACTTCCCGTAACTGCGCAAGGTAAAAATGAAAGGGAAATGCTAAGAGTCGGATCATTAGCCTTCGTTCAGTTAGTATCAATTACAGCGACTATTTATTACAACTGACGAGGGAGGACTAACTATGATAGCGCTCAAGATTTATAGTTTTAGTCTATTTCTCTGAATAAGCTAGATAATTTATCTCGCTAAATAAACAAAGTAGAAGTTAGCTATCATCAACAGTCTCACGAGCGTATGGCATTAGACATTAGTATTAATCTATCGCGATATAGTCCTAGCCTATCTAAAAGCGGATCTTCCTTGAAAAAACTAACTTTGCCCTGAAATGCGTGCCCCGTCGCCTTCTAGGTAATAAATCACATAGGGACGACTGCACTTATGCCAAGAAAACTGCTAATATCGGCGCAATTTTTTGAGCTAACGAGATCAAGATGGGCAGAGCATATCAAAACAAGAAAGAATCCATGGCGAAAACAGCCGGTCAAAAAACCCGCATTTATTCACGCTACGGTAAAGAGATTTACGTTGTCGCTAAGCAAGGCGGCGTTGAGCCCGATGGAAACTTATCACTGCGTCGCTTAATTGAACGCGCTAAGAAAGACCAAGTGCCTGCGCATGTTATTGAACGCGCAATTGAAAAAGCCAAAGGCGGCGGCGGTGAAGATTACGATACAGCCCGTTACGAAGGTTTTGGTCCTGGCAACTGCATGGTCATTGTTGACTGCTTAACCGATAACGTAAAACGTACCTTCACCGAAGTGCGTCAAGCCTTCGTGAAAAACGATGCCAAACTCGGCGGCCCAGGTACAGTTGGCCACATGTTTGATCATCAAGCCGTGTTCGTGTTTGCGGGTGATGACGAAGATGCGATTTTAGAACTGCTGATGATGGCTGACGTTGATGTAAGCGATGTTGAGCTTGAAGATGGCTTAATCACAGTATACGCACCACACACTGAATACTTTAAAGTCAAAACTGCGCTGACCGAAGCGATGCCAGAGGTTAACTTTGAATTTGACAATATCACCTTCGTACCGCAGGACATGACTAAAGTTGAAGGTGAAGATGTCGTTATGTTTGAAAAGTTTATTGCCGCACTTGAAGATTGTGACGACGTACAAAACGTCTATCACAATGCGGAAATTGATGACTAAACGTTTCTTTCGCCTGAAACAAAAACGCAGCTAATAGCTGCGTTTTTTATTTATAGATCAAAATATTAAGCTTCAATAAAGCAGCCATGAAACCCTAGTGGCAATACCCTGTTCATTTGAGCCGAAGCGATGGGGCCCGCACTGATATCACTGGCACGAAACAAAGACAAACCAGACTGTGCATTATGGTAATCGAGCCAAGTCATCAGTAAATAAGCTTCGTGCTGCTCAGTGGCGGGGATATAGAGCGGCTCTTCGGCAACCTTGCCTTTGCCAAGATAAAACGCGCTATAGCTCGCGTCACCAAGTGTATCCGCACTGTGCTTGCTACTGTCTTTTGCATTATGAATACAATACAAAGTGTTACTTAGCCCTGATTCAGATTCTGCTTCATATTTAAAGTTAGAGCTGGAGCCAGAGTTAACTGCTGAATCTGATCTTGCTCCAACGCCAAATAACGGAACAAACTCCGAAGCCCCGCCTGTTTTCTCTGCAAACGCTTTTTCACCGCTAGTTTGTTTCTTACTCATAATGTGCTGCGAAAACTGGGGGAACTCCATCATCACGCCGCTGCGCTTAATACGTGCAGAGAAAGACAAGGTCTTTGCAAACTGCGCTTTGCTAGCTGCTGTAAATGCTACTGTGAGCGGTACTGTGATCGTCACTAACTCTGCATGGGGTGTCTTAGTTTTTCGCTCCCCCGTCAGTAACCCCTTCATCCCTTGGGTTAAAATAGCTGAATTGGGATAGAGGCAAAGCTGCACAGAAAGTTCGTCATTCTTCTCAATGGCTTGACCAAAGTGAAACACAAATCCTGCAGGCAGTTGGTGTAACTGACGCACGCTAAAATCGGCTTTGTCGATAACCAGTAATTGCGATGGCAATTCGGGGCGCCATTTAAAGGCATCAACATAGGTTTCGCCCTCTTCATACACGCAGGATGAAATGTAAAACACCAGCTTATTCTCACTCTGCGCGAAGGCATGTAAATAACTCGCCTGTAGTAATTCAATCACTTCCATTCTGGCTATGCTGTCATCGGGCGCCACTTGATACACAAGTAATTGCTTCTCCCCCCCGACATACCAAACGCCAAAATTCCACAGTCCACCTTGTCCGTCATCGAGTGGGTGAGCAGAAAAGGGCAAGCCCTTAAATTTGTCACCAAAGCTTTTCACGCCAAGCGTGGTTAAGGTCTGAGCATCAAGTCGATAGGGTGAACCCGCCTCCCATAAAGCGAGCAACTCGCCGTGGCGCGGCAATAAACTGGTATTGGCCACATTCAAGTCATCGTTATTTCGAATAGGTAAAGCATTGTGGATCACAGTGCCTGCAGTGGTGTACTTAAACGCGCCAGCGGCCTCTTCGACTTTAAACTTCTTTGTTTGGATAAACTTAGCCTGATGCTGAATTTGCCTATTGCTCACACTAAACTGCTGCACCATGCCATCGCCATCGAACCAATGCTGATATGCCTTACCTGCCCGAGACATTTTCGCTGGCCCATTACGATATAGATTCCCACTCAACTGCGCTGGCCACTCGCCCGAAACCTGCATAGTGAGTGGCGGATAGTCGCCTTGCGCCCCGTTAAAACCTATGGCCCATGGCTCACGTGCGACCGTTTGTGCGCTATCCAGCGCCAATAATTTATCAACCGAACTTGCCCAAACAGCACTCGTCATGAGGGCGGTAGAGCCTGCTAAAAATTGACGTCTATCCATGGTGCAGCCCTCCCTTAGCGAATATGTATAGTGATTTGAGTATCGGCCTTCAAACTAATGCTGGCGTCTTTAAAGCTCGCAGGCCCAAAGCTGCCGGCGTTATTGCTAAAGCCATAGCCTTCACTCGGCACACCTAACATATTGGTATCTAAGCTGTGATTACCGTTTTCATCGTGAAAGACCTTGACCGCATATTGGCCATATACGAGTTCGCTAAATACCAGCCTATGCTCTGTCTTAGTGACGGGCTTTATCATAGATGCGCTGGGATTGTGGCCTGCGGCGTAATCCTCGGCATTGGCGTAAAGCTCAACCATTAAGGCGCCCGTTTGTACTTGAATATTATCGATATTGACAGTCAGGGTATGTGTCTGGCTCTCAGCCGACATGCTTCCTGCCGACACACTTCCTGCAGACAAGAGTAAGCAAGCTAAGCCTGCGCCCCAAATCGCCGATAACGTCCTTTTCGTCTTATTAGCTTGGCGAACCTGTGTTGTCATAGCCGAGTTCACGTGTTTCATGTCTTACTCCTGTTATTTGCGCTGATAAGTGACTGCGATGGAGTTAGCTTAAAAAATCACAGGACGAAAAACAGGTGCCAAAAGTCATGAAACAAAAATTTAACAAGATGACTTTTGGCATAGTGACATCTGGCGCTGATACCTTAGAATGGTCGGCAGAATTGGATTAAGGAATCGTCATTCGTGCTAAAAAATCGATTAGCGAAAGAAGAAAACATGTTGATTGCTGCAGGAGTGCTCACTTGGGCATTAGTCGCTTGGGTTGGGATAAATCAAGCCGCATTGCATACATGGCAAGGCATGCTAAATGCCGTACTGTATGGGCTGTTTGTAGTGCAATTTATACTGATAGCTACCGATAAAGTTGCGCATAATAATATTCGACTTCGCCGCATAACCACGCTAGCAATGCCCTTGATCGTACTGAGCTTATTACTCACGGCAAACCATGCATTGCTGCCGATCCTCTTCGTCATTTGGGCGTCACTGTTGCCTGAGTTTTTTAGTCGTCGCCAAGCCATTTCACAGCTGCTGCTAGCCAACCTTGTTTATTACGCGCTGCTGCAATGGCAATTGCATGAACAAAGCAATGTGTTCAATATTTTGATTTATCTTGGCTTTCAATTCTTTGCCTACAGCAGTAGCCAAGCAAGGCTTTCTGAACGTAAATCACGTTTGATACAAGAACAGCTAAACCAACAGCTTATTGCCACTCGCGCCCTACTGAGCCAAGCCAGCGAACAGCAAGAAAGATTAAGGATATCACGCGATTTGCACGACATTCTCGGCCACCAACTCACAGCGCTTTCCCTGCAATTGGAAGTACTAAGCCATACCGCGCCCGAGGAGCTCAAACCTCAAGTTAACCAAAGTAAATCCTTAGCTAAAGAGCTACTTGAAAGTATTCGCGCCGTCGTCAGGGCTCAAAGAGTGCAAGTGGGATTGGATTTAGTCCCACCTTTAGAGGCACTGATGACCCGCTTACCCAGCGTGACTCTTCACTGCAAAGGGATGAAGCCACTGCAATCAGCCGAACTGACTCAGGCACTACTGTTAGTGCTGCAAGAAGGCATCAGCAACGCCGTTCGTCACGGCAAGGCGAATCAACTGCAATTGAGCATGCAAGACTCCCAAAGCGCGCTGGTATTGCAACTAAGCGACAACGGCGTGGGGCTAACACGGGGAGCCGCGCGAAACGCATCAGCTAAAAGCGGCACAGAGCTAAACGGTCCAGGACAGTTCGGCACTAGGCAGTTCGGTACTGGGCTCGGCGGCATGCAGGAAAGGCTACAACCCTTTAATGGCACCTTGGAGTTAAGGGCAAATGACTCGGCGTCCGGTTGCCAACTCACCCTCACACTCCCTGCACTCGCTTAACTTTTTATTAAAAACGCTTTGGGATCTCTATGGATACGCAAAACAACATTATCAGTGTCGGTTTAGTAGAAGATCAACAATTGGTTCGCCAAGGTATCGCCAGCCTGCTCGCCATTTCCGACAACATTCGCGTGTTATGGCAGGCCGAAGACGGCCAAGATGCACTCAAAAAGCTTGCCAGCAATCCCGTCGATGTACTGCTCAGTGATATCTGCATGCCAAATCTTGATGGTATCGCCATGCTCAAACAGATACGGCAAAGTGCCAATCGCTTACCTGTCATCATGTTAACCACCTTCGACGACAGTGAGTTATTCCTCAATAGTTTACAGGCGGGAGCCAACGGCTTTTTGCTCAAGGACGTGTCACTCGACAAGTTACTGCACGCCATCGAAACCGTCGCCAAAGGCGGCTACTTGATAGAGCCTTCGGTGCTCAAACAGATGAGTGAGCCTAAACCTGCACCTAGCGTTGGGGTAACTAGAAATGAATTATTGTCGGAACGGGAGCGGGAAATTCTCAGTTTTATGGCGGGCGGCTTCTCCAACAAGGAAATCGCCAATGCGGTATTTTTAGCCGAGGGCACAGTGAAGAATCATGTCTCTAACATACTCACTAAACTCGATTGCCGAGACCGTACCCAAGCTGTGCTCAAGGGATTACAACTGGCATTGATTTAACCCATTAGCATTAAACCAAACCCGATTGCCAACAAAAAGGGCCATTTAAGGCCCTTTTTGTGCTCATCTAAAGCGATGAGTTATGACTAAAACCTAACGAAGATCCATCTCTTGGATAATTTCATGGGCAATAGCTGGCGTTGTACAGCTCGGGGTTTCATGCAAATCCGCTTTTAGCTGACCTTTACGGTGCTTAAGTGCTGCATCTAATTTTTTCGATGCGGCTTTGATTGCTGGGTACATAACCTCATCAGTACCTGAAGCAGAAATACGGCTTCCTTCATAATTCGTACGAAGCTCAACCTGATACTCGCCATGCTCTTTCGCAATAATAATGTCCAGTGCGATCAGAGAGGGGAAATGGGTGGCGATTTTTGCAAATTTTTCGTTAACATCTTCTCTAATAGAATCAGTAACATCGACGTGGTGACCAGAAATATTTATTTTCATAGGTTGTCCCTTTTAGTGTCATTACTTTTATTTTTGCTTCACTAATAGAGCTTGGGGCATGCAGGATAAAACACAAGGGTTATTGGCAAATATTTCGGTCAACTCAGGTATTAGCATCTCCTAAATGTGACCTCCATCAAGAAGTCAAAAATAAAACAGCGAGAAAAACATGATTAAGTGATTGATTTATAAACAGGCATTAATAATAAATCAATCACAAAATGCAATACGACATAAGGTAAATACGCTTAATATTTACGTTGCACACTCTGCTGCCAAAACTGTTGGGACAAATGATGCGTCTTGGTCGATAAACGCGACACTTGATCACCCCGCGCCGCCGCATCGAGCGTCTGCTCTAAACTCTGCTGAGCCAAGTCGCTGATCACATGGATAGCTCGGCTAATTTCTGCGGCCACCGAAGTCTGCTGCGTCATCGCCGCCGCATTATCATCACTCAAAGAATTAATTCGCGAAATAGATGAAAGCAACTCGCCAAAAGCCACACTCGCATCTTGCGCTAAGCTTACCGAACGTTTTACCTGTTCCTGCCCTGCCATCATGGTCGAGGTCGCCCTTTGAGTGCTTTCCCTAAAACGGCTAACAATTAACTCGATTTGCGAGGTGGATTGGCTAGTACGGCTCGATAACTGCCTGACCTCATCGGCCACCACGGCAAAACCACGACCACTCTCCCCTGCCCGCGCCGCTTCAATTGCCGCATTTAAGGCTAATAAGTTTGTTTGGTCGGCAATAGCACGTATGACTTCGAGCACTTGGTGAATCGCACGGCTATCTTGTTCAATAGCTTGTACAACATCGGAAAAGTGGCTCACTTGTACACTTAACTGATGTATCGCATCAATAACTGTTTCTAAACGTGAATGACCGCGTTGAGCCGCCTCATGGCTCGACACCATTTCCGAGGCAGTGCGATGAATGTTTCCCGTTACTTCAGCAAAACTGGCACTCATCTGCTCCATCGCAGTCGCAGCTTGCGTGGTTTGTTCACTCTGACTATCGGCGTGCTCCCAAGTGTTTGTAATGGTTTGTTTAAGGCTGACACTTTGTGCTTGGATCTCACTGGCAGAATCAGCCATACGGCCAACAACGCCACCAATTTCAGTGATCAAAAAACGTAGGGCGAGGTCTAATTTACCGATCTCATCTTGGCGGCCGGTGTACACGCCCGTAGCGACGGGATCGTCAATAATGTTAGTTGCCATAGACACAAGCTTTTGCAGCGGCTGCATCAGGTAATACCATGCTAGGCACGCGAGACTCATTCCCACCATCGCGGCAACTATGGGGGAATAACTGGCAATTATCGCCGTAGCCGTAATCGAAACCAACATGGCCAGTAGTATTTTGCCACTGAAACCTAACCTATCTTTACGCAACACTTTAGGTTGCTTGCCCTGATTAATATCACGGTAAATACTCTCAGCGGCTTTAATCTGCTCAGGGGTAGCTTGGCGACGAACAGATTGATACTCATGAACTTTACCATCTTCATACACTGGCGCGACGTAGGCATTCACCCAATAATAGCCGCCCGTTTTGGTGCGATTTTTAACTATCCCCATCCAAGGCTTGCCCTGCTTAATTCGCTCCCAGAGGATCTTAAATGCAGCCGCAGGCATATCTTGATGGCGCACTATGTTATGTGGATTCCCTTGCAACTCAGCAACACTAAACCCACTGATCTGCGAAAAGGTCTGATTCACATATTTAATGTTTCCCTTCAGATCCGTCGTTGATAGTAAAATCGCATTATCTGACAGGTGTGTTTCACCATTTGTAGAATTTTTATGCATAGGGTTATCAGGCTAGGTCTCGGTAAAAAAGATAACGCATTCTGCCAAAACCGTCGTCTATCAAAATTGATAAAGCTCACATTGGCAGCATAAAAATTAACCTAATGCTAAACAAGTAGTAACCACTAAACACATATCAACAAATAAAAACAAACAATTGTGACAGAGCGCTCGTTACGCTACATACGTTAAACTCGCCACCCTACACTCGCTAAAGCAGATCAGCTTAAGATCACAAATTCACATTCGAATCTAAATGATATCGTTTATCATTTGAATTAACTAAGTTATACTTCTCGCGGTTAGCTATCTACTGCTATAGAAATGCATTCGTCGTTAAGCCAAAAAGCTCAAGCACACTTTGCAGAATCAACAGTAACGGATAGCCATAACAGACCCATATTGGCTCGAAATGAGAAGTGGCACTTATGTCTAATACACCCGCGTTTGAAACCTCAACGCAATCTTCTACAACTCAAATGCGCTCGTTCTCGCTGATTTCGCGGGGAATTGTGCAATGGTTTAAGCAAGAGCAATCGCAGTTTGCCTTCAAAGTCTTTGCGCGTGCGAGTGCCGCTCTACTGGCGGGTTATGTTGCGGCAGCAACCTTGGCTTGCCTGCTGACATTAGTGCTACCTATGCCGCGCTTTGAAAGCACGATAACAGCCAATATGTTAGCTTTCCTGTTTTATGCCATTGCTATTATTTATGCCTTTTGTGTGCGTAAAACCTGGCATGCGTGGCGAGATTTAGGCTTAGTGAGTTTGTTATGTTTTGGATTGATCAAGGTATGTGGGCAATAAGATGAAAGAGACATTTTTTAGAACTTTATCTTGGCTACATACCTGGGCAGGCTTGCTGGTATGTTGGGTATTATTGTTGATCTTTTTTGCGGGTAGCTTGAGTTATTTTCGCCATGAGATCAGCCTTTGGAATGAACCCGAATTACACAAAGGGGTTTATCAAGACTACCGAGCCGATACACTCGAAAACCAATTAGATAAAGGTCAAAGTTACATAGAAGCGCATTCGCCGGCAACAGCGCAGCGCTGGATGATAGGTTTTCCAACTGAACGAACCCCCTTTCAAAGCGTTAGCTGGCAACTGCCACCAGAAAAAGGTCAGCGTCGTGGCAAGACTGAAGAACATGTAGCCTTAGCAGATGGCAGCGGCATGATCTCTGAAGTGCGTGAGAGTCGCGGCGGTGATTTCTTCTATCGTCTGCACTTTGACTTGCACTATATGTCCGCTATTACAGCGCGTTATATCGTCGGCGTTTGCACTATGTTTATGCTGATCGCCCTTATCAGTGGCATAGTGATCCACAAACGGATCTTCAAAGATTTGTTCAGTTTTAGACGGGATAAAGGCGCTCGCTCTTGGCTAGACGCGCACAATGTGAGCTCTGTCATCGCCCTGCCCTATCATTTGATGATCACTTATACAGGGCTTATTACCCTAATGCTTATCTATATCCCATGGACGGTTAATACCGCCTATTCGGGTGATAACCAAGCTTTTTTAAAAGAACTTAATCCCGCCAGACAAACCGAGAAAGCTGCAGGGATTAGTGCGCCACAGGTGCAACTGAGCCAATTACTACCTCAAGTGAAAGCCGCATGGGGCGATGCGCCAATTAAGCAAGTGATAGTGTCATACCCTAAAGATCAAAATAGCCAAGTGACCTTTTACCAAAACACAGGTAAAGATGTGACCGATGAAGCCAATATTTTGATATTCAACGGGGTAAATGGTGAGCTTAAATATGCCAGCCCGCACGAAGCCTCTGGAGCCTCCGCGACTTACGATACTATGATGTCGCTGCACACGGCACGTTTTGCCGCACCGCTGCTAAGATTTTTATTCTTTTTCTGCGGTTTATTAGGCTGCGCTATGATCGCGACAGGCACTTTGATGTGGGCCATTCGTCTACGTCAAAAACAGCAAAAATTGATCGATAAAGGCGAGAAACCAAGCTTTGGATTACGTTTAGTTGAAGGGTTAAACTTCATGTTTATCTTAGGACTCCCCTTAGGCACTGTAGCCTTCTTTTATGCCAATCGTCTCTTATCGACAAGTTTTGCAAGCCGCTCTGAATGGGAAGTTCACAGTTTCTTTATCGCGTTAGCGGCAATGGGAGTTTGGGCTTTCTTGGGTCGTTCACGTCGCCAGTGGCAAACCGCATTACGACTCACAGGGACTTTGTGCTGTGCGCTGCCCGTGCTCAATGCCTTCACATCACCAAGCAATATCATCGACAATATCCAATCCCATCAATGGGCTTTAGTCGGATTTGACGTGCTCGCAGTGCTACTTGGTGGCGCTATGCTATTTGCCAGTAAAAGAGTGACTTTGATTGCTAAGGCCCCCGTTAAACGCCCAGCAAAAGCAAAAAATGCACGTAGAAACGAATCCCAAACATCCCTTGCCAGCGACCTTAGTTCGTCATCTTCATTGGAGGAAGCCAAATCATGATGCCAGAATTTATTCCCCTACTTGGGATCTTAGGTTTGAGTTATCTTTCCCTCGCCCTGTTTGCCTTAGCTAAATTTGGTCACTTCAAGGATGTGTTCAATCGTCCACCAGCACAATGGCAAAGTCGTTTGCTAACCTTGTTTGCTTGGTTACTACTGGCATTTAGCTTAAGTGCCTGCGCGAGCGATCAAGGCTGGGCCTACGGGAGCATTTTGTTTATGGGAATAATTTCCCTCGCGGCAATGCTGGTCATCCTAACGTTAAGCTACAGCCCGCGCCATTTACCGATAGGAATCGTCACTGGCAGCGTGCTCACTGGCACTCTATTACTGAGTGCTGGGATCTAATGTCCAGCTAACACTGGCATGGCGATCATGGCTAAGTGAGCACCGCTAGGCTATAGTGCCCTGATGTCCTTCAGATAGGAGAAAATAATGGGCTTTAACTTAACGGTTAACTGGCAAACCTCGCCCGCCGAAGAAGGCGAATTTTGTCGAGACCACAGTATTACCTTTGGCAGCGGCCAGACGATTCAAGCCTCGTCGGCACCGGAATACAAAGGCAATGGGCAAAATGTCAATCCAGAGGAAAGCCTGTTGGCTGCATTATCCTCATGCCATATGTTGACCTTTCTAGCAATTGCGCATCTTAAGCGCTTACCTGTAACCTCCTATGTGGATAATGCCACTGCAGAGCTGGGTAAAAACGACGCGGGCAAGTTGGCCGTCACTAAGATGGTGCTCAATCCTAAGGTCATTTTCGCTGAAGGGGTCGAAGTCAGCCAAGAAACCCTTGAGAAAATTCACGAGAAAGCACATGCAAATTGCTTTATCGCTAATAGTTTAGCAACAGATATTCAAATCAAGTTTTAGGATTTGAGCAGATCTTTATGGCCCGCAGATGGTTTTCCTAAACGGGCTTTTTTATTGCCGCACCGTAACTCAATACCTGTCTGAATCATTGCTATCACCGAATTATCCGCGCCACCTAACCATCCACAGAGTCTAATTTTTCACCATTATTCAGCTCAGGTCCAGCTTTTAAACAGTACGATATAAGCCAATGCTTGGTATCATCTGTTGGAGTTAAAAGATGCACATTCAACCACTGCGAAATTCCCCGTCTGTCAGCCCACAAAAAAATGTCTCCACTGCTGAATTTGCACAGGTTAAAAATCCAGTTCAAACCAGCGCACCAGCATCAACTGATACAGTAACGCTTTCTAGCGATGCAAAACAATTGGCGGCGAATGCGCAAAAACCAGCAGAAATGCCAGCACTGAGGGATAACATAGAAACCTTAGTCGAATTGAAACACGCGAAGATGAAGTATCAAGTGATCGCCGACATGACCAATTTAGCGACAGGAACGAGCCAAGGGATTTCAGCGCCAACGGCCTATTATCTAAGCCATAACGAAGATGCGAGAGCAATGACAGTTAATCACCTTGCCCAACAACAGCAAGTGAACACTATGCAAACCTATGCGGAAACAAGTAAAAATGGGAATAGAAGTATTAATGAATGGGCATAAAAATGGGTGTTGTCTCGGGAACCAAGAGACAACACCCTAACTTTGTACGCGGACATGCTAGCCGAGATACCTTAAATTTCGGTTAAATACTGAATTTAAATATCAATTACTTAGCTTTCATATCCTGTGCCATACCTTTTACAGGCAAAGGTTGCACTTTTAAGGCTGGGATTGGCTGTTTAACCAACTCATCCTTTAAATAACTTATTGCAGTTTCAAGCTGCGCATCTTTTCCATTAAAGGTAGCAAAAGGTAAGTTATCGACTTCAATATCCGGCGTTACGCCATGGCCTTCAAGCACCCAGCGGCCATCCATTGCATACTGTGGATACTCGGCCACCCGCGCCATCCCTTTATCGGTCAACGCATTTCGCCCAGATAACCACACGCCCGCCCCTGCCGTTTGCTTACCAATTAAGGGCGCAATACCGAGTGCTTTAATCCCTGCGGAGAAGGTTTCGCCGTCGGAATAGGTCAGTTCATCGGTTAACACCACTAAATGACCGCGGAAGGTTTGTTGCATATTGGTGTTTGGCGTACCGTGGGTCGGTTGCCAAAACGCCCAAGCGCGGCGTAGTAACTTCTCGATAATCCAACTGTCAATATTGCCACCGCGGTTACGGCGAACATCGATAATCAAACCCTCTTTATCGTAGTTGGCATAAAACTCACGGGCGAAACTTTCAATATCACCACCGCCCATGGCATATAAGTGCAAATAACCCATCTTGCCCTGACTTGCATCCTCGACCACTGCCGCGTTATGGCTCACCCAATCTAAGTAACGTAATTGACTGTCCACCACAGCGCTAACGGGCATGACGATAGTTTTATGGGTTTGGCTACCACGCTTAAGCTGTAGTAATACTTGCTTATCCTGTTGATTGCGTAAAAGACGCGTGACGTCAGCCACATTCGCCACTGGCGTGCCATTGATAGCCAGCAGCATATCACCTTCTTTAGCATCGACTTCGATACGATTTAACGGTGAAGCATTAGCCGGTAACTCAGGATCGTTACTGTAAATGTGCGCGATTTTCACGCCATCTGCAGTTTGTTGTAGGCGCGCGCCAAGGCTTGCCGCTTTAGCCGCATCGGGATCTTGAGGTATGTCACCACCGCGCACCTGTGAGTGCAATGAATCTAATTCGCCCATCATTTGCATGAAGATATCGTTCAGTTCGTTACGATCGGTCAGACGATCGAGCAAAGGCTGATACTTAGCCTTAGTGGCTTGCCAATCGAGGCCACGCATCTTCTTGTCGAAGAAAGATTCTCGGTGCATCAACCACGCATCTTCAAACATTTGCTGCCATTCAAGCTGGGGAGAAATCGCTAGCTGCCATTGTTCCGTTTGCACTTTGGCATTATCCGTATCACCTAATTTATCGCCGCCATCAACAATCAGGAGTGATTTCTCATTACTGTGCTTACGTAGCATCAGCTTTTTACCATCGACAGAAACCTCATATTGGCCAATGTCCTCGGCAAAAACCTCGGCTTTGGGGCTTAATCGGTCAAATTTGATGGTCATTAAATTAGGGGCGACATCGTCGCCAATAGCTTGATCTAACAAATAAAGTCTATCATCGACGACGCGCAGCTTACTGTAATTGCCTGAATCGACAGGCACTTGCCATAAACGCTGGGAGATCCCTGCCCAATCGATTTTCACTGGACTCGGTTTATCCTTAGCATCGGTTTTTTCAACTTGATTCGATTCGAGTTCATTGGGTTTACTAAAGGGGAATTTGGCATTTTTGACCAGTGCGATGGCAAAAATTTGGCTGCGTTTATCAAACACAGGGCCCATGTTTCTATCGCCCCAAGGTGAACTTGGTGTTGCGCTGAATTGGCGGTTTGACAGGAAATATAGCCACTGGCCGTCACTGCTAAAAGTTGGCGAATAGGACTCGTATTTGTCGCTGGTGATCGTCTCGGCCTTATTTTCATCCACAGAATACAGGACGATTTGCGGACGTTGTTTACCGATTTCCGACTTAGTTAATGCAATAAAACGGCTGTCACCGGACCAGCGGATATCGGCGTAAGGCCCAAGTCCCTCGCCATTAGTGATGATTTTTTGATTGGTATTTTTCTTTAAGTCGAGCAGCCAAACGTTACCATCGTTATCGTCATGGGCGATAAATCGACCGTCACTGGACAAATTAAGACTCATTCTTAAAGTATGACCGTCTTTGGTTAACTGTTTAGCGCCACTGCTGCCATCTGCAGGGAATTGCCAAATTTCCTGCTGACCTGTCATGTCGCTAATCGTATAAACCGACTTGCCATCTTGGCTCAACACCGCTTCCCTAACGCGATAAGTCCCCGGCAGTGCAACTTGAACTAAACGCGATCCATCAACACCCGCGATCGCCACGTGGCTGCGGGCGGTAATCACCACTTTATCGCCAGCGGGGGCCAAATTAGTTGAAGAAGCGTAATCCATAGGCTCTGTCACCCAATGCTCACGGCGCTCGGCAAAATCGGAAATGAGTTCAATATTGAGTAACGAGTCTTTAGCGGCCGCAATATCAAACACATGGATATCCGCACCTAACTGGAATACCACTTTGCCTTGGTCCATCCGCGCACCGCGGACCTGCCAATCTTTAAATTGTGTTAACTGTTTTGCATCTGAACCATCGAGCGCACTCGACCAGAGGTTGTCGTTGCCATCGCTGTCGCTAATAAAATAGAGTCTGTCCTGCCATAGCATAGGTTGGCGCACTGAGCCGTCGTGTTGGCCGCTGAGCAACTGTGCTTCGGTTTTGCTGCCGAGTTTAAAGCGCCATAATTCACCTTTTGCACCGCCACGGTACACTTTGGCATTATCGCCAGTCACTTGCAGACCAAAGCGGGTGAAGTACACGTATTCGTTGCGATCATCAATCACACCTTCGACCGCATCGGCTAAGGGTAAATCTGTAGTGGTGAGGGTTTGAGGATCGACGCTGCGCAGCATCCAATTATTAGCAGGACCAAAACCAGTGTCGGTAGAATATAAAATCTCGCCTTTGGCAGTCCAGCCCTGAACTCGTACACGGCTATTCTCAAAAGTCACCCGTTTAGCAACACCGCCCGTAATGGGGATCACATACACTTCGCTCGCGCCTTCATAGTTGGCAACATAAGCAACCCACTTACCGTCGGCCGAAATAGTCGCCCCTAGCTCTTCCGCAGGTAAACTCGTTAAGCGAGTCGCCGCTTTTTGACCTAAGGTCTGAGTCCATAAATCCCCTTCTGCAGTAAAGACTAAGGTTTGATCGTGCAACGCGGGCGCACGGTAATACCCTTGATTGCTCACCGCATCGGCAGCGATGGTTTGGAACGCTGTTAATGTGCCTAGGGCAAGCATACAGCAGGCGACAGAATGGCGAAGTTTCATGTATGACCTCTATCCTATTGTTATTTTTAGCAATAGACTCTTTACTACGAGATTTTGCTAGCAGATTTAGCGAAGAAATTCTTGCCATGGGCTTTTGTAAAAAACCACAATCAAGTCCAAAGCATGGCAATTGAGCCCAACAAGCTAGCAGAATTTGATAGAGAGTTCAGTAACTTCAAGTCAGAGAAGTTTTAGCAAATGTGTCACATCTTAAATCGCGGAGGAACAACTGAATAAAAGACAAGATTCTTTAGAGGAAAACATCAAAGATCATAGCGTTACCATATTGCACTCGGATAAAAATATACCAGAGTCGGACATGAGTGGCTAATGTTAAGGGCTGACATACAGCGTCTTTAGCGGACTGTTTAGGCGGCTCATATTAGACTGTTTCGCCAGTGTCATTTGTTGCCATTTATTGATCACTCGTGCAATTTCACCGTTATCCATCAATGCCTTAATCGCATGATTAAACTGCTCTAACTGGCTTGTCTTGATACTCGCTTTACTGAACATTAAATGAATATGGTTTTGATCTAACACTAACTTAAGTGGCACTAGCTTGATGTGTTGATGCTGGCTGGCGATATAGGGCATGGCTAAGGTATCTCCGACGATCATATCTCCCCTACCGTAGATAAGCATTTGCACAGACTTATTTGAGTCTGGACTTAATACTAACAAGTGCTCCTGCTCTAATCGATATTGAGATTCTTGATAATCTGCACCATACCAACCGCTAGAAGGGACAAGTAGACGCAATTTTTTGGTAAAAATGTCCTCCCATTTATCGATATTAATCTGATCTTTTTGCTCATAAAGTACAAATAAGCGTAGCTCTTCATCTCGGTAATAGGTTGAAAAAAGAGCATAGTTTTGACGTTCATCCGTCATAGTCGCTCCCATCAACACATCTAACTGTCCTGCTCGCAACATCTGATGCGAGCGCTTAGCGGGCACATTAATAAAATGAACTTCACAACCAAGATACACTGCAAATGCCCGCATCAGATCCACATCTAAGCCTTGGGCTTCTCCTTGAGGATCTTGCCAAGCATAGGGAGGCCAATCGTTGTAACCGACTTTAATCGTGTTCTTACAAGGTAAAGGGCTATTGACCTGCGACGCACTTACAGCGGGCAAGACTAAAAAAAACATAAATAAGACAGGAACGTATTTAAACCATGGCATAGGCTAAGTTACTTGCCTCTTAAGTTGATGATCCTCTCTTGATTAAGATGAAGTATAACGATTCAGTGTCAGACTTCCGCGAGGGGGTTCTACCTCAGTAAGCGTAGTTGTCACTTAGATAGCGCGCCATAAACACCGGCGAGATCACAGTAATTAGCCTAAAAAAGGACGGGGGATAATAACAAAAAAGCACAACAGCCAAGAGTGAGATCTAAACGACTCACTATACTGCGATAAAGGCTAAGCCTGAACGCAGGAAATAAAATAAAGTTTTATAAATTTAAATCAGACACTTATAAATAATAGCAACAACTTTAGTGGGATCCCCCATATCGACTTGTAACCAAACTATATGTGTCCCCCCCAATTCCTCCCCCTGAGCCGTGGCGGACTCTTTAGCTTCATCAAGCCGGTTTTCATGGCGGCTCACCCCAGTAACTAAAGCAAAACTATCGCAGTGGGTGACTTCAAAATCGTAGGCCACGTTAATGCGACGATATAGTTCATGCTGCTTGGTCGCACATCCAGATATTAAAACGCAAAAACATGTACTTAACAGAAAAAATTTAGACAAATCAATTAACCCACAGATTAAACACGCGGGTGAACATAACTAATTGCAATAGATAAAATTGTGAACAATGTCACATATAAGAAACCAAGGATAATACAGAAGGTTACAAATATTAATTAAATATCATGTAGTTAACTAAGGGTTGTTTTATGTTCACTGGTAACACAAGCTCATCAATTCCTCACCATAAAACTCACACTTGTAAAAAAAGGGAGCCAAGCTCCCTTCCTGCTTTTACGCCATGTTATTCCACTGCTAGGCAGACATCAGTAGGGCTAAAGCCCTTAAGCTAATATTTTGAATAAATGCACTTTTAATGCAGCAAAATCTGCCGCTAATTCCGCGGATAAGATGGGCTTACTCGCAACAGCTTCAAGCTCAGGCGGCAAGGGTAAGTTAAGCGTTAATTCTCTATCCACAACATCCTTAAATTTAGCGGGATGCGCCGTCCCCAAAAATATACCCACTTCATCGGGCACTAAGGTTAAAGATAAGGCCTTAGCCGCAATCGCCGCGTGGGGCTCAGACACATAACCGTGAGCGTGTAACTCGGCTAATGCCTGTGACGTTTGCTCCTCCGATAAGCGAATACCCACTAAGCTACTCAGTGGCCAGCCTAATTTCTCACAAATGGCTTCCACACGCGGCCAGTTACTGGGTTCACTCACATCCATGGCATTGGACATAGTCGCTTGAGTCGGATTGGGCTGCCATTGGCCATTGTCTAAATAACGCGGCACAGTATCGTTAGCATTGGTCGCGGCAATAAAGCGTTTAACTGGTAATCCCATCGCTTTAGCGAATAAACCTGCGGTGAGGTTGCCAAAGTTACCACTTGGCACCGAAATCACAGGATCGGCTTCATGGCGTTGTTTAGATTGGGCAACCGCTTCAAAGTAATAGCAAATTTGCGCGAGTAAGCGGCTGATGTTGATAGAATTTGCCGAGTTTAAGCTCAAACCATCGCGGACTTCGGGATCATCAAAGGCGCGTTTAACGAGATCTTGGCAGGCATCGAAATCGGACGAGACGGCAACTGTATGGATATTTTTGCCCAACGTCGTGAACATCTTTTCCTGTAGTTCACTGATCTTGCCCTTAGGATAGAGCACCACGACATTGACTTTCTCTAGTCCATAGAAGGCATCGGCAACCGCAGCGCCAGTGTCGCCCGAGGTCGCAGTCAAAATGGTTAAGCGCGTGTCACCCACAAAGGCATTAACGCATTGCGCCATAAAACGCGCCCCAAAATCTTTAAATGCCAGTGTTGGACCGTGGAATAATTCGAGGCAAGCGCGCTGCTCATCGACGGCAACCAAAGGTAAATCAAAGTTAAAGGCACGCTCAACTAATTTATCGACCGCATCTTGGCCTAACTCAGAGGCAAGCCATGCGCCGAGTACTTTTTTACTGCGCTCAACGAATGGCAACGCCAGCAGCCCTTCAATATCGTCTAATACGGGTATTTGACTAGGAAAGAACAAACCTCTGTCTTTACCTAACCCCAGCTGTACCGCCTCTTTAAAGCTCACTTTCTGCGAAGGGTGTTTTAAATTATATAGTTCCATGCTCACTCAACCTTTTGATGCTAAACCTTAAATGCTAATTTGGGGTACTTAGTCGTAGCTAAATTAACTATTAATCGACTCTACGCGTGCCTTGCTCATCGAGGCGACACACGTGGGCAAAGCCACCCTCCTCAGTGAGATAATGCAGTTCTAACCAAGCTTTAGCGGTATTTGCCGTGGCTAAATCATCGGTTATTGAAAACAGCGTTGGGCCGCTGCCCGAAATCCCCGTAGTCAACATGCCTAAATCGGCTAAAGCGGCTCTGGCCTTGTCGTAACCCGGGATCGCGGCGGCGCGATAAGGCTCGGCTAACACATCCTTTAATACGCTGATCGCAAGCTTGGCATTCTGCTGGTAAGACGCATGCACAAAGGCGCTTAAATAACGGCCAAAATCGATAGTGACACTTTTATCATATTGATCTGGCATGAGTTTGCGCATCATTGCCGTTGAAAGTGAAATCCCAGGATAGGCCACAACCCAATACCATTCTTTAAAGCTGGGTATTGCTTCGCAAACTGTACCCGGCACATTGAGCATCAATTGCATGCCGCCCAAGTAACAAGGAGCGACGTTGTCATAATGCACACTGCCGCTGATCTTCCCTTCAAACTCGCCCATCAGTTCCAGCAGTGCTTGCTCGTTATAGGGTCTATCAAAATGTTCATTCAAGGCATATAACGCCGCCACGACAGAGCTGGCACTCGACCCCAAGCCACTACCGACGGGCAGGTTCTTTTCCAGTGTGAGTGCCACGCCTTCATCTGCTTTACCCTGCGCAGTTAAAAACTCCTTACTCATGGCTGTTAAGAAGAATTCGGCACATTGGTACACTATATTGTCTTTCGGATTTTCAGGCAGTTTATGGGCCCAAGCACCAGTCTGCGCCAAACTCACACCCGACGCTGCCGGGGCGATAGTCACTCTATCGCCCAGTAAACTACCATCAATCGGCGCCAAAGCAGCGCCAAGTAAATCAAATCCGACGCCCACGTTACCCATAGAGGCTGGAGCGTAAACGGTCAAACTCATACACTCACCTCACGAGTCCAATTCAAGGTTCTTAATACATCGGCAAAGGCACCAGCAGCGGTCACTTCAGTCCCTGCTCCATAGCCGCGTAGCACAAAGGGAATAGGCTGATAATAGCGGCTATAGAACGCCAAGGCATTTTCACCGCCTTTAACGCTATAAAGCGGATCCTGTGCATCCACTTCGGCGATACGCACACGGCACACACCATCCTCAATTTGCCCAACATAACGCAACACTTTACCTTGAGCTTTGGCCTGCGCCACTTTTGCGGCAATTGCAGCATCAACTTGCGGTAATCGTGCCATAAAGCTTTCAACATCACCTGAATCATCAAACTCGGCTGGCAATACAGATTCAACCTGCACATCACTGAGATCTAACTTTAGTCCCACTTCACGGGCAAGAATGAGCACCTTACGCGCCACATCCATACCACTCAAATCATCACGGGGATCGGGCTCAGTAAAACATTTTTCCCGTGCCAGACCAGTCGCTTCAGAAAGCGTCATACCTTCATCGAGCATGCCGAAGATAAAGGATAAAGAGCCCGATAAAATACCGTTAAATTTATGCAGTTTGTCACCCGCAAATAACAGTTTTTTCAGGTTATCGATCACAGGTAAACCCGCACCGACTGTGGTTTCGTATAAGAATTGGCGACGCTGTTTTAATGCCGTTTGGCGCAGTGCTTGATAATAAGCATAATCGCGAGTGTTCGACTTTTTATTGGGCGTGACCACATGCAAACCAGAGTTCATCACATCCAAATACAGATCCGATACTTGCTCGCTCGAAGTGCAATCCACCAGCACAGGATTCAGTAATTGTTGCTCTTTCACCCATGCAAGTAACGCTGGAATATCACAGGCTTGCTGACTATCGGAAAGCAAACTAGACCAGTTGCTTAAATCGATACCCGCACTGTCGAGTAACATCTTGTTCGAATTCACTATACCGCAAACACGGATACTGATGTGCTGCTCTTTAAGCATGGCGGACTGTTGTTTTATCTGCTCGAGCAGACCAGCACCCACGTTGCCGCATCCCACTAAAAACACATCTAAATATTGCTGCACATCGAAAAAGCCTTGATGACAAGCCGCCACCGCATGCTTAGTCTTACGCTGCTCGATCACCGTCGAAATTGAGCGCTCGGACGATCCTTGGGCGATAGCGATAATGTTCACGCTCGCCTGCGCTAACGCTTGGAAGAAACGAGCCGCCACCCCTTTATGGGTGCGCATGCCATCACCAATCAAAGAAACGATAGCGAGTTCATGACGCATAGCGATAGGTTCAAGCAAATCACTTTTTATTTCTAATTCAAACTCTTGCTCTAAAGCCCACTTCACTTTGGCCGAGTCAGACGTCGCCACACAGAAGCTAATACTGTATTCAGAGGAGCTTTGGGTGATTAAAGACACAGACACGCCGCTGCGGGAAATCGCCGCTAAAGTGCGGCTCGCCATGCCAACCATGCCTTTCATGCCTGGGCCTGAAATATCGAACATGGTCTGGTTATCTAAATTGGAGATAGCTTTAACCTGTAAGCCGGTTTCATCGGCTTGGTTTGATACCAGAGTGCCGGGCGCATCAGGGTTAAAACTGTTTTTGATATAACAGGGAATATGGAACTGGGCGATAGGTGCAATAGTCTTAGGATGCAACACCTTAGCACCAAAATAGGAAAGCTCCATAGCCTCTTGATAGCTCAGTTGTGACAACAACTTAGCATCGGCAACCACACGGGGATCAGTATTATAAACGCCGTCAACATCGGTCCAGATTTCACAACTTGACGCATCTAAACAGGCGGCGAGCACTGCAGCAGAATAGTCAGAACCATTACGGCCTAATGTCACCACTTTGCCCTGTTCATCGGCGGCGGTGAAACCCGGCATTACCCATACGCGCTTTTCACCTAATGCCAACGCACGAAACCTTGGCTTACTCACAGCGATATCGACCACGGATTCTAACGGCCGACCACGACCTAGAAACAAGGCGCGCGGATCGAGTTGAGCAGACGTGATCCCCTTAGATAGCATCACTTGTTCCATCAAGGCTGCAGATAAACGCTCACCTGCCACCACGATTTCAGCACGTATGCCATCGGGACACTCTTGCAGTAAGCTAATGCCACGTAATCTATCCTGCCAAATCACCAGCTGTGCATTAAGTCCAGAAAAGAGCTGTTCACTCTGCTCACTCGACAACATTGAAGTAACAGCATCTTGGTATAGCGAGGTAAATACCCGCTCAACATGCTGCAGCACAGGCGAATAATCTTCACCTTTGACTGCTACATCAACCATTTCTAGTAACGCATTTGTCACAGTCGCCGGGGCCGATAGCACAGTGGCTATGGGTTCAAGCTTAGATGACTTAGCAACGATATCCGCCGCCATCGAGAATCGCTGCCAATTTGCAAGCGAGGTACCACCAAATTTCATTACTTTCATCTTGTTCTCCTGTACCGCGCCCGACTTAGAAATAAGAGCTAGAAACAAAAAAGCCCGCTTCTTTGTGGGAAGCGGGCTCATCGTTAAAATTCTTTAGGGTGTATCAGCCCGCCCCCACTGTTGTTGTAGTGGTGGTTGTAATAATGGTAGTTACTACGAAACCTAGGCTATGCATGTGTTTGGGCTAATCCATGTTAATTTCTTGATAAACAGAATTGCTTTTTTTACCCGCGCTTGTCAACCCCTAAAATGGATTATTTATAGGCAAATATTAACGCTCGATAAAATACTGCATCAAGATTCGTTAATATGAAGTTTTCTAGGGGTAAAAATGCGATTTACGCAACAGATAACTGTTGACGTCAACGTAACACTGTACGAAAAACATTAGATAATCACTTGTTTTACATCTGATTATTTATAATGCATTTTAAAATAATGCGTTATTTGTTCTACCTCATCACTCAGGCTAAATTAACAGGCTAACGAGCAAAAAACACATTACTCATCCTTTCTACCGTAAAGCACCGACAAATTTGCCTAAAAAAAACCTGTGCGATATCTAACATAAGCCACTTCAAATTATCGCCAGCACTAAAAAAGCACGTTATTATGCGCGCACATTACGAATTGGAGGCGATATGAAGATCACTCAACACAGCGCGGTAACCATTCATTACCGTTTATCAGATCAAGAAGGCAGACTATTAGAAGACTCTTTCGACTCTGAACCTATGCTATATCTACACGGCACTGAAAACCTGATCCCAGGTTTAGAAGCCGCATTAGATGGTAAAAGCAAAGGCGAAAAACTCGATGTCACTATTAGTGCCGAAGAAGCCTATGGGCCTTATCACGATGGCCTACGTCAAGCCGTGCCATTAGAAGCCTTTGGTGATATCGAAGATATCGTCCCAGGTATGCGCTTCATCGCTGAAACTGAAATGGGTCAACGCCCAGTTCAAGTCATGGAAGTGAAAGACGATGTGGTTATCGTCGATGGCAACCATCCTTTAGCGGGCCAATCGCTCAATTTCAGCGTCGAAATCGTTGACGTTCGTGAAGCCTCAGCCGAAGAAATCGCTCATGGCCACATTCATGCCCAAGGTGGTTGTGGAAGCCATGGACATGATCACGACCACGGCGGTGGATGCTGTGGCGGTTCAGGCAAACAAGAAGCGGGCGGCTGTTGTGGTGGTTCAGACCACGATCATGGACACCACCATGAAGAGCACGAAGCCTGTGACACACCTAAAACAGGCTGTGACGGCAATGGCGGCTGTGGTTGCCGCGGCTAAACAAAGCCTGATACCAGAAGTTAAACGAGAAGTTGTTTATCCGTAAGTGATTAAACTGCCATGGTTTAACCTTTTAAAATGCACGCCCTTAATTTAAGGTCGTGCATTTTTTATACACAAGCGTTTATAATATTCGTAATAGATAAATAACTGACTGGTAAATTGAAGTATTCAAATTTTATATGAATATTTTCAATTAGATATTGATATCAACCTAAGTTAAGCGACGGAGTGCTTATGTTAACCAAACCACTTTACGAAATTTTGCCTTTTGGCTACATGGCGCTCGGTAGTTCGAGTTTTATTGCACTCGACATCAACTATGCCTTGATAGCGGCAACTGTGGTATTTGTATTAGGTGCGAGGATCTACGTTATGCGTTCTCAAAACCGTCGAACAGACTCGGCTAAGCGGCGTAAATCGGGTTATCTTCCCGAGATAATTTATAACTTTCTACCTTTTATCTATCTCTTAGCGGCGCTGGCTATCTTTAAATTCCTTCCCAAGGATCTTTACCCAATTCTGGCTATCTGTTTACTCAGCTACGGCTTATACATTCTGGTTCGTCGTTCCCTCTATCGTCGTCATAAGCTTCCCATCACGCCTTAAGGCTTAGTTCTATTCACCACAGTAGGAGCAGATGATATTCACAAGAGTTGTATCCACATGAACACTAACCAATTAATTTTTGAACTTTCGCCCTATGCTCAGAAGACATATTCTTCAAATAATTAGAACAACGTGTAATCGTTGCAATACTGACTTCATATTCCGCAGCGATATGCCTTTGACTCATTTCCCCGTCTAGCAGCAATTGAAAGACCTTCAAACGTCCGGCAACGGCACTACGTTCTTCTTCGGTTAACAGTAAATGAAACAACACAGAAAGATCTTCATAATTGCTGTGGCTCAAAATTTTTTCTAATACTAGATCCCAGTTAGCTCGCATAATCACCCTCATAAGTACTGTTCAAGCATTACATTAGCAGTCTAACAGATTTAGCCTACTTACAAATAAATTGTTACGTTTAGTCGTCTTATCCAGACAAAAACTGACAAAATTGCTTCTAGTACATCAAGTTAATTTGTGTACAATAGACGTGCAATGTCACACTTCGACGCTAATTTGTGAGAATACGATGAAAAAATTACTACTTACTCTCGTTGCCAGTACCTTATTGGCTTCAACTGCTCAAGCACACAATTTCGAAGACTCTAAAGATGCAATTGAATACCGCCAATCTGCATTTGGTCTTATTGCTTATAACTTCGGCGATATGGCTGCCATGATGAAAGGCAAAAAACCTTTCGAAGCAGAAACCTTCGCAATGCGCGCAACGAATGTTGCTGCATTATCCAAAATTCCTTTCGAAGGTTTTATTGATGGCTCAGACAAAGGTGATACCGAAGCCCTAGCCAAAGTTTGGCAAGACAGAGCTGATTTTGATGCAAAAATGAAAACCTTCCAAGAAAATGCTGCCATTCTGGCTACTGTAGCTCAAAAAGGTAATCAAGCTGAAATCAAACAAGCCTTTATGGACACAGGAAAAAGTTGTAAAAGTTGTCACGACATTTATAAGAAAGATTAGTTTGACGTTGTTTTTCCCATCAAAAAGCCTGCTAAATAGCAGGCTTTTTGTTGTTCCCAAACTAAGTATAAATCTACAGAACTTGCACTATTGGCCACATTAAATAGCCAAAGACCACAGCGGCGCATACTGTGAACAGCACTAAAGCAAGCCACTCAGACTTGAATCGAAGCTCGCTCTTCGCACTTGATGAAAAAGCAACCTTCGAGACTTTCTTGTAACCACTGATCATAGCACCAACTAACTTATCCCCTTTCATGGCATGAATAATCACAGCCAGTACATGAATGGCACTCAGCAAGAGAATAAGGTTAAAGTTCGTTTTGTGTAACCAAGTCAAAAATCCACTGATATCTGAATTGACGTAGCTATATAGCGGACCTTCGGTAAAAATATCATCGGTCGCAAAAAGGCCTGTAACTAATTGAAGGCTAATGATCCCAATCAACGCGATGACCATATAGCCACCGATAGGATTGTGTCCAAGTACCACAGACATCCCTTTAGTTCGAATCGATCTCAAGTAGTCGAGTACAACTTTGGGGTGATGAACAAAGTGGCTAAACCTTGCCGTATCGCTACCAATGAGCCCCCAGAGGATCCTAAATCCAATAAGGATCAGCAAACTATAAGCAAAAATTTGATGCCACTGCATTTCGCCCGCATCGGCACTCCACCATAAAAGTGCCAACAGACACACCATACCCCAATGGAAAATTCGCGTGGGTAAATCCCAGACCTTAATTTTAACGTGTTCAGTATTCATAAAATGGGCAAACTCAAAGTGACCGAATGGAATAAGTAGAAGTATTTTATCGGGATTCGGGATGAAACTTAAAGTAAATATAAGTAAATAAGGGCAAAGACTGCGGAGTTATCCCATCGAATATGGGCCCATTTAGCTGGCAATACAAGGCTTTTCGGCCAAGAATTATTGATATTTGTCTAAGTGATCAAATATCCAACGAACAGTATCTAATGGACATAAAAACGTGATCTACATCTCGTTTTATAGTGCGAACCTTGGTAATCTGAAATCCAAGGAAACAACAGAAGGTTCGAAATATGCTAAAGATTACTAGCAAGCAACTTGAAGTCACATCTCCTATTCGCGAACGTATTGAAAGCCGTTTTGAAAAACTTTCAAGGCATGATGTGCAAATGATAAATCCCCATGTAATCATTACGGAGGAGAAACCTGGTTTCAAAATTGAAGCATCGGTTGGCATCCCAAATGGAGAACTCTTCGCTCAAGCAAAACATGAAAATTTATATACTGCGATTAACGCTATGGGCCAAAAATTAGAGAAGCAGCTCAATCGCATAACACACAAACCTGAAGCTCAACGCTCCACATCACTAACACCGACTAATAATGTTATTGAAATTGACGATGAGTACGAGGAGGAAGATGCGGCATAATTTAAATCTGGTGAGTGCGAGAAACGCATCACTTTGAGAGCAATAAAGTAGAAATATTTAATCAGATCACAGTTTTTACAAAAGCTTAGTGCAATCATTTTAATGATAAAAAAAACAGTTCTTTTGACTAAATACCTACTACACTTTACAAAGTGACAGCAAGAATCGAAGTGGTGCGGATTTAAATCGTTTCAAATGTTGATTTACTTTAAATTTTGATTTACAAATATTGATTAACAGATCTTAAGTTCTAAGTAACGTTACTGGATATAACTAAGGAGCACTACTAATCTAAGCTATATAGTTTTAAGTACTAAGGTTTACTGTTAATGATTAATTTTACTTATAATTTCTACGTTTAAAAGTTCAACTTTTATTTTCAACTAGGTTCCACTTTACAATAGCAAGTTTGGAAAGGAGGCAACACAAGAGCGAACAATTTGATTTTAGAAACAATCAAGTATGTTGGCATTCACTAAAAGCAGTACTCAATTTTGACCCAATATCAGGATGACCACCAGAAACAAGCGGCATTGCTGAATACCAGAGTTAACATAAGGAGCCGAGTACAGTACAACGAGTACATTAGCAAAACCTTTAACTATCAAATTGTTTATATTCACAATGGAGGCTCAGGTAAACATAAACAAAAATCACATTTACAAAAGCTACATGAATAAAAGCGTTTATTGTAAAATGGGCCAGCACCAATGCGTGCTAAACACTGAGATAAATGAGGTAACAACTGTCACGTTTAGTTAGATGTAGAGATGTAGATTATTTATATAAAGAGAGTCATATTTACACTGATATGATAAGTTAGCGTTTTTAGCGTGAGATTTAATGTAGGTGTTTAATGTAAGTGCAATACGTTGGTTTGATTAAAAGTCATTAGTTTACTTAGTGTTATTTGTATAGTAAAAACTGTAAAACGTATAAATGTTTATTTATGTAATGTGTTAACGTTTACCATTAGTTGAGTTTTGATATTTATAGACACCTTAAATAATGTTTACTTATCAACTAAAAAGGAGGAAATCTAGACTTGACGAAAATTGTAATAACAGTAAACGAGAGCTTTTTATACGCTCCATGTATTAACATGTTAGGTTTTAAAGTAAAAAGTAATAATGGTAATAATGTAAGTAGCAACACCTAAACGCGTGACAAGGCTAAGCTGTTCTTACAGCAAAATGTACCTAGTACAACCAATGAGCCGTAAATCGTTTATTTTTAAATGTTCGTTTTGTTAGTGTTAGTTTTTAATGTTATAGCTCCATGCAAGTGTTAATTGTTAAAATATAAGTGCAAGACATGTCAACGTAAGCTCGCTGGTACTGCAAACTGCATAGTTTCAAGGTTATACGCTATGCCGCATAAAGTACTTGTTAATGTTCATTGTAAATGCAAGTCGTTATCTAGTGAGTTGTCAACGTTTTACTGTTACACGTAAATGTAAGATAAACGAATGTGTTACCTTGTCCCACACTGACCATAAGGAGGATAAACTCGCTTGACCATATACATACTTGAACCAAACCAGCGCACCCTCGGGTGCGCTTTCTTTTTAGATTACCTTTAAGAAAGTTTTGATTGACAGCTAAGCCCTAGCCCTTTAGTTTTAAGACCATGAAAATGATAACAGCAGCTTTTTTTACTTTCTTTTTTACACCCCCACTCTAGGAGGCGGATTTACTGTGTAAAAACGAAAGTAAAAATCCAAAGCCTCCCAACTGGGAGGCTTTTTTGTCTTAAACGATTGATAAAATACATGGCGGCAATTGAGGTCAGAATGCATACACCACAGCCTTTAAATCAAACCCGAGAGCAGATCACCCATCTGGATAATGAACTGCTGGCATTACTCGCAGAGCGCCGTCGCTTAAGTTTAGAAGTAGCCCGTAGCAAAGAAGTGGATGTTAGGCCCATCAGAGATACTCAAAGGGAAAAAGAACTGCTCGCTCGACTCGTGAAAGAAGGCAGAGAGAAAGGATTAGATGCCCACTATGTTGTCTCCCTTTACCAGAGCATCATTGAAGATTCAGTATTGAATCAACAAGCTTACCTTCACGGCCGCGCCAATCCAGAGACACAAAAACAACAGTATTGTATCGCTTACCTCGGTGCTAGAGGTTCATACTCTTATCTCGCAGCTACACGCTATTGCCAACGTCGCCAAGTTGAAATGCTGGACTTAGGTTGCCAAAGTTTCGATGAAATAGTGCAAGCCGTTGAGTCTGGACATGCTGATTATGGTTTCCTGCCGATTGAGAACACATCTTCAGGTTCAATCAACGAAGTCTACGACGTGCTGCAGCACACCAGTCTGTCGATTGTTGGCGAAACGACGATTGAAGTCAGCCATTGCCTACTAGGAAAAGCTGGCAGTAAATTAGCTGAGATCAAAACTGTCTATGCCCACCCTCAGCCTATTAGCCAATGCAGCAGATATTTAACTCAACACAAAGACTTGAGACTGGAATACTGCTCAAGCAGCGCAGAAGCAATGGAAAAGGTAAACCAAAGTCCAGATAACAGTGCAGCAGCGATTGGCAGCGCCGAAGGTGGTGCACTCTATCAACTTGAGTCCATAGAAGCAGGTTTAGCTAATCAGAAGATCAATCAAAGTCGCTTTATCGTTGTTGCTCGCAAAGCCGTTGCCGTACCAGAGCAGTTACCCGCTAAGACTACATTGATCATGGCAACAGGCCAAAAAGCCGGTGCTTTAGTGGAAGCCTTACTGGTTCTAAAAGCGCATCAGTTAAACATGAGCAAATTAGAGTCACGCCCGATTCCAGGGACTCCTTGGGAAGAGATGTTCTATTTGGATATCGACGCGAATATCTCCAGTGAATCTATGCAGGCGGGTTTAAAGCAACTCGAGCGGATCACCCGTTTTATCAAAGTATTAGGCTGTTATCCTTGTGAGACAGTCAAGCCCACACAGCTGAGCAACAGCCAGCTACTGATTGAGCCCAGCACCTCTAAGGATCAAGTCATCAGCGAAAATGGTACTAATGCCAGTCCAGTTCGATATAGCAAAGCCTATAAAGAGCAAGCCAGTGAAATCAACTGCGGCGCAATGACAATCGGTGCAGGGCATGTCTGTGCCATAGCCCAAATCACACTGAATAATGACATTTCACATTTAGCATTATCGGCTTTCGAGCAGCAAGTGAAGCAGCTTAAAGAAGCGGGATTCCAAGCCGTTTTGCTCAGCGCTGTTAATCAACTGACTATGGCAGAAATTACTCTCGCTAAACTACGCCAAATCCTGCATCAATATGGCCTAGTATGCATTATTGCCATAGCACAAGAAGCCGATATGCCATTAGCAGTCCAGCACGCCGATATGTTATTCCTCGCTGGCAAGCAGATGTTTAATCAAACCTTACTGACTCAAGCAGGAACCCTACCGATACCTTTAATACTTGAGCGTAACAATATGGCAAGTTTTGAAGAATTACTCACGGCAACAGAAGTCATTTTAAGCCAAGGCAATCAGCAACTGGTTCTGTGTGACTCAGGCATTAGAACCTTAAATAACGCCAATCTACCTTCACTCGATTTAGCGAGTCTGATCCAGATTAAAGCCACGAGCCATTTGCCGATTTTGATCAACCCAAGTTATGCCGTATCAGATGATGCCCTATTGGTTCAAACACAAGGAATTAAACAGCTTAAAGTGGATGGATTGATACTCAATTGTCCACTAGCTAGCAGTGATGACCATGAGTCGCTTAACTTAATAAGCGCTGTGGTACGGGAATTATATCGGGCGAACTAAAGCTTTGATCTTGAGTGATTTAATTTAAAGTGAAATGTGGTTAGTTCGAAGTGTGTTAAGGGATAAATGAGGCTTCTTTTATTCCTAATTGACTCAGACAAGCCTGCTAGCCAGTGTGATGACTAGCAGGCTTAATATTGTTTAGTATTGCAGCGCAGTGATCCTTTATGCATTTTAAGAAGAGCTAACGACATTACTCCTACGGATAAGCCCTGTCATGGTTGAGCCCTGCACTAGAATCGAAAATACGACGACGGCATAGGTCATCACTAACAACAACTCCCGCAGCTCCACACCACCAATAGCATCTATGACGATCCCCTCAGGCAAACTCATCGCCATAGCGAGGGCTAATCCTCCCCTTAAGCCACCCCAAATCAGAATCGTCTCAGCATAGGGGTTGTATGACTTAAACAATCGAAAGCCTAAATAAGGTAATAACACACTCATTGCACGCGCCAACAACACTATTGGTATAGCCACAAACATAAACCACCATAATGGCGCTTTAAAAGTGACTAACAAAAGTAATAAACCAAGCAATAGGAAGAGTAAGGCATTAAAGAAGGATTCAATCAGCGACCAAAAAGTAAATAGTTTCACTCGCTCGTTACGAGCAAAAAACTTAGGCACGCTGAAATTTCCTATGATGATCCCCGCACTCACCATAGCTAAAGGACCAGAAACACCAAGTACATCCGCCATGACATATCCCGCGGTTGGGATCAGCAGGGTAACCAGCATTAATTGCGTTTCTTCCTCGCAGTAGCGGAAAAAATGATGCAGCAGAAAACCAAGCACTCCACCGTAAATAACCCCACCTACCGCCTCACGAATAAATAACTCAGAGATATGGATAAACGTCAGTGGCTCGGTGGAGAAAGCCAATTGCGATATTGCCACAAAAATCACTAACCCTATGCCATCGTTAAATAAAGATTCTCCTTCTACTTGAATCGCAATATCTTCCGGCGCACCCATTTTCTTTAAAATAGCCAAAACAGCGATAGGATCGGTGGGCGAAATCAAGGCGCCGAACAGTAAGCAGTGGCTGAATTGTAGCGGGAGACCCAGCATAGGCGCGAACCAAAATAACAGCCCACCTATAATAAATGTCGACAATAAGGTGCTTATAAAAGCAAGGATTAGGATCTCCCACTTTTGATGCCTCAGTATTTTTAAGCGGATTTGTAATGCGCCAGCAAAGAGTAAAAAACCGAGCATGCCATTGAGCAGTAAAGCTTGAAAATCGAGTTTCTCTAAGCCAGAGACAAAATACACATAAACGTCCCCACCTAAGGCCTTTCCCCCAAGGAGCAACAACAAACTCATTCCTAGGGCAATAGCAGTAATGGCCACAGTTTCCTGCAGTTTATGGACGCGAGAGGAAATAACCGAAGTCACTAGCGCCAACGCGCAGAGGACACACAGAATTTGGTAGCTGGACATAAGAGCCTCTAAAAATCATCAATTTAGAGACTCTAGCACAAGTTTAGATTTCTAAACCATCCAATAGACTTAACCACCCTTTAATGATCCTGTGGCAAAACCAAATGATCCCAAAGAGATAAATCGAAAGACTGAGCCAAGTCAGTGGAACGCAATAGCCGAGCACTAGCAAGCCAAGAAAGGCGAGATTAGAATGCCGTTGCCAACGTAAATGCGACGCCAATAATGGATTACCATGGAATTGGCGTTGGGAAACATTAATGAACAAACTTAGCAGCACAGGAAGTAATAATAAGGGAAAACCCGACATCAAGGCGTACAACAAATGTCCCAGAGTACGGTCTTCAATTTTTGCGGCATAAGTGGTTGTCATTGTCATTGAGAGACTCCAGCCAGACTAATAGACTGGGCGCAAACATCATACGCCCTTGCCATTAACCTTACGTTCTCACTGAGATAAGCGCAACTAAGGATTAGAAATATTTCCATCCATTTAAAAATAAGTCACAAGTAAATGACGCTAATTAGCAGCACGTTAAAGTTTAAGTGTCACGTCGGATGCTAATGTTGTGGAGCAAGCGAGTACAAAACCGGCCTCAATTTCTGCAGCAGTCAGTGTCATCACGCTTGTCGATACCGTTTCTCCCTCCAAGACTTGACACTTACACGCGCCGCAAACGCCCGAACGACAGGCTGCAATAATCGGCAACCCTTCGGCCTCAATTCCCTCCAGCAGACTTTGTCCTTGATTTAGCGTCGTGCTTCGATCGCCAATAGACAAGGTAAAAGCCCCTTCAGGTAGGTTTTCACTCGTTCCATCTGACGAGTTTGCTTGCATAAGCTGACTGCGGGCAACTTTCTCGGCCGTGGCAAAACTCTCATGGTATAACCGACTCATATCAAAATTGAGTTCGACCAATAAGATTTTTACCGCTTGCATATAGGGTTCTGGCCCACAAAGGTAGATAGTACGCTCTGCAAAATCAGGTACTAAGGTTTTTAGCATCTGTGCACTTAACCGCCCGAAATCGAATGCTATCTTTGGTGAACACCCCAGTGTTTCAGTGACAGTCTCAAGTGCGTAGCTGAGCTTAAATGCATTAAAACGGTTGGCCATAGTCGCCAATGATGACTTAAAAATAATATCATTCTCTGATCGCGCACTGTGCACAAAGGCAATATCGGCATCAATTTGCGTATCAGTCAGATAACGCGACATAGAGTACATGGGGGTAATGCCGCAACCAGCACTCAAAAAAAGGTATTTCTGCGCCGTTATAGCTAACAGATTAGCATCTAACTTTTCAGTCTCTGGCTGTTTATGGCTTAGCCGAGCAATATCAAACAGATTAAATTGCCCCGCGGGCGGCAGCACTCGCACACTCTGGCCGAGTAATAGATTGTCGATAAGATAATTAGATACGAGTCCACCCGCAACACGCTTAATCGTCACCATCAAGGAATATGGCCTAGATGGCGATGATGACAAGGTATAACTGCGGCACACTTGCTCGCCATTAATCTCAAGCACAAAGGTCATAAACTGACCGGGCTTATAGTCAAACTTCATCGGCTCGCCCGCTTGAAAACGAAAACTCACGACATCCGAGGTTTCATTCCAGCGTTCGACGCACACTAATTGATTAACACTTCCGGGTTTATGGGGCGAAACCGATAATGCCCGCGCTCCCGCTATCACACTCATGTTCATAGCATTTACCCACAAAACACTGCGGCCTCAGTAAACAAGCCAAAACCGCAGTTCAGCAACAATTCTTGGTTGATTTAAGCCACGTTTAACATATTTTTTAAATCGGCTTCGACTGTCGTGGTATTACGCAAGCCAAACTTATCTTCCAAAATTTTGGCTAAATTGGCCGTCAGGAACGCAGGTGGCGTCGGGCCTGTTCGAATATTTTTAACGCCAAGTGACAACAGCGTCAGCAGTACTACAATGGCTTTTTGCTCAAACCAAGAAAGCACTAAGCTCAGAGGTAATTCATTGATATCACATTCAAACACTTCAGCTAATGCAATCGATAACTGAATCGCTGAATAGGCATCGTTACATTGGCCCACATCGAGCAAACGTGGAATACCGTTAATGTCACCAAATTCGAGCTTATTGAATTTGTACTTACCACAGCCTAGCGTCAGGATTATTGAATCCTTAGGTGTGGATTTAGCAAGTTCAGTGAAGTAGCTTCTGTCGGCTTTGTCACCATCGCAACCGCCAACAAGGAAGAAATGCTTAATCGCACCACTCTTCACATTTTCAACCACGGCGGGCGCTGCGGCCATCAAGGCATTACGGGCAAAACCAATAGTGATAGTGTGTGGGATTTCATCATAGATAAAGCCTTCTAAGGCTGACGCTTTATCAATGACAGCCGAGAAATCATCTCCTTCGATATGCACCACACCAGGCCAACCCACTATGCTGCGAGTAAAGATACGATCACTATAACTACCCACATTTGGATCGATAATACAGTTAGATGTCATCACTACAGCGCCAGGGAAATTGGCAAATTCTTGCTGTTGATTCTGCCAAGCACTGCCGTAATTTCCGACAAGATGTGCATATTTTTTAAAGGCAGGATACGCCAGTGCAGGAAGCATTTCACCGTGGGTAAACACATTGATACCCTTGCCTACCGTCTGCTCGAGAATAAGCTCTAAATCCTTCATGTCATGGCCAGAAACTAGTATGGCTTTGCCCTTAACTGACTTAGTGTTGACCACAGTTGGCTCAGGATGACCAAAGGCTTGAGTTTCACCCGCATCCAGCATTGCCATTATGCGGTAGTTCAACTGACCTATGTCCATAGCCGTAGTAAACAGCTTATCGCCATCAACACTCGGCTCACCTAAGAAAGACATAATTTCATGGAAGCGCCCTGCCACATCAGCATCAGTCTGACCCAACACGCGAGCATGCTCCATATAAGCAGCCGCGCCCTTAAGACCATATAAACACAATAACCTCAATCCCATGATGTCTTCATGAACTTCATGCTTATCTTTATTCAGCAATGCAATCGGTGCCTGCGCTAGCATTTCAATCTTACTGGTCCCCAGCACTAACTGAGCGACTTGCGGCACTTGCTCAGCAGCAATACCGGCTTGTTCACAAGCCGCTTCGTAAGAAGCTTTTAACTGAGCACGATACTTAGCCGCCTGCTGGATATAGGCCATAATGCGCTCATCATCGAAGTTGACGTTGGTGAGGGTCGCGAAAAAGGCTTTAGGCACAAAACTATCAATTTCAGCATCGATAATGCCCAGCTCGCGAGCTTTAACCGCATATACAGACACGCCTTGCAGCATGTAAATCAGCAAGTCTTGCAGATCGGACGTTGCCGCCAACTTGCCACACATACCTTGGGAATAACTACAACCATTGCCAGCGGGTGTACGAATGGTTTGCTCACACTGAATACAGAACATGGATAGACTCCTAATTTAAATTCATGCTTTATTTTTGCATGTTTAAAACTAGTCTACCTAAACGTGCCATAAGCGACAGTCATTTCTAAAGTGAGATGCTAAATGTTAGAGAAAGATCACCTTAAGCAATTACTAATAAATACAATGTGACCTGTTAAAAATCCATAAAAAAACGCCCATCAATGATGGGCGTTTTAAAGAGTAACTGTTTATTTATTAATTGGTTTTCATATCATTTACCGATTGCAGCATAATACGGCTTTCGCGTTGGAATTGAGGGGCAAAATCCCCAAACCATTTGGCGACACTTTGGAACTGCTTAATAAACTCGTTCCTGTCACCCCGTTTTAGTAGCTCTAACGCTTCACGGTAGTTATCTAAATAATCACCAATAGCATGCTGGCTCTCTTGCTGGGCAAAAATAATATCGGCGTAAAGCTCTGGGCTTTGGGCGAATAAACGCCCTACCATAGCCAATTCTAAGCGATAAATCGGCGAGCTAAATTGCAGTAAAGTATCAATATCTGCCTCTTCCTTGCACAGATTCAAACCATACACAAAGGTCGAGAAGTGGCGCATCGCCTGCACTAACTGCATTGCACTGTCGTGACGTTCGGGCTCTGCTTCGACAATCCGTGCGCCCCAAATAGCGATCTGCTCAAGCAACCATTGGTATTTCTCCGGCGAGCGGCCGTGGCACACCACCACAACTTGTTTCGCCAAACTGCCCACATCGGGACCAAACATAGGATGGAAACCGACCACAGGACCAGAATGCGCCTCAAGCATGGCTTTAACCGGCTCTGTCTTGATGGAGGTCAAATCCGCCAGAATGCAGTCGGCTGGTAATTGGGCCAGCTTTTCGCGAATAAGCTCGCAAGTAATCGCAATCGGCACTGTCACTAACACCATGCCCGCATCGGCAAATAGGCTATCTGCTTGCTGCCAATCGTCTTTATCGAGCAGATTCACTTGGTAGCCAGATAAGGTCAGCATTTGTGAAAACAATCCACCGAGTTGCCCCTTACCGCCGACAATCACCACTGAGCCAAGATCTTTTTTAACTTGCTTAAAGCCAACATCTTTTTCATTGAGATAAGACTCGCGCATCAAGCGGCGTAAAATATCTTCGATCAACTGCGGCTCGATTCCCATAGTTTTTGCTTCTTCACGGCGTTTAGCCAGCATGGCTGCTTCACGCTGAGGTGCATAAATAGGTAAACCGGCGCCGTGTTTCACCGTGCCCACTTGCGCCACGAGATCCAAGCGCTTACGCAGTAAGTGCAGTAATTGCTGATCAACACCATCAATCAGGCCGCGAAGGTGTTCTAATTCGGCCGTTGTTTTTTCATTCATACCTGAGTCCATTAAGCTGTAACTAATTTAAGCGTTAGCTACTTTAAGCATATCGAAACGCGTTGGAAGTATTGAAGATAACTTCGCAGCGCCTTCCCGTAAAATGGTTTCTGTTTTTTCCCAACTAATACAAGAATCTGTTACAGAAACACCGTAAGCTAGCTCGCTTAATGGCCTATCACAACTTTGATTGCCTTCATTTAAATGACTTTCTAGCATGACGCCAATAATCGACTTATTGCCGTTAAAAATCTGCTCGAACACATTTTCACAGACAGGCTTTTGGCGGCTGTAGTCTTTGGATGAATTGCCATGGCTGCAATCGATGATCAAACGTGCATTGAGTTTGGCTTTATGGAGCTGCGTTTCACACTCTGCCACACTCGCCGCATCATAGTTGGGCGTTGCACCACCGCGTAAAATCACATGGCCATCGGGATTGCCCGCAGTTTGCAATAATGCGACTTGGCCCTGCTGGTTTATGCCCATAAATCTGTGGCTACTGGCCGCCGATTTTAGCGCATTAATCGCTACATCGAGCTTACCATCGGTGCCATTTTTAAAGCCCACCGGCATAGAAAGACCCGATGCCATTTCCCTATGGGTTTGCGATTCAGTGGTGCGAGCGCCAATGGCAGACCAAGTGACAAGCTCAGAAATGTACTGAGGACTGATAGGATCGAGTGCTTCGGTGGCAACAGGCAGTCCTAACTCAGCCAACCAAATCATCAGCTCACGGGCCATTTTCAGGCCTTTTTCGACATCGAAGGATTCATCCATATCGGGATCGTTGATCATGCCCTTCCAACCTACCGTAGTACGTGGCTTTTCAAAGTAGACTCGCATTAAGATATAAAACTCATCACTGAGTTCATCGTGCAGAGTTTTAAGCCTTAAAGCGTATTCTTTTGCGGCGGCGATATCATGGATGGAGCAAGGGCCAGTGACAATCAATACTCGATTGTCACGCTTATGAACAATATCAGCCACGGTTTTGCGGGCATTGAGGATATAGCGATAAGCATGCTCAGAGAGTGGCAAGGCATTTTTAAGCTCTTGCGGCGTGATTAAGACTTTCTCTGAACTGATGTGTACGTTGTTAATCGTATCTTGTTGCATGCTTACCACCTAAGACTTAGTGTTTAACCCAGTTGTCGAAGCAGGACTTCAAGTCAGCTTGGGCATTCATTTCGGATATAAAATAGCGTAAATCCATCGCGATGTACTTTTGTAATGCTACACCATTACAAGCAGGCGACCACTATGCCTGTTCATTCTCTTTAGATCAAGTATAAATACTCAAAAAACAGCAACAAAAAACCGCCACTAGGGCGGTTTTCTGTGCGAACACTACGTCTTGTTTTCTGTAGCGGTAACTATTACTTAGTTGCCAGCTTCTCACGGATACGTGCAGATTTACCTGAACGATCACGCAGATAGTACAGTTTGGCGCGACGAACGCGACCACGACGCTTAACTTCAATGCTAGCGATCAGTGGGCTATGCGTTTGGAAAGCACGCTCAACACCTTCGCCATTAGAGATTTTACGTACTGTGAATGCAGAGTGCAGACCACGGTTACGCTTAGCAATTACAACGCCTTCAAAAGCCTGTAAACGCTCTTTATCGCCTTCTTTAACACGAACCTGAACGACTACTGTATCACCAGCACCAAACGCAGGTACGTCTTGTTTCATTTGCTCATCGTTGAGCATTTTAATGATGTTGTTCATAACTTACTCCGTTCTAGAATTAACTGAGCTACGACTAAGCATGCTTGTTCATTGCTTCAACGAACTGCGCTAATAGAGTCGTTTGTTCGTCAGTCAGAGCTAGATTTTGCAATAATTCTGGCCGTCTAAGTAAAGTCCTACCAAGGCTTTGCTGTAAACGCCAGAGTCTAATTTGTTCGTGGTTGCCACTTAGCAGCACTGCCGGTACGTCAAGACCATCAAGGCTTTCAGGGCGAGTGTAATGTGGACAATCCAGTAAACCGTCGGAGAAAGAATCTTGCTCCGCCGAAGCTTGTTTTCCTAGCACGCCAGGAACCAATCTCGATACTGAATCTATCAGAGTCATCGCCGGTAATTCGCCGCCCGAAAGCACGTAATCCCCTATCGACCACTCTTCATCCACTTCCGTTTGAATGATGCGTTCATCAATACCTTCGTATCGACCACAGACCAAAATCAAACGTGATGATTGAGCCAACTCAGTGACGCCTTGCTGATCCAGCTTGCGTCCTTGAGGTGACAAGTAAATCACCTTCGCACCTTCACCCGCTGCGGCTTTCGCTGCATGGATGGCATCGCGCAAGGGTTGCACCATCATCAACATTCCGGGACCACCGCCGTAAGGCCTGTCATCTACCGTATTGTGTCTATCATGGGTGAAATCACGGGGATTCCACGTGTGCAACTCGAGCAGGCCGTTTTTCACGGCTCGACCCGTAACACCAAAGTCTGTCACGGCACGGAACATCTCTGGGAACAGGGTTATTACCCCTAACCACATCTGTTGTACCTCGACTTAGAAGTCAGGATCCCAATCCACTAAAATCTGTTTACCTTGCAGATCCACCGTTTTGATGAACTGCTCAGGGACAAAGGGGATCATACGTTCCACTTTGCCGAAACTATCTTTAGCGTTGGCTTTAACGAGTAATACGTCGTTCGATCCTGTTTCCACGATCTGATCGACAATCCCCATGTTATAGCCTGTTGTATTGACCACTTCGCAACCGATGAGATCACGCCAGTAGAATTCATCTGCTGGCAAATCGTTCATCTGTTCCGGCAAAATCGCAATCTCACAATTTGTGAGCATTTGCGCTTGCTCCCGTGTTTCTACGCCATCAAGTAAGGCAACAACGGCCTTGCCTTGATAACGCCACTGGGTGACCTTTATTTCGCGCCACTCACCATTTTCTTTAATAAGCCAAGGTGAATAGTCAAAGATACCTTCAACAGAATCGGTATAGGCGGTGATTTTCAGCCAACCTTTAATGCCATGACAGGAGCCTAATTTCCCCAGTACGACTGGCTGTTGGTTACTGCTCATCAATCTATACCTTAACGCTATTAAGCTGTTGCTTTACGAGCGTCTTTGATCAGTTTTGCTACACGTTCTGTAGCAGCTGCACCGTTAGAAACCCAGTGCTCAACGCGAGCTAGGTCTAAACGTAAAGTTTCTTCTTGGCCACGGGCCAATGGGTTGAAGAAACCAACACGCTCGATGAAACGACCGTCACGAGCGTTACGGCTATCAGCAACAACGATGTTGTAAAATGGACGCTTTTTTGCGCCGCCACGAGCTAAACGAATGGTAACCATGCGTTTTCAATCCTCTAATGATTTGCTTGAAGCAAAAATAAAAACTGGAACCCCGTGTTCGCGAAGAGTCCCAGATAGAAAGCCGGAAGATTTTACCTGACTTTCCAACGAATGCAACCAAAGATGGCGATTATTACGCCTGTGTCCTCAGTAAGCGGTTCATTGTTGCCAGAGTCAACCGACTGATAAAGTGCTAAGTTTAACTAAAAATGCCCGATTAACGTCCCGGAAACTTCATTCCTGGCGGCATCATGCCGCGCATTCCGCGCATCATTTTTTGCATGCCGCCCTTAGCAGACATTTTTTTCATCATCTTTTGCATTTGAGTAAACTGTTTCAATAAACGGTTTACATCTTGAATTTGCGTGCCAGAACCAGCTGCGATGCGACGTTTGCGTGAGCCCTTGATTAAATCAGGGTTCTTACGCTCCTTGGAAGTCATCGAATTAATGATGGCTTCCATTTGGCCTGTCATCTTGCCGTCTTGGATTTGCGCTAAGGCTTCAGGGGGCAATTGACCGACACCGGGCAGTTTTTCCAGCATATTCATCATGCCGCCCATGTTTTTCATTTGCTGTAACTGCTCACGGAAATCTTCTAAATCGAAACTGCCACCTTGCTTCACTTTCGAAGCCAGCTTCATGGCCTTTTCTTTATCGACGCCACGCTCAACTTCTTCGATAAGCGATAACACATCGCCCATGCCCAAAATGCGTGAGGCAATACGGTCTGGATGGAATGGCTCTAACGCGTCGGTCTTTTCACCTACACCAAGGAATTTAATCGGCTTGCCCGTAATGTGGCGAATCGATAACGCCGCACCACCGCGCGCATCACCATCGACTTTAGTTAAGATAACCCCAGTCAGTGGTAAAGCTTCATTAAAGGCCTTGGCGGTGTTTGCCGCATCTTGACCTGTCATAGCATCAACAACGAACAAGGTTTCGATAGGCTTAACCGCTGCGTGTAAGCCTTTGATCTCGTCCATCATGGCTTCGTCGACATGCAGACGACCCGCGGTATCGAGGATCACCACATCGATAAACTTTAATTTAGCGTGGGCAATCGCCGCTTTCGCAATGTCGATTGGCTTTTGGCTAACGTCCGATGGGAAAAACTCCACCGCCACTTCTTGCGCTAACGTCTCAAGCTGTTTAATCGCCGCGGGGCGATAAACGTCAGCACTAACGACTAATACCGATTTTTTATGGCGTTCGCGTAAAAATTTACCCAGTTTGGCCACACTGGTGGTTTTACCCGCACCTTGCAGACCTGCCATCATAATCACAGCTGGCGGCTGAGTGGCTAAATCTAGGGCTTCATTCGCCTCGCCCATGGATTTTTCAAGTTCACTTTGAACTATCTTAATAAAGGCTTGACCTGGGCTTAAGCTTTTAGAGACTTCTTGTCCAACGGCACGTTCTTTTACGTTATTAACAAATTCGCGCACCACAGGCAGGGCAACATCGGCCTCCAGCAGTGCCATACGCACTTCGCGCAGGGTTTCCTTAACGTTTTCTTCAGTTAAGCGACCACGGCCACTGATATTTTTCAGTGTGCGTGACAGTCTGTCGGTTAGGTTCTCAAACATCGTCCTGTTCTATACCTTTAAGAATCTCGATTGATGGGCTGTATTATAACGATGCATGCGCATTATGCTACTGCTGCACCCATCTTGATTGTGGTTAAGTGTTTTACTTGCGCTGAGTCATGTTTTATTGTCATCGACACACTATTTAACCCTAACAATAAGAATCTGCTAAATTTTGCAACTCATGTCACTGCCCATTTGCCGACTGCTCATGTTATTCTAGGGAAAATATTGATCTGTATGCCCCGTTTTTAAGGCACCTTTAACTACACAAATAGGTTAATTACCCATGGTCATCTTTTCTGCCTCAGCCATGTTTTTTTATTGCATTGCATTGGTACTAGTGACGAGTAGATTGTTTCACCCAGACGGTCCGAATCGCCGTGCTGTCGCAGGTTTTGCCGCTATTGCGGTTATTTTACATGCCGCAGCATTATCACAAGTGATTTTCACCACAGATGGCCAAAACTTTAGCCTGACGAATGTGATTTCCTTAGTGAACTGGATTATCGCTTTTACTTTTACGATATTGATGTTCAGGCTGAAAGTCATCGTCGTCGTGCCCGTGGTTTACGCCTGCTCAGTACTTTCGGTTGCCCTACTCTGGTTATTGCCGCCTAAATTCATCACGCATTTTGAGCTTTATCCTGAAGTATTAGCCCACGTCGTATTGTCACTCATGGCCTACAGCGCCCTGATGATTGCCGCCCTATATGCAATACAACTGGCGATGATCCAAAATAAACTGAAGAAAAAACAATTTATGCTGAGCCCTGGCATTCCGCCGCTGATGACAGTTGAAAAACAACTGTATCACCTAGTGATTATCGGCGTTATCTTGCTCAGTTTGTCGCTCGCGACTGGTTTTATCTTCCTTGAAGATATGTTCGCCGATGGTAAAGGTCATAAGGCAATTCTGTCGATAATGGCTTGGTTTGTATACATTACTATGCTGTGGCAACAGTATTGGGTCGGTTGTAAAATTCGTACCGCAGTCATTTATACTCTGACTGGCGCATCCTTACTTTCGCTCGCATATTTTGGCGCGCGCATTGTCAAAGAGTTAATCCTCAACTAAACATTTAAGTCGGCTGGGGCAGTTATTGCTGCGGCCGACTTGACACTTTTTTTAAATGTCGGTATTTACTTAAGTTTACTGGCCACATTGGAGCCTTTTTTGGACGCTATATCGACAAGCGCACTCCTGATCGTTTTACTAGTGCTTATCCTATTCTCTGCCTATTTTTCAGGCTCAGAAACCGCAATGATGACTCTCAACCGTTACCGTCTACGCCACTTAGCCAACAATGGCCATAAAGGGGCGATTAGAGCTTTGAAGTTACTTGAGCGTCCTGACCGTTTGATTGGATTGATCTTAATTGGCAATAACTTAGTCAATATTTCCGCATCTGCTATTGCGACTATCATTGGGATGCGTCTTTGGGGCGACTTAGGGGTCGCTGTTGCAACTGGCGTGCTTACATTAGTCGTGCTCGTTTTTGCTGAAGTCACGCCAAAAACTATCGCCGCGCTAAATCCTGAGCGTATTGCTTTTCCCTCTAGCATACTGCTACTTATACTTTCCTCGACCTTTGCCTATGTTGTCTCAAGCGTTAATTTAATAACCACAGGTATCTTACGTTTGATGGGGATAAAAACAGTTAATAGTAGCGATGCACTAAGCCAAGAAGAGTTGCGCACAGTGGTACATGAGGCTGGGGCACTCATCCCCCGACGCCACCAAGAAATGCTGTTATCTATCTTGGATTTAGAGAAAGTCACCGTTGAAGATATTATGGTGCCACGCTCAGATATCTACGGAATTAACGTCAATGACGAATTTAAGGTTATCAATCGTCAAGTGATCCAAAGTCCACATACCCGAGTGTTAGTGTATCGCGACACCATAGACGATGCAGTGGGCTTTATTCATCTACGCGATGCCCTGCGCCTCCAATCTAAAGAGCAATTTAGCAAGTCATCTTTGCTACGTGCAGTGAAAGAACTCTACTTTGTGCCAGAAGGTACGCCACTCAATGTGCAACTAGCTAACTTCCAACAAAATAAAGAGCGCATCGGCTTAGTCGTTGATGAATATGGTGATATTCAAGGTCTAGTAACACTCGAAGATATTCTCGAAGAAATTGTCGGTGACTTTACCACTTCTATGTTGACCACCCCGAGTGAAGACATTAAGGTCCAGCAAGATGGCAGCTACTTAGTCGATGCGGGCATTACGATCCGCGATTTGAATAAAGAAATGAAGTGGAACTTTCCCACCGATGGCCCTAAAACCCTCAATGGTCTGATTCTGGAGTATCTGGAGGAAATTCCTTCTGCGAATACCAGTTTACGTTTAGCAGGTTATCCATTAGAGATAATTGATGTGTCAGAGAATATGATTAATACAGTGAAAATTATCCCGCTGTATTATCATCCCCCCAGAGTTTAACCCTCAATTTTGAGCATAAAAATTGGCCGAACCACGCGAGTTAAGATGTGGTCCGGCCGACGATTTCCTCCAAGCGATGATGCTCCCCCAAGCTATAAATCTATCTACTCTAATTCACTATCTAGCCAAGCTATGCAGACTTTTTCGCCTCAAGTATACGACGCTTCTCAAGCGCCATTGGCGTTATCTGGGCATTCAGCGCCTTTTCTAAGCCCAACATAAAATACACTTCCGCCATTAAGAAAAATGGCCCAATTAATAGCTGATTTAAGTCATCCACAAAGGCTGGCTTGGCTTTTTCATATTGATGGCCGATTAGCTGGAACACCCAGCCCACCACAAATACCCCTAGGGCAAGCCAAGTGGCACTGGCGATATGCGCCGCCCACTCAGTCGTGAGCAGCACAGGTACCATAAATAAGATGAGCCCCATTGAAAGCCTTAAGTGTAAACGGACATAATAGGCCAACACGAATATACCGACTATCACTGCTAAACTTGTCTCCCCCATACTCCCCAGCGGAATACGCACTGTGGCCAGCAACAGGAAAGCAGACCAAATAATCAGTGGGATGCCAATAAAATGGGTCTGAATATTACGCTGATTTAAATGCACACTTTTGTAGGTCGATAACTGCTCTGCGGCGGATTTCATGTTGGGTTCCTCTTCATTTGCCCCTGCTTTACCTGCGCCAAATTGAGCGACGCGCAAGCCATAAACTAACGTAAAACAATTAAACTGAACAGTAAAAGTAAATAAATTGTTGCATTCACTGATTTTGCATTTATTTAGATACCCATCCAGAAATGAAAAAAGGAACCCTAAGGTTCCTTTTTTACCACCAACAGACGCAAACTCGGGTTTATTGAGACTCTATGATTACCGTCGCAATCGCATAGGATTTTTCATCGGCAATAGAGATATGCCCAACCGTCGCTTTAAGCTGCTGTAAGCGCGTCAGCGCACCCTCGGTAAAGTGAATCGTCGGTGCACCATCCTCATTGTTGCCAATGTGAATATGCTGAAACGACACACCGCGGCCAATACCCGTACCGAGGGCTTTGGCTGCGGCTTCTTTTGCCGCAAAACGCTTGGCAAGATAACGACTTGGCTGACTATGGGCAGTATAAATGGCTAACTCAGACTCGGTCAGCACACGTTTCGCCAGCTTGTCACCTGCGCGTGCCACATGGACCTGAATACGCTCAATCTCGACGATATCTGTGCCTAGGCCGACAATCGCCATTATTCGCCTCGACGACCTTCAAGCATTAACACTTTCATGTCTTTCACTGCTGTCGCTAAACCGTCAATGGCGGCACGTGCGACAATCGCATGACCGATATTGAGTTCATATAACTCAGGAATCGCCGCAATCGGTTTCACGTTGTGATAATGCAGACCATGACCTGCGTTAACCACTAAACCTTTGCCATGGGCGTATTTTGCCATTTCGCTAATACGCGCTAACTCAGTGGCTTCTTCTGCTTCCGTTTTAGCATCGGCATAACAGCCCGTATGAATTTCAATAAGCGGTGCGCCAGAGGCAACAGCGGCATCAATTTGAGTTTTATCGGCATCGATAAATAAGGAGACTTGAATACCCTCAGCAGCTAAACGACTAACTGCAGCAGTGATTTTATCTAATTGTCCCGCCACATCTAAGCCACCTTCAGTGGTGACTTCTTGACGTTTTTCTGGCACTAAACAGACATAGGTCGGCTTAATTTCACAGGCGATGTTAAGCATTTCTTCGGTCACAGCGCATTCAAAATTCATGCGGGTTTTCAAGGTTTTTGCCAACAAATATACATCGCGGTCTATGATGTGGCGTCTGTCTTCACGCAAATGAATAGTGATGCCATCGGCGCCAGCATGTTCAGCAACGGCAGCAGCATGCACAGGATCAGGATAACTGGTGCCACGGGCTTGGCGCAGAGTAGCAATATGGTCGATATTCACGCCCAATAAGATACGGCTCATCGGGAACTCCTTAATGTTTAACGCTGATATTGCGGCCTATTGTACTTAGGCTCACGCTAAAAAACAGGAGCTAGGGCGAATTATTCCCATCAATCTTAGTTGGTACGGCAGTGCTGACGAACAATTGTCGACTCAACAAAGGTTTAGTCCCGAGTAATGGCGTTAACAGGGAGCGCATCAACAACTTCGCGCTCAAAAAATGTGCTTCGGTGAGCTGGTTATCGTTAAGCGCCGTCAACATTGCCCCTTGGTAGGCGTTGCGAGCACGGGAGTTAAGCACAAATTGAAAACCTAACTCAGGCACGAGCTGGTAATAATCGTCAGGCACGAGTGGTTCACCTTGAGTATCGCGGCTAAGAGAAGGCATAAAACCTAATTCCCGCAGCAAGGCAAGCTCAATATAACGCAGTTGGGATTGGCAAAACTTCGCGGCAAGGCCGACTAAAGCTTGATGATAAATGAGGAACAACTCTTCGGCATTGTGCTGTACAGACAAAGTGCGAACCAATAACTCATTGATATACATGCCAGCAAACAAGCTTTGACCAGAAAGAGGCACAGCAGGCGCAGCGGCTTCGACTTGAGTTAAGGTTTTTAATTCAGACTTACCGCTAAATTCGAAGATCAGCGGTTGAAAGGGCTGGAGAATACTCTTGATAGAGCGCTTACCGCTGCCGGTTCGGGCAACCACATCAACCCGTCCAATGCCGTCAACTAACAGGTTAACTAAGACACTGGACTCTCGATATGGGCGATGATGTAAAACGTAACCACGTTTCATCGGTAAGCGCGCTCGCTGAAATTAATGCTTAATCGTCGCCGTAACCTAAGCTACGCAAGGCGCGTTCATCATCGGCCCAACCGGATTTCACTTTCACCCACACTTCGAGGAAAACTTTATTATCAAACAAGGTCTCCATGTCTAAGCGAGCTTGAGTTGCGATAGTACGAATACGTTCGCCCTTGCTACCAATCACCATACGTTTTTGACCTTCACGCTCAACAAGGATCAAGGCATTGATTTGATAAACACCATTTTCCATCATCTTGAACTGTTCAATCTCAACTGTCGCATCATAGGGTAATTCATCACCTAAGAAGCGCATCAGTTTTTCACGCACAATTTCCGACGCCATAAAACGTTGCGAACGATCGGTAACATAGTCTTCAGGGAAGAAGAAAGGTCCTTCAGGAATCGACGCCGCCGCTAGCTCTAAAATGCGCTTAACGTTGGTACCTTTACTGGCTGAAATCGGCAAAATTTCATCGAAAGGATATTTTTTGGCGACTTCTTCCAAATACGGGAACAGCGATTCTTTGTCTTTGATATTGTCGACTTTATTGATCGCCAGAATTGTCTGACGCTCTTCACCGCCACGGCGTAATTTACTCAACACCATCTCATCATCGGCGGTCCACGTCATGCCATCGACCACAAAAATCACCATAGCCACATCGGCAAGCGAACTGGCTGCTGCGCGGTTCATCAGGCGGTTAATCGCCCGCTGCTCTTCTATGTGTAAACCAGGTGTATCGATGAACACGATTTGCTTCGGACCATCGGTATGAATACCCATGATACGGTGGCGCGTTGTTTGTGGCTTTTTAGAAGTAATACTCACCTTCTGACCAAGCAAACGGTTGATTAACGTTGATTTACCGACGTTAGGGCGACCAATGATCGCCACCATGCCGCAATAAGTGACATCGTATTGGGCCGACGGCGTTGGCGCGGCCGCATTCATCCTTGCCAGTAATTCATCTAAACTCGGCTCAGTTGCCGCTTTTGCAGCATCGATACCTGACAAGTCTGTTTTTTTGGTCATTTCTTTAGTAACTCCAATACTTGAGCGGCCGCGATTTGCTCGGCTTTACGGCGTGAACTCGCCACACCAATGACGCTTTGACTCAAGTCTTCAATACGACATTCAACGGTAAATGTCTGATCGTGGGCATCGCCTTCTATGTTGATTACTTGGTAATCAGGCAGCGGCTTTTTAAACCCTTGTAAATGTTCTTGCAGTAATGTCTTAGCGTCTTTCTGACTGATCCCAGGTTGGATTTCGGCCAAACGCTCGGCATACCATTTCAACAGTAATGCACGGCAAACTTCGAGATCGGAATCAAGGTAAACGGCGCCAATAATGGCTTCAACCGCATCGGCAAGAATCGACTCGCGTCTAAATCCGCCACTTTTCAACTCGCCAGGACCGAGATATAAATAATCGCCGAGCTTAAACTCTTGGGCGATGATAGTTAAGGTATCACCGCGAACTAAGGTGGCACGCATCCGGCTTAAATCGCCTTCGGTTGCCTTCGGAAACTGATGATATAAAGCATCAGAAATCACAATAGATAAAATTGAATCACCTAAAAACTCTAAGCGTTCATTGTGTTTATTTGCCGCACTTCTGTGGGTCAGCGCTTGAGTCAAAAGCTCAATATTCTTGAACTCATAACCTAAAGTACGACACAAACGTGGCAAATTTTTAATCGGTTCCATGCTATTTAATTCCACCTACACGCTCAAAACGTACACCGCTTGGCACCCAAGTTGGGAGGAAGTCGGCTTTTGAACGGTCAAATTCAAAACTAATCCAAATCGCTACCGCTTTACCAACAAGGTTCTCTTCTGGCACAAAGCCCCAGAAACGACTGTCGGTACTGTTATCGCGGTTATCGCCCATGGCAAAGTAATGGCCTTCTGGCACTAAAAACTCACCCGCGGGTAAATTACCTTCGCGCTTAAAATATCCCAGCATGTCGGGACGACTTGGGTTGATCAAAATATCGTGGGCGACCTCGCCCAGTTGCTCCGTGTAACGCAGTAATGGCACGCCATCTTGGCTGTAATCACCACGACTGATCTCTGTGCGAGCGATAACTTGTGGTTCTGGGCAAGCTGTTTGCTCAACGCCACAGGCCTTCTGGATCATCAACTGCTTGTTACGGTAAATAATTCTATCACCCGGTAAACCGACAACACGCTTAATGTAGTCAATTTGCGGATTTTCAGGATATTTAAATACCACCACATCACCGCGTTTGGGCTCGCCAGTTTCAACCAGTTTAGTGCGCCATACGGGATCTTTAAGCCCATAACTAAATTTTTCCACCAGAATGAAGTCGCCCACTAAGAGGGTTGGCATCATAGAACCCGATGGGATTTGAAATGGTTCATAAATGAATGAACGTAGGATCAACACAAAGGCAATCACAGGGAAGATAGAATGCGCGGTTTCGACTATGGTCGACTCACGAATGATTTGGTACTCAGCTTCTTCAGTTAAATTCGCTTGTGATGCCTTTGCTAACGCTAAACTCTCACGACGCTTTGGGGCGAAAACGAGCACATCGACTAACCAAATAAGTCCTGAGATCAGGGTGATTAGCACTAGAATAATGGAAAAATACGCTGCCATTGCTTATTGAACTCCTGCCTTAAAAATAATTAAAGGTGCCTAACTCAGCGAATATTATACTTTAGTTAACTTACCGTATTCGACCTTGGTAAACCAAAGTGATAAACCAATGCGATAACCTAACTAAAGCGCCGCAAACAGCGGCGCAATAGTCAACTAAATTGTCACTTCTTATACTAACGATTACTCGTTTAGCTTAAGTACCGCTAAGAATGCTTCTTGTGGCACCTCAACGTTACCTACTTGCTTCATCCGTTTCTTACCCTCTTTTTGTTTATTTAAGAGTTTTTTCTTACGAGAAACGTCGCCGCCATAACACTTAGCCGTTACGTCTTTACGCAGGGCTTTCACGGTTGAACGTGCAATAATTTGACTGCCCACCGCCGCTTGAATCGCAATATCAAACATCTGACGTGGAATAAGTTCTTTCATCTTATCCACTAAGGCTAAACCACGGTGACGAATGTTTGATCTATGGATAACCATAGCCAAGGCGTCGACTCGGTCGCCGTTGATGAGAATATCTAAACGCACCATGTCTGCAGGATCGAAACGAATAAAGTTATATTCGAGGGATGCATAGCCACGGCTAGTGGACTTCAAACGGTCGAAGAAATCCATGACCACTTCCGCCATTGGCAGATGGTAAGTTACAGCCACTTGGTTACCGTGGTAAACCATGTTCACTTGGGTGCCACGTTTTTCAATACACAGGGTAATCACGTTACCTAAGTATTCTTTTGGCACTAAAATGTTGGCCTCAACAATCGGCTCACGCATTTCTTCAATGTTGTTAATCGCAGGCAGATCAGACGGGTTATCAACGTAAATCGTTTCACCGCTGGTCATGACAACTTCGTACACTACGGTTGGCGCAGTGGTGATCAACTCTAGGTTGTATTCACGCTCTAAACGCTCTTGTACGATTTCCATGTGGAGCAGGCCTAAATAGCCAATGCGGAAACCAAAACCGAGTGCCGATGAACTTTCAGGTTCAAAGAATAATGACGCATCGTTCAGGCTGAGTTTGTTCAACGCATCACGGAAGTTTTCATATTCGTCGGTCGAAATTGGGAATACGCCAGCGTATACCTGTGGCTTCACTTTCTTAAAACCAGGTAACGGCTTTTCAGCACCATTTTTGGCTAAAGTTAACGTATCGCCCACGGGCGCGCCGTGAATTTCCTTCAGACCCGCAATCACAAAGCCGACTTCACCGGTTTTAAGTTCGGTTTTGTCAGTTTGTTTTGGCGTGAAAATACCCACGCGATCCGCAGTGTGGTTTTGCCCTGTAGACATGACCTTAAACTTGTCACCTTTTTTCAGGCTACCGTGTTTAATTCGCACTAACGACACTACGCCTAAGTAATTATCAAACCAAGAATCGATGATCAAGGCTTGCAATGGTGCGTCAGGATCGCCTTCTGGCGGTGGAATTTTGGCAACAATGACTTCTAAAACCTCATCGACACCGACACCGGTTTTAGCCGAACAACGCACAGCATCCATCGCATCAATACCGACGATATCTTCAATCTCGGCAGCAACACGTTCTGGATCGGCTTGTGGTAAGTCAATCTTGTTTAAAATGGGTACCACATCTAGATTCATATCCAGCGCGGTATAACAGTTTGCCAGTGTCTGAGCTTCAACGCCCTGACCCGCATCAACCACCAGCAAAGCACCTTCACAGGCAGCTAATGAGCGCGAGACCTCGTAGGAGAAGTCAACGTGACCAGGGGTATCAATAAAGTTGAGTTGATAGACAAGGCCATCTTTGGCTTTATAATCCAAAGTGACACTTTGTGCCTTAATCGTAATACCACGCTCACGTTCTAGATCCATAGAATCTAAAACTTGAGAATCCATTTCACGGTCGGTTAAACCGCCACAAACCTGAATAAGACGATCTGATAGCGTCGATTTACCATGGTCGATATGGGCAATAATTGAGAAGTTTCTAATTTGTTTCATTATGCTGCAATGACTAATACTGAAAATGGATACGGTTCAAAGGAGCGAAATTGTACCTGATTGCGGTTTCAATACCAATCACATTCACTCCTACTTAAGACAGGCCGATAAAACAACGCCCAAAACCGCAGTTAGCTGCTATTTGATAAAAAATAACACATTGAAATTATTGGGCTAATTCGTTTAAATTGATGCTCCTACCTAAATAGGCCAAAATCACAGGCTGAGCATCAACTTCTAAACGTTTAGCCTGTTGCTTACCAAAAGACCACGCAATCAAGGCACAAACGGCAGCAAAGCCCATGGCACCTAGGTTAGGATTAAACTCAAGCAACTGGCCTAAAAATTGTCCTAACGCTGCGCCGACAAACAGGCCAAACAGCGGCATTAAATAGATTAATGCCGCGGCTTTGAGGATCACGCTCTCGGGAAGGCCTAATTTGAGTAATTCACCAGCCTCACAGCGGCGGTCACTCTGAATAGAAAATTGCTGGGTTTTCGAGGAAAAAGCCTGAGCGACAGCAGAGGTCCCGCAAGACTCACTGTTACTGCAGCTCTTGCAAGTACTCTTAAGTTCCACTTCAACCGTCAACCAGCCTTGACTATCACTGGAGACGACTCTGGCAATTTCTTCCATCATAATCGGCGTCCTATTCTAGCGTCAGACTTTTAGCAATGCGCGTTAGGGTTTCTGTCGGCACTTTACCCACAGCAACCACTTCGGCATTACCGACTTTTTCTGAGACTAACGACAAGCCATTACGGGTAATTAATTCTTCAGGCAATGGACTCGTGCCCGCACGCGCCACATAAACAGAAATATTTGCTAGTCCATCGGTCAGTGCTATGTATTCCACCGCTTCGTGACTGCCAATTAATCTATGGTGGTCGCGCACTACCACAGTAAAACCTGCGGGTAACCAAGCAAATTGCCAGTTTTGACCGTCTTGGCGCTCGGCTTGATCGATAACTGCCGGCCACTCTTGCTTATAAGCCTCTTGCAAAATGGCTGGCGGCTCGCTGAATTCAATGAGTTCAATCACCATGATCTGCTCAAGTAATTGCTTATCTTGAGTCAGCATGTCGTATCTCAGCGGCAGATAGGTTTCCATATCAAGCCAAATTTGAAAGCCATAACGGAATTCATCATTGGGCAACAGACGGATCATCTGCCCTGGACGCCCAGCGATACGGGTACGGCCACCGAGTACAAACTGATAACCCACTTCTAAGTCCGCCATATTGGCAGAGAAAGCAGCGGGCCAGACACCTTGAATATGATTAGAAATGATACTATACGCAGGCTCATCGTGCTCAATAAAGGTGACACGATTACCGACACGCACTGCATTTTTAGGTGGACCGTTAAGGTATTCTAGAAAGGCAACTTCTTGATTATTCACCTTACCATGCAGGTAAACCAAAGGCCGAATATGATCGGCCTGAAGTTGAATAATCGATGCTTTAAACTCTTTCTCTCGTAAAGCCTGACTCATTTTCTCGAGCCAAGCTTTGGCAGGCATGTCCTCCTGCGCGGTTGCAGGAAAGACCAAGGCTAATAAAGCCAACAGGATTAGACGCAAGCTAACTCCTCGTTATTGATTGACCGGAACGGGTACGACCTCGGTATTGTCCTCTACAACCGCACCAGTATTCAATCGTTGTTGCAACATATGATCTTGGATATAAGTATTAATTCGGCGACGTTGCTCATTCACCTGATCATTGGTATAGCCTTGATTCTGTTGTACAGGACCGGTTTGTAGGCTCACAGGTGATGCGCTACCAATAAGCGGCCTTGTAATTAACACGGGCGATGGTGACGCGGCATCATCGGCGGTTTGATTGTAATTCTGCACACCCACAATCGCAAACATAGCAACCGTCGCAGCAATGGCATATTGACCAAATTGCTTAAATAAAGGTATGACGCGGCTTTGCTCCGAATTGGCGGCAATTTGTAGCGTTACAGGTGCAGCAACGTTAGACGCATGATGCTTAGGCGCAACTATCGCTGGCTCAAGTTCAATGGCGGCAGCAATGCTAGCAGAGAGATCTAACACAATAGTCTGCGGCAATTCGCCACGCATGGCATCGCCTATCATATGATAGTTATGCCATTTATCATGTGAATGTGTATCAGCAGATAACTCTGCCATGGTCTGTTCATCAGTCTCTCCATCGACTGCGGCAGATACCCATTCTTGACCTAATTTATCCATTTTTCACCTGTCTAAATATAAGGGTTTCTTAAAATAAGAATTTAGGCTTCCAGCAAAGGCTGGAGCTTTTTATCGATTGCTTCTCGTGCCCGGAAGATACGTGATCTTACGGTCCCGACAGGACAATCCATGACTATGGCAATATCTTCGTAACTCATACCATCGAGTTCACGCAATGAGATGGCCATTCGTAATTCTTCAGGCAAGGTCTCTAATGTATCGAAAATCACTTTTTTAATTTCATCCGATAACATTAGCCGTTCTGGGGAGGCAAACTCCTTCAGCGCGTCACTGCCTTCGTAATATTCGGCATCTTCTGCATCAACATCATTCGCAGGCGTTCTACGCCCCTGTGATACGAGATAATTCTTCGCAGTGTTTACTGCGATGCGGTACAACCAAGTATAAAATGCACTTTCACCGCGAAAGTTTGGCAAAGCTCTGTAAGCTTTGATAAACGCTTCCTGTGCCACATCAGCAACGTCCGCTTGGTTCCGTACATAACGGGATATCAAGCTAATGACTTTACTTTGATATTTAAGCACTAACAGGTTAAAAGCGTTTTTATCACCTTGTTGTACGCGCTCAACTAATTGTTGATCACTTAATTGTCCACTCATCCGAGCCGACTTCTCCTAAATCTAAAATGCTGATTTCTCAGTCGCTCGAATCATATTCACTTATGTAGACTCGCGGGCTTTGAAAAAGTTCTAAAAATTATACAAAAAAAGTAAGGTAAAAAGGAAAGTACCCATAATCGGTGAGTTGGTTTACCATAGTTGGCACTCTTCAGTCACATCATGATACCCGATGAAACAAGTAGTTGAACACCAATCTGACATATTAGTCATAGGTAGCGGTGCCGCAGGTCTGACACTAGCTTTGCATCTTGCTGAAAAAGCAAAAGTAATTCTGCTTTCAAAAGGCCCACTCTCGGAAGGGTCGACTTACTACGCCCAAGGCGGTATCGCCTCCGTCTTCGACGAAAGTGACACTATCGAATCCCATGTTGCAGACACCTTAATCGCAGGGGCGGGTTTATGTGACAAAGACGTTGTCACTTTCACGGCTGAAAATGCCAAGAGTGCGATGCAATGGCTTATCGAATGTGGCGTCGCCTTCGATAAAGAAGAAACCACCGACGGGAACGCAAAAGATGCACCTTACCATTTAACCCGTGAAGGCGGCCATAGCCACAGACGTATTCTGCACGCTGCCGATGCCACAGGCAAAGAAGTGCAAACCACACTGCAAGAACGCGCACTCGCCCACCCCAATATTCAAGTTTTAGAACGCTATAACGCCATCGACCTCATCACCACCCGTAAATTAAATCGCCCAGGTAATCGTGTGTTAGGCGCTTATGTCTGGAATCGCAATGAAGAACACGTCGAAACCGTTAAGGCTAAGTTTGTCGCATTAGCGACTGGTGGTAGCTCTAAGGTTTATCAATATACCTCAAACCCTGATGTCGCCAGCGGCGATGGTATTGCCATGGCATGGCGTGCAGGTTGCCGAGTGGCGAATATGGAGTTCAACCAATTCCATCCGACGTGTTTGTACCACGCAGATGCGCGCAACTTCTTACTCACCGAAGCCCTGCGTGGTGAAGGGGCTTATCTGCGTCGTCCTGATGGCAGCCGCTTTATGCCGGACTTTGATGAACGCGCTGAACTCGCTCCCCGTGACATCGTTGCCCGCGCCATCGACTATGAGATGAAACGTCTCGGTGCCGATTGCGTCTATCTAGATATCAGCCATAAAGATGCTGACTTTGTGATGAAGCATTTTCCGACCATCTATAGCCGTTGCTTAGAGCTGGGAATCGATATCACTAAAGATGCTATCCCTGTCGTGCCTGCTGCTCACTATACCTGCGGTGGTGTGATGACAGATATTCACGGTCAGACGGATCTCAATGGTCTCTATGCTATTGGTGAAGTTGCCTATACGGGCTTACATGGCGCCAATCGTCTGGCGAGTAACTCACTACTCGAATGTTTAGTGTTTGCCCGTGCGGCGTCACAGGACATAGAAAGCCAACTGCATAAAATTCAAATCCCGGGACAAATACCCGCATGGGATGAAAGTAAAGTGTCGAACTCGGATGAGGAAGTGGTCATCGCCCATAACTGGCACGAACTGCGGTTATTCATGTGGGACTACGTTGGAATTGTACGCTCTGATAAACGTCTGGAGCGAGCACTGCGCCGATGCCTGATGTTACAGCAAGAAATTCAGGAATATTACAGTAACTTCAGGGTTAGCAATAACTTGCTCGAATTACGTAACTTAGTGCAAGTGGCCGAATTAATTATTCGCTGTGCCATGGAGCGTAAAGAAAGCCGTGGGCTGCATTTTAATATCGATCATCCAGAGAAATTAGACGCGCCTCGCCCGACTATTTTACTACCAGAAAAGTAACCGCATACGCATAGGTGACTTCATCATAAACAGACTAAATCTCAGAATGAGGTTTAGTCTGTTGCATTTTAGCCCGCAGCAACAGCCGACATAAATGTCGATAGTCAGTATCGTCTAACATATCAGCCCAAACCAGCAAGAGCCGTAGCTGAGTATCCACTTCGATATAAATCAAGCAAACAAAGGGCGTGACCCAAGTGCGTTTTAGTACCTGAAAGTGCTCCCCCGTTGACAAACGTCCCTCGCCTTTATCACTCAGCACAAAATCTAAACGCCAATGCTGCAGTCGCCACAACTGCGACAGCAAAAAAATACTGACAAGTACGATAAACAAATATTTAAGCAGAGATAAGGCGATAATGTCGCTTTGGGGCCAAAGCAGAAATGAGCTAGAACAGACACAAATAAAAACGACCAACGAGAGTCGTTGGTCGAAAGAAGCTTTTACGCTGAAACTATGGTGCCGGTCTTCCACGGACTTTTACTATCATACGAGCCAGTTCAGTATCAGGGCACACTTCATGGCCCATAAACCAAGCAAACAATTCTGGATCTTCACATTCCAACAAACGGATAAACACGGTTTTATCTTCATCGGACATTTCTTGATAGAAGTTTTCAACAAAAGGTTGAAGCAAGACGTCTAATTCCAGCATCCCACGGCGACATGCCCAGCGAACCCTTGCGATGTTCATTAATTCCAAGGTATTTCTCCCAACACAGATTTGGCATTAGTCTATCAGTTCACTGACTAAAGTGTCGATTAACCCTTCATATTGACTTACAAAATTAGCATTGTTGTACTTGCGTATCGAGCCCCTCAAAGAGATCGCTAAAATCTGTATCCAATAATCGCTTTACCGCAGGATGTTGGATCATACGTTCGGCAAACATCACATGGTATTCCTCTTTCACATCGGTAGTTTCACCGAGCAAATTCATACCATGGGAAATCACTTCTTGGCGATAAATCGACGGTGTGACAAAAATACCTCGTTTAAGGTAACCAAAGGCCTTCATCATGGCCGCATCATCGAACTCGCCCAAAATACTGACTTTAAGGTTTTGCTCGTCAAACCAGCGATATAGCTGTTGTCCAAGTGAGGTTCTGCGGCCGGGGATTAATAGCTGGCCTTGCTCTAAACAAGCAGGAAAATCAGCGCTATAAGTCTCAGCGGAGAAAAAACTCACGCCACACTCGCCCAATTTTTTAGATAAAATTTCAGGGTATTTCAGTGACTCACCGGCACAATCCGAAAGGATCATATCCAGTTTATGCTCACGTAAACGCGCCATTAGGCTCTCGTGAGTCGCCTCATAGCAGGCTAAGTGCATAGAATTGTCATTAGGCACTACAGATAATAAAACTCGGCTGACTAAAGCTTTAGATAAGGCATCGGCAATACCCACCTCGAATAACATGGCATCCGCTTTTTGATAGTTAAGTAAATCGAGCATTTCATAGCTAAGGCTAAACATCTTATCGGCGTAGCGAAACACCAATTCACCTAACTCTGTCGCCTCCAATGTCCGCCCGACTCGCTTGAACAGACTGCCGTTTAACCTATCTTCTAAGGCACGAATTTGCCCCGTTATCGTTTGCGGCGTCAAACATAGGGCTTCGGCCGCCTTCGCGACTGAGCCCTTTTTCTTAATCATCCAAAAATAATACAAGTGGTTATAATTCAAGTGCAGCATGCTAACCCGCTGTTAATGCTCCCTCAAACGCCAAAGCGCTGAGGGGTTACTGTGTTATTTTAAACTCGATTAGTTTAAAATCAGATGATTAAAAACCTGATGATTACCAGTCAAGTTACTTTAAACGCTGGCAGTCGAGTAAGTTAGTAACTATGCCTTGTAACTGCTCCAAATCGGCAGCATTCCCCAGACTTACCGCTTCAGTGACTCCTGAAACTAAAACGTTACGTTCAGGAATACGTTCGGCGCAATAGGTTCGATTCGCTTCTTGGAAACGTTTACCACCGCGATACTTAAGTGCCCTCGATTCATAACCATTAGTTTCTAATCTCGCCCCTAAGGAATCAGATTTAAACATCAAAGCACCATCCACTATCCCTTCAAGATAGCTTTGGCAAGTCTGCGAGTTTGCATCCTGATTACAGGCCGAAATTTGCGATGCCGTCGCGGTTGTCGATAAACATAAGAGCGTTGCTATTCCCATTAATTTCAACTTTATCATAGTTATACTCCTTTATTAGGTAACACTTTTGATAACCAGAAATACCCGACTAACGCTGCCATAATCGAACCGATTAAGGTTCCTAGGCGTGCTAAGTCACCGTACATAGGGTCTGCATGTTCAAAGGCTAACGACGCAATAAACATAGACATAGTAAAACCAATGCCGCACATGGCCGCGACGGGGGCAATCTGCTTCCAACCCACGCCATCGGGCAATTGCGCTAATTTTAGTTTCACCGCAATAAAGCTAAATAACATTACACCGATTGGCTTACCTAACATCAGGCCCAATGCAATACCAACAGGAACAGGAGAAATTAACGTATCCAAATTCATATTGCCGACATAAACGCCCGCATTGGCAAAAGCAAACACTGGCAAAATGAGGAAAGTACTCCAAGGATGCAAACTATGCTCTAAGCCTTCTGAGGGTGAACTGCCATCCTTTGCCCGCAATGGAATACAAAAAGCAATGATGACGCCAGCCAGAGTCGCATGCACTCCAGACTTAAGTACGGCAACCCAAAGAATTAACCCTAAGATGCCATAGGGTAAAAGTGAAGTAACCCCTTTGCGGTTTAACCCAACCAAGCCCGCAATCGCTAAACTGGCAACCACTAAACTGATGGTTGATAGGTCAGTACTGTAAAATAGCGCGATAATCACTATGACGCCTAAATCATCGATGATAGCTAAAGCAAGTAAGAAGACTTTCAGTGAAACAGGAACGCGGCTTCCGAGCAGCGCCATAATACCTAAGGCAAAGGCAATATCGGTCGCGGCAGGAATCGCCCAGCCCGCTTGTGTGACAGGATCACCGTAGTTAAACAGTAAGTACACACCAGCAGGGACTAACATGCCGCCAATGGCTGCAAAGGTAGGCAGGGAAGCTTGAGCGACACTCGATAAGGCGCCTTCAAGTAACTCACGTTTCACTTCTAAACCAATCAGCAAAAAGAATATGGCCATCAAGCCATCGTTTATCCACAGGATGAGTGGCTTGTGTATATTGAGCTCGCCAATTTTGACTTGAACGTCAGTGCCTAAAAAGCCTTGATAAAGTCCAGATAAGGGGGAATTGGCCATCAGCATGGCTAAGGCAACAGCAACCAATAACAGGATACCGCCAGCCGACTCTTGGCTTAGAAAATTTCTAATTGCTTTTTCCATCTTGCACTCCTAAAAATCATAATGAATTGAGTGTAGACGAATTGTAATAACAAATATAATCGTAAGTTTCTCCCTAACACCTCGGTTATCCCGAAGTGTTAGGTTAAAAAACATACATCACACAGCAACAGGGGCTTTGATATGAGGGTGTGGAGCGTAGTTTGTTAATTCAAAATCATCGAATTGATAGTCAAAAATCGACTCAGGTCTGCGTACAATAGTCATGGTCGGCAACGGTTTTGGATCACGACTTAACTGCAGTGCCGTCTGTTCCATATGATTAGAATATAAATGGGTATCGCCACCCGTCCACACAAAATCACCTAAGGCCAAGTCACATTGCTGGGCGACCATCATAGTTAACAAAGCATAACTGGCAATATTAAATGGCAAACCAAGAAACACATCACAACTACGCTGATACAGCTGACAAGATAATTTACCATCGGCTACATAGAACTGAAAAAACGCGTGGCACGGTGCCAAAGCCATTTTATCCAGTTCGCCCACGTTCCACGCAGAAACGATAAGACGGCGAGAATCTGGCTGAGATTTTATCTGGGCGATAACTTGCGAAATCTGATCGATAGCATCACCACTCTGGGTTGGCCAGCTGCGCCACTGGGCACCATAAACTGGGCCCAAATCGCCATTATCATCGGCCCATTCGTCCCAAATGCTGACCTTGTTTTCGCGTAAATAGGCAACGTTAGTTTCACCCTTCAGAAACCACAGCAATTCATGGATGATAGAGCGCATATGGCATTTTTTGGTGCTCACCAAAGGAAAACCTTTGCTCAAATTGAAGCGCATTTGATAGCCAAATACCGAGCGAGTCCCAGTACCTGTGCGATCCGATTTATCCACGCCTTCGGCTAATATGTGCTTCATTAAGTCTAAATACTGTTTCATTGCTGCTTACCTTGCTTACGAAAAATCAAATACAAACCGATTAACACCATAGGCACAGAGAGTATCTGCCCCATAGTCATAAATCCCCAGTAGAGCCCCAACTGTGTGTCGGGTTGCCTCACAGTTTCAACCATAATACGGAACATACCGTAACCGACTAAGAACATACCAGAGACGGCACCGACTTTATCGGTACGTTTGCTAAACCAGTAAAGTAATAGGAATAATGCTACGCCTTCAAGGGCGAACTGATACAACTGGGATGGATGACGTGGGTCAGGCCCACCAGTTGGAAACACCATAGCCCAAGGCACATCAGTGGTTCGTCCCCAAAGCTCGCCGTTGATAAAGTTACCAATACGACCAGCGCCTAAACCAATAGGCACAACAGGTGCCACCATATCGGCGACAGCAAAAAAAGTACGTTTTTGTTTCCACGCGATATAGAGCATCGCCGTAATCACGCCCATCAAACCGCCGTGGAAGGACATGCCACCTTCAGAGATTTTAAATAAATAGAGGGGACTGGCGAGGAAATAATCGAAATGATAAAAAAGCACGTAACCGATACGGCCACCTAAAATCACCCCAAGAAAACCATAAAAGAGTAAATCTGAAACTTGCTCCCGCGTCCATATCCCCTTTGAACGGTCGGCTTGGCGGTTCAACAACCACATGGCCGCAACAAATCCGACTAAATAGGTAAAACCATACCAACGCAGTGCCGGTTCAAAGGTTTGTCCAAAAAGATTAAACGGTCCAAATGAAACGATCACGGGATCGATATTGGGGAAACTCAACGCCATAACACATCCATTAGCAGCCTCAAACTGAGATAAACATAAAAACTAGGTCAGAATTAACTTAAGGCCGACACATAGAAGTAACAGTGCAAATATCTTTTTAAGTACAGGTGTTGGCCAAGTGCTCGCCGCTTTTACCCCCACAGGCGCCATCAAGACAGAAGTGATCACTAAACCAAACAATGCAGGTAAATAGATATAGCCTAAGGTACCATAGGGCAACTCAGGGGCATTCATTCCTGCAATAATATAGCCGAAACTGCCAGAAAGAGAGATTAAGAAGCCCATCGCCGCAGAAAAGCCCACGGCTTGACGCATCTGTAAACCATAAAAAGTCAAAAATGGCACTATCAGTATACCGCCACCTATCCCGGTCAAACCTGCCAAAACCGCAACAAAAGCCGATACAACAAAAAGCACTACTGAATTAGGTAATTGACGATTTGATTCGGCCTTAACGGGATAAGCCATTTGAATTGTCATTAAAATCACAAAGATGGCAAAACCTTGTTGTAACTTATCAGCGGGAATACGCTCAGCAATAAAACCTGAAGCCAGCGCGCCTATAATCAGGCCCGGTAACATTGATTTGAATAAATCCCAAGGCACATTGCCACGCTTATGGTGGGCACGTGCCGACGAAATAGAGGTGAGAATAATGGCTGCTAGCGAAGTGGCAATTGCAATATGGGGGAGCTGAGTAGAGCTAATACCGACCGATGGCAAAATATAAAGCAGTGCCGGCACTACAATCAAGCCGCCACCGATACCTAATAATCCTGCCATAAAGCCGACAAATGCGCCTAAAGCCAAGCAAATAAAGAACACCAACAACAAACTATCCACACGAGTACCTACAGCGTGATAAATTGAGGGCCTTAGCTTAAAGCAAAACACAGCATTAGTTAATTAAGAATTGTTGCGAGACCCTGCTGGGTCAAATATTCTTTAACCAGCTCACGCACTTGGAAGCCGTTTGATAGGCTCAGCGCTTTAGCAAGTAATTGATCTAAATCAGCCCGCGCAACACGACGCAATAGATAATTGATCCGCGCTAAACTGCCCTGATTCATACTCAACTGATCGTATCCCATAGCCACCAGCAAAATGGCCCCCATAGGTTCGCCCGCTAACTCTCCACAGATACTAATATCGAGTTTATGGTATCGACAATCTAGGTGCGCCTGATGCAAAGCCCGCAATATTCCAGGATGATAACTGTCAAATAACGAGCTCACCCGCGGGTTATTACGGTCAACAGCCAGCAAATATTGGGTTAAATCATTACTACCAACAGAGACAAAATCCACTCGTTTTGCCACATCATCCAACTGATATAGCATGGCGGGCACTTCAAGCATAATGCCTATTCGTGGCATCACTATGTCGCTGTTAACATCGTTTTTTAATTCGACATAGGCTTGTTGCAAATATTCTAAGGATTGATCGATTTCATCTAAGTTGCTGACCATAGGCAGCAAAATACTTAACTGTTTACCGTCTCCCCCAGCCTGTAGCATGGCCCGTAACTGCACCAAAAAAAGCTCAGGATGATCCAGAGACAAGCGAATACCGCGCCATCCAAGGAAAGGATTGTCTTCTTTAATCGGGAAATACGGTAAAGGTTTATCGCCTCCCACATCTAAAGTACGCATCACCACAGGTCGACCGGACGCGGCCGATAAGACCTGTTGATAGACTTTGACTTGCTCAGATTCACTCGGGAAGCGCTGTTGCAACATAAAAGGAATTTCAGTGCGATAAAGCCCAATACCGTCGGCGCCCTCTGCAATTTCAGAGGCCACACCACTGAGTAATCCCGCATTGAGATACAAGCGAATACGTGAACCATCTAAGGTTACAGAAGGCAGCGCTAATTCTTGGGCATACTGGCGTTGCAAGGCTTTTTGTGCCGAAATCAGGCTACGATACTCACCGACAATCGCAGGTGATGGCGACACCAATAACTGACCACGGCTTGCGTTTACGACTAAAAGTTTTTGGTCAATATTGGCGGATAACAGTTGCTCGACACCTGTAATAGCAGGCACACCTAAGGCACGGGCTAAAATGGCGGCATGGGAGTTTACGCCACCAAGCTCAGTGACAATACCCGCAAGCTTTTGCCTTGGGAACTCAGCCAACATAGTCGCATCGGCTTCACGGGTAATGAGGATTACAGGTTTATCGGGCTCAAGCTCTAGACGTTCTGGCTCAATAAGTTGGCGCAATACTTTTTGACCTAAGTCGCGAATATCGCTAGCCCGCTCCTTAAGGTAAGGGTCTTCCATTGCTAAAAACTGTTGAATATAACGTAGAGACACTCGGCTCACCGCCGACTCAGCAACCCAGCCTAATTGCACTTCACGGGTATATTCGCCGCCTAAACTAGCATCATCGAGCAGTAACTGTAATGCATTGAAAATGGAGACAACTTCGTCATCTTGCTCGCGATCAAACCGTTGAGATAAGGCACCTATCGCTTCTTTACAACGCACCATAGCCGTGGTTAAGCGACTCGATTCATAGGCAATATCGTCAGAACGCACCTCAGGCTGTTCAAGGGGAATTTCCCCACCAAGTACGAAGGCATACGCAATGGCGATACCGTTTGACGCTGAAGTACCTTGAAACAGAATTTGTTGATGATGGGAGCTGACTTGAGCTTTTTGTTTTAACCCACGCACCGCCATCGCTAACTGTGCAGCGAGGGTCATCAGAAAGGCTTCTTCGCCCTCACTGAATTGGCGAGCACTCGCCTGCTGTACCACTATCACCCCAACCACAGCCTTCTGGTAGATAATAGGTACAGCTAAAAAAGCGCGGTATTCTTCTTCGGCGACTTCAGGAAAAAGCTTAAACCTTGGATGAAGCCGAGCATCGGCTAAATTAACGGCCTCTTCTCGCTGAGCAGCAAGTCCAACTAAACCTTCAGTCAGCGGCATACGTACTCGACCAACGGCGCTTTTTTCAAGACCATCGGTTGCAGATAACACGAGTTCTTGCTCTTCTAGGATATAGATGGAGCAACATTGGGTTTCCATCGCCGCTTTAGTCGATGAAACTAAGATTTCTAATGCGGTTTCCAAACTGTGGGCAGATGCCACAGCCTGAGTAATATCCCTAAGCGTATTTAACACTGTTTTCAATCCTCTTTTGAAAATCAGCCCGTTGTTTTTTGTCTTCCCCGTTTCCTAGGTATTTCTAGGGTTTGGAATGACAATGCCGTTACCGCAAACTCTTTCATCACCTTACGATAAACATCACGCTTAAATGACACAACTTGCCGCACAGGATACCAATAACTTACCCAGCGCCAATCGTCAAATTCAGGATGCCCAGAAGAACTCAAATTAATCGCACTATCTTGGCTTTTCAGTTGTAACAGAAACCACTTTTGTTTTTGCCCGATACACACAGGTTTACTGTCTTGCCTCACTAAACGCTTTGGCAAACGATAGCGCAACCAAGAACGGGTCGAGGTTAATATATGCACGTGTTCAGGTCTTAGGCCCACTTCTTCATACAACTCACGGTACATAGCCTCTTCTGCAGTCTCGCCATCATCGACGCCACCTTGAGGAAATTGCCATGAGTGTTGACCGAAACGTCTAGCCCACATGACTTGGCCATATCTGTTACAAATTATAATGCCCACATTTGCGCGAAAGCCGTCGCTATCAATCACATGGACTCCAAATCACATTAAATTTTAATAAACTGATTGTTTCATAAAGCTAGTCTCTCAGCAAACCTCTATTTTATCCTAAGCTTTGGATAACATCTGACTTAAAAGACATTTATCAACAATGCTAGGAGATGGAATCCGGGGATATCCACATTTTCTGTGGATATCTCTGTTTGAAACTCAGGTGAACTTGTTATAACGTTCAAAAAACATCTATTTACCATCGTTTTTTAAATTTAGCGTTAAAACTTAATAGCAAACAAATTCATAAGCTTGCACATTAATCATGATTTATTTTAGACTAAAAAACCAATAAAGCTCATTATTTGACCAGCAAGAAGTATTTCTATCATTCTCGCGATATTACTCAACTTTATACACAAATAGTGTCCACAACTGTCCACAAAAGCCAGAATAAATGCACTTTATTCGCATTGACTTAGGATTTTTATTAGGTTAAGAGGCTCACTTTACTGAGTTATCCATAATATCTGTGGATAAGTATGTGGGGAACGCAAGGGAAAGCAGAGAGTAACTTTGAACACTTTTTTGCAAAACGGGGGTTAACACGGATATAAAATTGAAAATCAGTCACTTAGAATAAAAACATTCGGTACAAGTTAACCCACCCTGTAGAGCTCGTTTTTTAACCACCATTGCTAAGCGGTTATTTTTAAGTAAAATCCAGCCATGAATCGAATTATCCCCCCCGAAAATCTATCTGAACTACTCGAACGTGCCAACATGATGGCGGGCGTGAGTTTGGCGCAGATAGCCAGCCAAAGAAGCATTCGTGTCCCCAAGGATCTTAAACGCGATAAAGGTTGGGTCGGTCAACTAATCGAAATGGAATTAGGCGCAACGGCGGGTTCTAAACCTGAGCAAGATTTTCTACATTTAGGAGTCGAGCTAAAAACTATCCCCATTGATACACAAGGGCGACCGCTGGAGACCACTTATGTCTGCGTGGCGCCGCTATCAAATATCCAAGGATTAACCTGGCAAAACAGCTTAGTCTGCCATAAGTTACAGCGAGTA